>NZ_JBVHJO010000007.1:30010-273284 GCF_055559995.1 Streptomyces sp. NPDC023541
CTCCCGCCGGCGTCCGCGGCTCTGCCCCCCCCCGGGGGGGCCCCCCCGGGGGGGGGGGCGCCCCCCCCCCCCCCCGCGCCGGGCCCCTTCGTACCTCTCAGGCCTGCGGGACGCCGGGCAGCACGGCCGGGCGGCGGCTCGCGATGAGCTTGTCCGCCAGGGCGCGCGGGCTGGTCAGGAAGCCGAAGCCCCAGGACAGGTGCATGGTCGCCAGGGCGACGGGGATCTGCGCCCGGGCCTTCAGCGGCAGCCCCTTGCCCGCCGGGACGGAGCCCGCGGCGATCGCCGCGAGGTAGCCGGCCGGGACGGCGAAGCCGAACGGGCTGACGGTCACGCCCACGACCACGCCCGCGGCGATCGCGCAGACCAGGGTCGGCGGGGCCAGGTAGCGCATGTTGATGGAGCCCGAGTGGTAGCGGGCCACCACGTGCCGCCACCGGCCGTAGTCCTTGTACTGCTTGGCCAGGGCCTTGACGGAGCGTCGCGGTCGGTACTGGACCCGCAGCTCGGGCGAGAACCAGATCAGCCCGCCGGCTTCGCGGATGCGGAAGTTCAGCTCCCAGTCCTGGGCGCGGATGAACTCCTCGTTGTAGCCGCCCTGCCGTTCCAGCGCCTCACGGCGGAAGACGCCGAGGTAGACGGTCTCGGCCGGGCCGGCCTGGCCGCCGGTGTGGAAGGGGGCGTTGCCGACGCCGATCTTCGAGGTCATCGCGGCGGCGACGGCCTCTTCCCAGGCGTTCTCGCCTTCGGCGTGCATGATCCCGCCGACGTTCTGCGCACCGGTCTCCTCCAGGAGGCGGACGGCGGTGGCGATGTAGTTCGGGGAGAGCATGCCGTGGCCGTCGACGCGTACCACGATCGGGTGACGCGAGGCCTTGATGGCGGCGTTGAGCGCCGCCGGGGTCCGGCCGGTGGGATTCGGGACGGTGTGGACTCGGGGATCCTCGGCGACGAGTTCGGCGGCGATCTCGTCGGTGCGGTCCGTGGACGGCCCGAGTGCGATCACCACCTCCATCTCGCCCGCATACTCCTGTTCCAGGATGTGGCGGACGGACTCGCGGAGGTAGTGCTCCTCATTGAGCACCGGCATGATCACCGAGACTGCGGGCTGCTGGGCGGGCATGTGGTCCTTCAAGGTCGGGTATCGGTGTCACGTTACCGCGTACGGGGGAACCGGGTGCGCGCCGAGTGATCGGTAGGGACAGCTGCTGATCGTATGGGCCTACTGTTCTGTCGAATCAGCGGGCTGAGTACTCAGGACCCGGCCCGGCCGTGACCGGTATCCCTGCTGTCCCGCGGAGGTGTCCGCCGTGCCCCAGCCGCACCGACCCACCCGTCCCGCCCGGCCGCCCGAGCCGCCGCGCGCACGGCGCGGCGGTGCCGGCGGTCGGTCCCGGCGCCGGGAGGGCCGGCCCCGGTGGGGGGTGCGGCTGGCGGCCGGGCTGTCCGTGGCGGTGCTGGGATCCGGTGCCGTCGGGCACGCCGTGATGACCGGTCTGGACACCGGGATCGAGCGGGTGGACCCGTTCAAGGACATGAAGAACCGCCCGCAGGCCGGACACGGCGTCAACTTCCTGCTCGTGGGCACCGACGGCCGGGACAAGATCAGCCCCGAGGACAAGCGCGAGTACCGCCTAGGCGGGGCGCCGTGCCACTGCACGGACACGATCATGCTGGTGCACCTGTCGGCGGACAAGGAGCGGGCGAGCGTCGTCAGCCTGCCCCGCGACAGCTACGCCGAGGTGCCCGCTCACCGCGACCAGGTCACCGGCAAGGCGCACAAGGCCCACCCGGTGCGGCTGAACGCGGCGTACGCGGAGGGCGGGCCCAACCTCACCGTGCGGACGGTCGAGAACATGACCCGGGTGAAGATCGACCACTACCTGGAGGTCGACTTCACCAGCTTCATGAAGACGGTCGACGCCATGGGCGGGGTGGAGATCTGCACCGCCAAGACCATGCGCGACCCCAACACCGGCCTCGACCTGCTGCCCGGCACCCACCGGCTGACCGGCGGCCAGGCCCTGCAGTACGTACGCTCGCGCCACGTCGACGGCGCCTCCGACCTCGGCCGGATGCAGCGCCAGCAGCGGTTCGTCGCAGCCCTGATCAAACAGGCGACCGGCGGCGGGGTGCTGCTGAATCCCGTCAAGTTCAAGGAGCTCAGTTCCACCCTGCTGGGCTCGGTCCGCGCCGACAAGGGCTTCGGCTCGGAGCAGATGCTGGCGCTCGGGCAGGCGATGCGGGACTTCACCCCCTCCTCCTCCGAGTTCGCCTCGGTGCCCATCGGCAGCCCCTCCTTCCGGGTGAAGGGCATCGGGTCCACCGTGAAGTGGGACGAGCCGAAGGCGGCCAAGCTCTTCGAGGCGCTGCGCGAGGACCGGCCGCTGGCCCCGGCGCGGCCGGGGAAGGATGCCGCCGGCCGGCCCGCGGCGGTGCCCGTGGACGTGCCGCCGCCACAGGTCCGGGTCCAGGTGGAGAACGGGACGCGGATCGACGGGCTGGGCGGGCGCGTGGACAGCGCACTGCGCGCCACCGGTTTCGACACCACGGGGACCCCGGGCAACGGCGCCGGCCGCGACGTGAAGCGCACGGTGATCACGTACGACCCGCGCTGGGACCGCTCGGCGCGGTCGGTGGCGACCGCGCTGCCCGGCAGTGAGCTGCGGGCGGTCGCGGGGCAGGGCCGGACGGTCACGGTGATCGCCGGCGCCGACTACCGCAAGGTGGTGCCGGTGCGCGCGGAGGACCCGTACCCGGGCGCCTTCGGTGTCGTCGGCGGCGACCAGGTGGTCTGCGGCAACTGAGGGCCCGTACCGGCTCTCCCGAGCCGTACGGGCGGCCCCGCGCGGGCGCCGTCTCAGTCGTCGAAGCCCTGGGCGGCGCGCTCCTCGCGCAGGGCCATGATGGCCTGGCGGCGGGCGAGCCGGTGGGTGCGGCGGATCTGGGCCTCCTGGTAGCGCCGCTCGTCCTGCTCCGTCTCGGGGAGCACGGGCGGGACCTGGCGGGGCTTGCCGTCGGCGTCCACGGCCGCGAAGACGAGGTAGGCGCTGCCGACCTGGGTGGCGGGGGTGGACTCGTTCCACCGCTCGGCGAGGACGCGTACGCCGATCTCCATGGAGGAGCGGCCGGTCCAGTTGCACTGGGCCTTCACGTGGACGAGGTCGCCCACGCGCACGGGCGCGAGGAAGGCCATCTCGTCCATGGAGGCGGTGACGGCCGGACCGCCGGAGTGACGGCCCGCCACGGCGCCGGCGGCGTCGTCGACCAGCTTCATGATGACGCCACCGTGCACCGTGCCCAGGAGGTTGGTGTCGTTGGCGGTCATGATGTGGCTGAGGGTCGTCCGGGAGGCGGCGGTCGGCTTCCCGGGCAGCTCGCCCGGTATCTGTGTCATACGGACACCTTAGATGGATCGCGCAGGCATCAGCTCTGCAACAGCACAGGTACGGAACCTCCCCCGGGCTGTCGCAGGCGCCGCCCCGGCAGGCATCCTTGGGCGCATGAATGACTGGCCAGAAGGTCGTGACGACGCCTACGGACGCGGCAGCGCGCGTCCGCAGCCCGAAGGTGTGCAGCGGATGCGGCACATCCAGCGGCAGCCCCAGCAGCCGCCGCGGCCGCAGCGCCCGGCCGGGCCCGTGCCCGCACCCGGCGTCCCTCCGCAGCAGGCGGGCGGCCACGACACGTACGGCGGTTACGACAGCGGCTACAACACCGGCCAGGTGTACGGCTCGCCCTCCGGCGGTGTCCCGGGCCGGCCGGGCGGTCCCGGCGGGCCGTCGGGCCCCGGCGGCCCCGGGCGGGCGTCCGGCCCGGCCCCGGACTGGCGCAAGCGCATCAAGGTCGGCTCGATCGTGCTGGTCTCCGCGCTGCTTGTGACGTCCGTCTCCACCTACTTCTGGGCCGACTCCAAGGTGCGCCGCGAGGTGGACCTCTCCAAGGTCGTCGAACGGCCGAAGGAGGGCGACTGCACGACGTACCTGATCGTGGGCTCGGACAGCCGTGAGGGCATGTCGGACGAGGAGAAGAAGAAACTCCACACGGGCTCGGCCGAGGGCAAGCGGACCGACTCGATGATGATCCTGGCGAAGTGCTCCAGCGGGAACACCATGATCTCGCTGCCGCGCGACTCGGACGTGGAGATCCCCTCCTTCGTCGGCTCCCAGTCCGGCAAGAAGTTCCCCGCACAGGGGCGGCGGGTCAAGCTCAACGCGGCGTACGCGGAGGACGGCCCCGAGCTGCTGGTGCGCACGGTGGAGCACAACACGGGCTTGCGCATCGACCACTACGCGGAGATCGGCTTCGCCGGCTTCGCGAACATCGTGGACGCGCTGGGCGGGGTGGAGCTCGACATCGAGGAGGGCTTCAAGGACGAGAAGTCGGGCGCCGACTTCAAGGCGGGCAGGCAGACGCTGAACGGCGAGCAGTCGCTGGCCTTCGTACGGACCCGCTACGCCTTCGCCGAGTCGGACCTCCAGCGGACGAAGAACCAGCAGAAGTTCCTGTCGGCGCTCGCCAACCAGGCCGCGACGCCGTCGACGATCCTCAACCCGTTCGCGCTCTACCCGATGCTGGGTGCGGGCCTGGACACCCTCATCGTGGACAAGGACATGGGCCTGTACGACATGGGTCAGATGTTCTTCGCGATGAAGGGGGTCAACGGTGGTGACGGCGTGTCGATGAACATGCCGATCTCCGGGCAGCGCGGCGGCAACCTCGTCTGGGACAAGGCGAAGGTGCAGCAGTTGGTGAAGCAGATCCAGAACGACGAGAAGGTCACCGTCCGCGGCAACTGACCGCGGGGGGTGCCGCCCCGCCTCCCCGGACCGGCCGTCAGGCGTCCGGGGAGAAGCGGATGGCGGCGGCGGGCAGCTCGGCCCCGCACCACACCCGGGCGCCCGCGCGCAGTTCGTTGTCGGCGCCCACGACGGCGCCGTCGCCGACGACGGTGCCGTCGAGCACGGTCCGCGCGCCCACGGCGGCGCGGGCGCCGATCAGGCTGGCGTTCACCTGCGCGTCCGGGCCGATGACCGCGTCGTCGAGCACGATGGAGCCCTGGACGACCGCGCCGGCCTCGATCCGTGCTCCGGCGCCCACGACGGTGCCGCCCGACAGCTTGGCTCCGGCGGCGACCTGCGCGCCCGGCAGGACCAGGGACTCGCCGCGGCGGCCCGGTACGGCCGGGGAGGGGACGACACCGCGGACGAGGTCGGCGGAGGCCTGGATGATGGACTCGGGCTTGCCGAGGTCCATCCAGTAGGTGTTCTCGGTGACCCCGTGGAGCGTGGCCCCGGAGGCGAGCAGGCCGGGGAAGGTCTCGCGCTCGACGGAGACGGGGCGGCCGGCCGGGATGGAGTCGATGACGCTGCGGCGGAAGACGTAGCAGCCGGCGTTGATCTGGTCGGTGATGATCTCTTCGGGCGTCTGCGGCTTCTCGGTGAAGGCGAGCACCCGCCCGTCGGGGTCGGTGGGGACGAGGCCGAAGGCGCGCGGGTCCTCGACCCGCACCAGGTGCAGGGAGACGTCGGCGTCAGCCGCCTCGTGGGCGTCCACCAGGCCGCGGATGTCCAGGCCGGTGAGGATGTCGCCGTTGAAGACCAGGACGGAGGAGTCGGGGCCGCCGGTCAGGCGCCGCCCGGCGTTGCGGATGGCGCCGCCGGTCCCCAGGGGCTCGTCCTCCACCACGTATTCGAGGCTGAGGCCGAAGTCGGAACCGTCCCCGAAGTAGGGCTCGAAGACCTCGGCGAGGTAGCAGGTGGCCATGACGATGTGCGTGACGCCGGCGGCGGCGGCCCTGGCTATCTGGTGGGCGAGGAACGGGACGCCAGCCGTGGGCACCATGGGCTTGGGCGTGTTCACCGTCACGGGACGCAGCCGCGTCCCCTGTCCGCCGACCAGCAGGATCGCTTCCGTCATTGCGTTCTCCCCAACCGATTACGGCGTACGAAGGTCCAAATTTAGCCCATCCGGGGGCGCCCCAAGGCCCGTGCCGGATGTGTCGACCGGCGCGCGCACCGTACGGGCGCGGCGGTCGGTATGTCATGCAATGACCGGGTGTTCGCGCTTCAGGCGGCGAACGGCTCGGCGTGGCCGGGTAGTTGCTGTCCGGGCAGCAGGAAGCCCTGCCGACCCGAACCGTCCCGTACCGGCACGAAGGCGGCGCCGGTGAGCCGGGCGGTGATCTGCTGTCGGCGGATCTCGCCCCACTTGAACGCGCCGGTCAGGAACTCCGCGAGCATCCCGCCGCCGACGAGCGCGACGAGCGGTTTGCCGGAGGCGAGCAGGACGAGGGCCAGGACCGCGCGCATGCCGTGGCCCGGCGTCTTGCGGGGCTTGTCCGCGGCGTGGGAGGACAGGACGTCGAACATGATCCGGTCCTTGGTCCGGGCGACCGCGTCCCGCGCGCCGGGCAGGGGCTGCAGGGACCCCTTCCGGTACATCCGGATCAGGACGAGCGTCTTCTTGTGCCCGGTCCCGATCGACTGCCCGTACTCGAAGCCGTGGTGCTCGGCCACGTGGACCAGGGCCGCCATGCGTCCCACGGCGGAGCCGGGGCCAGGGGATGCCACCGGGACGACCCCCGGCCGCGGCCGGGGGTCGTCCTGGATCGCGCGGGCCGGAGCCTTGCGGCTACGGCAGGTTGCGGGCCATGACGATCCGCTGGACCTGGTTCGTGCCCTCGTAGATCTGCGTGATCTTGGCGTCGCGCATCATGCGCTCCACCGGGTAGTCACGGGTGTAGCCGTAGCCGCCGAGGAGCTGGACGGCGTCCGTGGTGACCTCCATGGCCACGTCGGAGGCGAAGCACTTGGCCGCGGCGCCGAAGAAGGTCAGGTCCTCCTTGTCGCCTCCGGCGGAGACGCGCTCGGACTTGGCGGCGGCCGCGTACGTCAGCTGGCGGGCGGCCTCGATCTTCATGGCCATGTCCGCGAGCATGAACTGCACGCCCTGGAAGTCGCCGATCGGCTTGCCGAACTGCTTGCGCTCCTGGACGTAGCCCTTGGCGTAGTCCAGGGCGCCCTGCGCGATGCCGAGCGCCTGGGCGGCGATCGTGATGCGGGTGTGGTCGAGGGTCTTCATCGCGGTGGCGAAGCCGGTGCCCTCGGCGCCGATCATGCGGTCGGCGGGGATCCGCACGTTGTCGAGGTAGACCTCGCGGGTCGGGGAGCCCTTGATGCCGAGCTTCTTCTCCGGGGCCCCGAAGGACACGCCCTCGTCGCCCTTCTCGACGACGAAGGCGCTGATGCCCTTGGAGCGCTTCTCCGGGTCGGTGACGGCCATGACCGTGTAGTACTCGGAGACGCCCGCGTTGGTGATCCAGCGCTTGACGCCGTTGAGCACCCAGAAGTCGCCGTCGCGCACGGCGCGGGTCTTCATGCCGGCGGCGTCGGAGCCCGCGTCCGGCTCGGAGAGCGCGTAGGAGAACATCGCGTCGCCCTTGGCGAGCGGGCCGAGGTACTTGGCCTTGAGCTCCTCGGAGCCGGAGAGGATCACCGGGAGGGAGCCGAGCTTGTTCACGGCCGGGATCAGGGAGGAGGAGGCGCAGACGCGGGCCACTTCCTCGATCACGATCACGGTGGCCAGGGCGTCGGCGCCCGCGCCGCCGTACGTCTCGGGCACGTGTACGGCGTGCAGGTCGTTGGCGACCAGCGCGTCGAGGGCCTCCTGCGGGAAGCGGGACTCCTCGTCGACGGCGGCTGCGAACGGCAGGATCTTCGCCTCGGCGAGCGAGCGGACCGACTCGCGGAGCATGTCGTGCTCCTCGGCCGGGCGGTACAGGTCGAAGTCGGCAGAACCCGCCAAGATCTCTCACTCCCCAGGGTGACACGCGATACGTGATGCTAACTACCGTTAAGTAACCCAAGCTTAGTGTCCCGGTCACGGATGGCGATATGGACGAGCCACGTGAGCTGCGTGACAGAGACGGTGCTGCCGGGGCGCTCCTGGAGACCGTCCCCGCCGATCGGCCCGACTATGCTCAGTGGCCGCAAACGGCCCCGCACCTCTGGAGCACCCATGGCCCCCCTCAGGATCACTGTGATCGGCACCGGCTACCTCGGCGCGACCCACGCCGCGGCGATGGCCGAGCTGGGCTTCGAGGTGCTCGGCCTGGACGTCGTGCCGGAGAAGATCGAGATGCTGGCCGCGGGCCGGGTGCCGATGTACGAGCCCGGGCTGGAGGAGCTGCTGGCCAAGCACGTGGCCGGGCTGCCGGGCTCGACCGGGCGGCTGCGGTTCACGACCTCCTACGAGGAGGTCGGCGCCTTCGGCGACGTCCACTTCGTCTGCGTGAACACCCCGCAGAAGCACGGCGAGTACGCCTGCGACATGTCCTACGTCGACGCCGCGATGTCCTCGCTGGCCCCGCACCTGACGCGGCCGGTGCTGGTCGTCGGCAAGTCCACGGTGCCGGTGGGCTCGGCGCAGCGGCTGGCGGAGAAGCTGGCGGAGCTGGCCCCGGCGGGCGGGGACGTGGAGCTGGCCTGGAACCCGGAGTTCCTGCGGGAGGGCTTCGCGGTGCAGGACACCCTGCACCCCGACCGGATCGTGATCGGCGTCCAGGGCGAGCGCGGCGAGAAGCTGCTGCGCGAGGTGTACGAGACCCCCATGTCCGAGGGGTCCCCGCTGGTCGTCACGGACTTCCCGACCTCCGAGCTGGTCAAGACCGCCGCCAACTCCTTCCTCGCCACCAAGATCTCCTTCATCAACGCGATGGCGGAGGTGTGCGAGGCCGCCGGCGGTGACGTGGTCAAGCTGGCGGAGGCCATCGGCTACGACGAGCGGATCGGCGCGAAGTTCCTGCGGGCCGGCATCGGCTTCGGCGGCGGCTGCCTGCCGAAGGACATCCGGGCCTTCATGGCGCGCGCCGGCGAGCTGGGCGCGGACCAGGCGCTGACGTTCCTGCGCGAGGTCGACTCCATCAACATGCGGCGGCGCGGTCACATGGTCGAGCTGGCCCGCGAGGCCGTGGGCGGGTCCTTCCTCGGCAAGCGGGTCGCCGTGCTCGGCGCCACCTTCAAGCCGGACTCGGACGACGTCCGCGACTCCCCCGCGCTGAACGTGGCCGGTCAGATCCACCTGCAGGGCGGCCAGGTCACCGTCTACGACCCCAAGGGCATGGACAACGCCCGGCAGGTCTTCCCGACCCTCAGGTACGCGGACTCCGCGCTCGCGGCGGCCCGCGGCGCGGAGGTGGTCCTCCACCTCACCGAGTGGCGCGAGTTCCGCGACCTCGACCCGGCGGCGCTCGCCTCCGTCGTGACCGACCGGCTCGTGCTGGACGGCCGCAACGCACTGGATCCGGTGCGGTGGCGTGCCGCCGGCTGGACGTACCGGGCGATGGGGCGGCCCCGGGCCTGACCCCTGCGGGGTTGCCCGGCCGTCCGGAAGGCCCCGGGGCTCCGCCCCGGGCCCCGCGCCTCGCACGCCGGCGCTGCTGGGCCGGGCCAGCGGGTCAGCGGGGGTTGCGGCGGGCGGTGAATTCCGCGTCGCGGATCACGCGCTGGGCGTTGCCCCAGGTCAGCAGGGCGACATCGGATTCGGGCCAGCCGCGGTCCAGGAGTTCCGCGATCAGCCGCGGGTAGCCCGACGGGTCGGTCAGGCCGGTCGGGCGCATGACCGGCGGCTCGGTGCCGAAGGCCGCGCCGAGTCCGACGCCCTCCGGGCCCGCGACCGCCCGTACGTGGTCCAGGTGGTCCGCCACCGCGTGCAGGGAGTCCCCGGTGCGCGCGCTGTCGAAGGTGACCATCACCAGGCCGTTCGCCTCGCGCACGGCGAGGAGCACCTCGTCGGGCACGTTCTCCGGATGCGGGTTCAGCGCGGCGGCCGCCGTGTTCGAGATGATCACCGGGGCCTTCGAGGCGCCCGCGAGCCGGCAGGCGGCCGCCGGTCCGCAGCCCGAGAGGTCCAGGAGGATCGCCAGCCGGTTCGCCTCGTGCACCACCTCGTGGCCGAAGGCCGTCAGCGTCTCCTGCGCCCAGGGCGCTCCCGCGGGCGCGAGGATCCGTACGCCCAGTGCGTGGAAGGCGCGCAGCGCGCCCAGGGAACCGGCCAGCGCGCGGCCCGGCACGGGACCGAGGAACGAGGCGATCCGGCCGCGGTTGCGGGCGTCCGCCATGTCGTCCGCGCTGAGCGCGAGGCGGAGGCTGTCGGGGTAGCGGCGCACCAGGGTCAGCGCGGCGTCGATCTGTTCCAGGGTGTCGGAGACCACCCGGTCGTCGGCCTCGTCCGGGCCCGGCCGGCCCTGCGGCGGCACGAGCAGGGACCAGAACTGGGCCCCCACCCCGCCGGCGCGCAGGCGCGGGATGTCGGTGTCGACGCCCGCCTCGGGGGTGTCGATGTCGTGGTACGGGCTCTGGCGCAGGGTCCAGACCAAGGTGTTGCACCCGTCGGCAACAGGGTGGACGGACAGCAGCGCGGCGGCCCTGTCGAGGACGCTCGCCGTCGTCTCGGCTCCGGCGGGGGCCGGGAGGTCCTCGGCCCCGATGCCCACGGAGTGGGGTTCGTCCTGCAGGTCGGCCATGGCATTCGCTCCGGTCTCGGCGGCAGCATGGAGATGCAGCCACCGTGCCACGTGGGGCGGCGCGGACGCCCGGCAGGTGTGGCGTTCGGGTGACCCGCGGGCCACAACCGGTCACCACGCCCACCGGCTCATCGGCCCGGCAGGACCTCGATCACCGCGTTCGACGGGCCCCGGGTCGCCGACACCTCGCGCGCCACCGCTTCGGCGTCGCGCAGCGCGCGTACCGCGTTCGACCAGGTCAGCTTCGCCAGGTCGGCCCTGGACCAGCCGCGGGCCAGGAGCTCCGCGACCAGGTTCGGGTAGCCGGCCACGTCGTCCAGCCCGGACGGGGTGAAGGCCGTGCCGTCGTAGTCGCCGCCGATGCCGATGTGGTCGACCCCGGCCACCTCCCGCATGTGGTCCAGGTGGTCGGCCACCGTGGCGGCGGTGGCCACCGGCCGGGGGCGGGCCTCCTCGAACGCCCGGTGCAGGGCCATCGCCTCGGGGGTGGTGTCGAGGTGGTGGAAGCCGTGCGCCCGCAGGTTCTCGTCCGCGGCCAGGGTCCATTCGACGGCAGCCGGAAGGATGAACTTCGGTACGAAGGTGGCCATCGCCACGCCGCCGTTGGCGGGCAGCAGCGCCAGCACGTCGTCGGGGATGTTGCGCGGGTGGTCGCAGACCGCCCGCGCCGAGGAGTGCGAGAAGACCACCGGCGCGACCGAGACGGCGAGGGCGTCCCGCATCGTCGTCGCGGCGACGTGCGAGAGGTCCACCAGCATGCCGACCCGGTTCATCTCGCGGACGACCTCGCGGCCGAAGCCGGTCAGGCCGCCGTGCCGGGGCTCGTCGGTCGCCGAGTCCGCCCAGTCGATGTTGTCGTTGTGCGTGAGCGTCATGTACCGCACGCCCAGCCGGTGCAGGGCACGCAGCGTGGCGAGCGAGTTGTTGATGGAGTGGCCGCCCTCGGCGCCCATCAGCGAGGCGATCCGGCCGGTGGCGCGGGCCTCCTCCATGTCGTCCGCCGTCAGTGCCCGCACGAGGTCGCCGGGGTAGCGGTCGATCAGCTGTCCGACGGCGTCGATCTGCTCCAGGGTGGCACTGACCGCCTCGTCACCCGCGTAGTCCGAGCGCACGTACACGGACCAGAACTGCGCCCCGACACCCCCGGCGCGCAGCCGGGGGATGTCGGTGTGCAGGTGGGCGGACTGGTCGCCCGCGATGTCCCGTCGCGCCAGGTCGTAGCGCACCTGCTGGCGCAGCGCCCAGGGCAGGTCGTTGTGACCGTCCGCGACGGGGTGCTCGGCCAGCAGCTCGCGCGCCTCCGCCAGACGCTGCGCCGCACTCACTTGCCGAACCCGAAGGACTCCGCGTTCGCGACCTTGGTGCGCAGCCGCTTGCCCTTCTCCGTGGCCTGGTCGTTCAGCTCCTGCTGGAAGTCGCGCATCCGGGCCAGCAGCTCCGTGTCGTGGGCGGCCAGCATCCGTACGGCCAGCAGGCCGGCGTTGCGCGCCCCGGCGACCGAGACGGTGGCGACGGGAACCCCCGCCGGCATCTGGACGATCGACAGCAGGGAGTCCATGCCGTCGAGGTACTTCAGCGGCACGGGCACGCCGATGACCGGCAGCGGGGTGACCGAGGCGAGCATGCCGGGCAGGTGGGCGGCTCCGCCCGCGCCCGCGATGATCGCCTTCAGGCCGCGGCCGGCGGCCCGCTCCCCGTACTCGATCATCTCGCGCGGCATCCGGTGGGCGGAGACGACGTCGACCTCGTAGGGGATCTCGAACTCGTCGAGGGCCTGGGCGGCGGCCTCCATCACGGGCCAGTCCGAGTCGGACCCCATGACGATGCCGATGACAGGACCTGCGGCGGTGGTGCTCATTGCGTGACCGTTCCTCTGAGGTAGTCGGCAGCGTGGCGTGCGCGCTCCAGCACATCGTCCAGGTCGTCGCCGTAGGTGTTGACGTGGCCGACCTTGCGACCGTGTTTCACGTCCTTGCCGTACATGTGGATCTTCAGCTGGGGGTCGTGGGCCATGCAGTGCAGGTAGGCCGCGTACATGTCGGGGTAGTCCCCGCCCAGCACGTTCGCCATGACCGTCCACTTGGCGCGGGGGCGCGGGTCGCCCAGCGGGAGGTCCAGGACCGCGCGCACGTGGTTGGCGAACTGGGAGGTCACGGCCCCGTCCTGGGTCCAGTGACCGCTGTTGTGCGGGCGCATCGCCAGTTCGTTGACCAGGATCCGGCCGTCGGTGGTCTCGAACAGCTCCACGGCCAGGTGGCCGGTCACGCCGAGTTCCTGCGCGATGCGCAGGGCGAGGGTCTGGGCCTCGCCGGCCAGCTCCTCGGAGAGGTTCGGGGCGGGAGCGATCACCGTGTCGCAGACCCCGTCCACCTGGCGGGACTCGACGACGGGATAGGCGACCGCCTGCCCGTGCGGGGAGCGCACGATGTTCGCCGCGAGTTCGCGGACGAAGTCCACCTTCTCCTCGGCGAGGACCGGGACGCCCGCCTTGAACGGGGCCTCGGCGTCCTGCGGGGTGCGGACGAACCACACCCCCTTGCCGTCGTAGCCGCCGCGCACGGTCTTGAGGATGACGGGGAACCCGCCCACCTCGTCCGCGAAGGCGGTCACGTCGTCCGGATCGCTCACGATCCGGTGGCGGGGGCTGGGCGCGCCGATCTCGTCGAGCTTGGCGCGCATCACCCCCTTGTCCTGGGCGTGTACCAAAGCGTCGGGCCCCGGGCGGACGGGGATGCCGTCCGCTTCCAGGGCCCGCAGGTGCTCGGTGGGTACATGCTCGTGGTCGAAGGTGATCACGTCACAGCCGCGCGCGAAGGCGCGCAGGGTCTCCAGGTCGCGATAGTCGCCGATGACGACATCGCTCACGACCTGGGCCGCCGAGTCCTGTGGTGTGTCACTGAGGAGCTTGAATCTGATGCCGAGGGGGATACCCGCCTCGTGGGTCATGCGGGCGAGCTGACCGCCGCCGACCATGCCGACTACCGGGAACGTCACTCCTCCAGGGTATCCGCCGGTATTCGGCCATCCGGACCTGACCCTGGGAGGTGTGGGGCCGGACCCCCGGTGTGCCGTGCGTCGCAGGGCGCCGGAAGGCACAGACGGAGTACTGGGGGGAGACTTAGCATGGGTGGGTTGACGGAGAACACCGAACGCCCCGTGAGGGGGCGGTGACCGACAGGACTGGCCTACTGATGAGCACGCAGGGCGGATCTGTCCTCGAACGCGTACGCGGCCTCGTGCGAGAGGTCGCCAAGTTCGGGGCGGTCGGCGGCCTGGGTGTCCTGGTCAACCTGGGGGTCTTCAACCTGATCCGCAACACCACCGATCTCCAGGTGGTCCGTGCGAGCGTGATGGCCACGATCGTGGCCATCGCCACGAACTACCTCGGCTTCCGCTACTTCGCCTACCGGGACCGCGCCCAGAGCGGCCGCACCCGCGAGATGGCCCTCTTCGCCGGCTTCAGCGTGATCGGCCTGGTCATCGAGAACGGCGTGCTCTACACCGCGACCTACGGCTTCGGCTGGGACGGGCCGCTCGCGAGCAACGTCTTCAAGTTCATCGGCATCGGCACGGCCACCGTCTTCCGCTTCTGGTCGTACCGGACCTGGGTCTTCAAGGCCCTGCCGCCGGTCGCCCCGCCCGTGGCCGCCGAGCCGGTGCCGGGGCCGGAGCCGGAACCGGCGAACAACTAAGGGCTGTCTAGCGGACGGTCTTCTCCGGCTCGGCCGGCTGCGGGGCCGTGCGGCTCAGGAACAGCGCGAACACCGGGGGCTGCGTCTGCAGCAGCTCCAGACGGCCACCGTCCGCCTCCGCGAGGTCCCGGGCGACCGCGAGGCCGATCCCGGTCGAGTTCCGGCCGCTGATGGCCCGCTCGAAGATCCGGTTGCCGAGGTCCGGCGGGACGCCCGGCCCCTCGTCCGTGACCTCCAGCACCGCCTGGTTGCCGATCACCCTGGTGCGCAGGGCGACGGTGCCGCCGCCGTGCATCAGGGCGTTCTCCACGAGGGTGGCCAGCACCTGGGAGACCGCGCCGGGGGTGCCGACGGCCCGTACGCCCTGCTTCCCGGAGCGCACGATGGCCCGGCCGGCGCTGCGGTAGGCCGGCCGCCACTCCTCCACCTGCTGCTTGACGACCTCGTCGAGGTCGAAGGGGACGGCGGAGCCCGTACGGGGGTCCCGCGAGTTCGTGAGCAGCCGCTGCACCACGTCCGTGAGCCGCTCCACCTGGGTCAGGGCGATCGTCGCCTCTTCCCGTACGGTCTCCAGGTCGTCGGTGACCGCGATCTCCTCCAGGCGCATCGACAGCGCCGTGAGCGGGGTGCGCAGCTGGTGGGAGGCGTCGGCGGCGAGGCGCCGCTCGGCGGTGAGCATCCGGCCGATCCGTTCGGCGCTGGAGTCCAGCACGTCGGCGACCCGGTCCAGCTCGGGAACCCCGTACCGCTTGTGCCGGGGCCGCGGGTCGCCCGAGCCGAGCCGCTCGGCGGTCTCGGCGAGGTCGGTGAGCGGGGAGGCCAGCCGGTTCGCCTGCCGTACGGCGAGCAGTACGGCCGCCACGACGGCCAGCAGGGCCACCGCTCCGACCACGGCCAGGGTCCGTACGACCTCCCTGGTGACGGTGGAGCGGGCCTCCTCCACGACGACGGTCTCGCCCTGCTCGCCGCGGGCGGTGCCGCGTACGACGCTGTCGGGGATCGACGCGCCGACCTCGACGGTCGGCTGCCCGGGGATCGTGATCCGGGCGTAGTGGCCGGCGTCGAGCTGTTCGGCGAGGGCGACGGGGTCGGTCGGCTTCTTCTCCAGGACGTTCGCCTCGACGACGCTCACCAGGCGCAGCGCCTCGGACTCGACCCGGTCCTGGGCGCTGCTGGTGATGGTCCGGGTCTCCACGATGACGAGGGAGACTCCGAAGACGGCGATCACCACGAGCACCACGGCGAGCGTGGACTGGATGAGGCGGCGGCGCATGGGCCAGGGCCTTTCTTCCGGGGTCGGGCCGGATCAGGGAGCGGGGTCCGGTGCGCTCGATCGCAAGGCGGAGGGGGGAGACGACGCGGAGCGTTGGCGGCCGGCGCCGACGCGGCGGGCGCACCGGAGCGCGCGAGCCCGGCCTGACCCGGAAGGAAGGCCCTGGAGGTCAGCTCTTCTCGAAGCGGAAGCCGACGCCTCGGACGGTGGCGATGTAGCGCGGGTTGGCGGCGTCGTCGCCCAGCTTCTTGCGCAGCCAGGAGATGTGCATGTCGAGGGTCTTGGTGGAGGACCACCAGGTGGTGTCCCAGACCTCACGCATGAGCTGGTCGCGGGTGACGACCCGGCCTGCGTCGCGCACCAGGACGCGTAGCAGGTCGAACTCCTTGGCGGTGAGCTGGAGCTCCTCCTCGCCCATCCAGGCGCGGTGCGACTCGACGTCGATCCGGACGCCGTGGGTGGCGGGGGGCTGGGCGGCCTCGGTGGCGCCGCGCCGGAGCAGGGCCCGGACCCGGGCCAGGAGTTCGGCGAGGCGGAAGGGCTTGGTCACGTAGTCGTCGGCGCCCGCGTCCAGGCCGACGACCGTGTCGACCTCGTCGGCGCGGGCGGTGAGGACCAGGATCGGGAAGCCGTGGCCCTCGGCGCGCAGCCGGCGGGCCACTTCGAGTCCGTCCATGCCCGGAAGGCCCAGGTCCAGGACGACGAGGTCGACGCCGCCCTGGAGTCCCGCGTCCAGGGCGGTGGGGCCGTCCTCCCGGACCTCGACCTCGTACCCCTCCCGGCGCAGGGCGCGGGCCAGGGGCTCCGAGATGGATGCGTCGTCCTCGGCGAGCAGTACACGCGTCATGTGGGTGATGGTAGTCCGAGGCGACTGCATCGAGAGGCCTGCCCGCAGACCCCTTCCGATCTGGCTTTATGGACCCCTGAGCGCCTTCGAATATGGTCGAACGGTTCCCGACTCGCCTTGTGATCCATCTCTCAAGTCCTTTCATATGCCGCAGTGTCGTGTCGTATGGTGGCGAGACGCCTGATGCAATACCTCAGGGACCTTTGTGCCGAAAAACAGCGCATAGGTCTCTATTTCTGTCCGGAACCGGACGGGCAGCCTTGTCGAGGACTGACCCGGCCGGCCTTGGCGACAGTGGATGACCTGTTGGCCGGGCCCCTCGCGTGATGGCGCGGGTGGGCGCGGATCCCGGTTACGGATGTCCCTTCACTCCCGGTACGACGGGGGCGAGACCCCCAGGCGTGGGGTGGGAGGTCCGTCCGCCGGTGCCGGCCACCCCCCACCGGGCGCGGATGGGCTCACGAAGCCGAAGCGTCCCGAGCAAGCAAGGATCGACCATGGCTTCCAGCCTGACGACGGCCTCACCGAGCCCCGCTCACGAGAAGACCGTCCTCGGCCACCCGATCGGCCTGGCCACGCTGTTCATGACCGAGATGTGGGAGCGCTTCTCCTACTACGGCATGCGTGCGCTTCTCGTTCTGTACTTGGTCTCCGGCGGCGTCGACGCCGCGACCGGGAGCCAGGGCGGTGGCCTCGGCTTCACCGCGGCGACGGCGACGGCGATCTACTCCGTCTACGTGGCCATGGTCTACCTGATGGCCATGCCCGGCGGCTGGTTCGGCGACCGCGTCTGGGGCGCCCGCAAGACGGTCGCCATCGCCAGCTTCGTCATCATGGCGGGTCACGTGGCGCTGGCCGTCCCCGGCCAGCTCGCCTTCTTCATGGGTCTGCTGCTGGTCGCGGTGGGCTCCGGTCTGCTGAAGGCCAACATCTCCACGATGGTCGGCCACCTGTACAAGGACGCGGACGACCCGCGCCGTGACAGTGGCTTCACGATCTTCTACATCGGCATCAACGTGGGTGCCCTCCTCGCCCCGGTCGGCATCGGCATGGTCGGCGAGCTCGTGAACTGGCACCTCGGCTTCGCGCTCGCCGCCGTCGGCATGGGCATCGGCCTGGCCGTCTTCCTTCTCGCCGGCCGCACCCTGAGCCCGAAGAGCAGCCTGGTCCCGAACCCGCTGAGCGCCGCCGAGCGCAAGGCCGTGATCACCAAGGCCCTCGCCGTCCTGGCCGTCGTCGCCGTCTTCTACGGCGCCGTGGTCGCTGCGGACATGTTCACCATCAAGTGGGCGCTGTACCCGATCACGATCGCCGGTCTGATCATTCCGGTCGCCGTCCTCACCCGTATCAAGCGGGACAAGGACCTCACCGCCGGCGAGCAGACCCGGATGAGCGCCTACATCTGGTTCTTCGTGGCCGCCGCCGTCTTCTGGATGATCTACGACCAGGGCGGTTCGACCCTCTCGCTGTTCGGTGACAAGAACTCCGAGCGCAGCCTGCTCGGCTGGGAAGTCCCGACCACCATCTTCCAGTCGCTCAACCCGCTCTTCGTGGTGGCCCTGGCCCCGGTCTTCGCCGCCGCGTGGGTGGCGCTGGCCCGCCGCAACCGCGAGCCCAGCACCATCGTGAAGTTCTCGGCGGCCCTGGTCATCGTGGGCGCCTCGTTCTTCGTCTTCGCCATCCCGCTCAGCCAGACCGCCGGCAACGACACCAAGGTCACCATGTGGTGGCTGGTGCTCATCTTCCTGATGCACACGCTCGCCGAGCTGTGCCTCTCCCCGGTCGGCCTGTCGGTCACCACGAAGATGGCGCCGCAGAAGTACGGCTCCCAGATGATGGGCGTCTGGTTCCTGGCCGTCACCGCCGGTGACTGCGTCACCGGTCTGCTCGGCCTGGCCGATGTCCAGCTGAACGGTGTCGGCGTGATCCTCTTCCAGGCGTTCGCCGCCGTGCTCGCCGGTGTCGCGATCTTCATGTACCGCAAGAAGGTCAACGCGCTGATGGGCGGCATGAACTGACCCGTCCCGCTCCGGCGGAGAGACGGCCCGGCACACCGCAAGGTGTGCCGGGCCGTCTCCGTGTCAGCGGGTGCCGCGCAGACGGCGCCACGGGGTGAAGGTGAACACCGCGCCGCCGAGCAGGATCACCGTGCCGGCGACGAGGGCGAGGGCCTTGATGCCGCCCTCGTCCTGCGCGCCGGTCTCGGCGAGGCCGCCCGAGGTGGTGCTGCCGGTGGTGCCGGTCGAGGAGCCGGAGCCGCCCGGCTGGGCGGTGGTGTCCAGTTCCAGCGAGACGCCGCTGCTCGTCGCCTCGCAGGGGACGTTGATCGGCGTGGAGCCGGGCGCCATCGTGACGTCGATCGTCAGCTGGTCCGGGCTGAGCGTCACCTTCCCGGACGTGCCGGGCTTGTAGGTGCCGGTCATGTCGCTGAGGCTGACCGGGGCCTTGTCCGGGATCGGCTCGGCGTTGGCGGGTCCGGAGACCTTGACCGTGCCGCTGTCCGCGCCGCCGAGCTTCACGTCCATCGAGGGCTTGAGGGCTCCTGCGGGCAGCGCCATGGGCGCCGCCATCGCGCCCTTGGCGGTCTTGACGGTGAGGTCGTAGCTGCCGCCGTTCTTCTTGGCGTTGATCGTGACCGGGGTCTTGATGCCTCCAGGGACGACCGCGCCGCAGTCGAAGGTCACCTGGACCGCCTTGCCCGGGAAGTCGGTCTGGCCGCCCCCGCCGCCGCTGCCGCCCGAGGCGGTGGAACCGCCCGTGGTGGAACCGCCGGTCGTGGTGCCGCCCGTCGTGGTGCCGCCCGTCGTCGTACCGCCCGTGGTGGTACCGCCGCTGGAGCCGCCCGACACGTCGATGACGGCGCCGCCCTTGACCTCGCCGACCGGCGCGCACTTGGTGACGAAGGTGCCGAAGGGGAAGGTGACGGCGACGTCGTACTTGCCGGGGGTGAGGCTGATCCTGCCGGCCTTGGTGAGCTTCAGCTTGCCCTTCATCGTGGACATCTGCATGGGGGCCTTCTTGGGGATCGGCGGGTTCTTCTTCTCCCCGACGACCTTCAGCTCTCCGCCCCCGCCGCCGACGGTGATCCAGCCGGTGGGCTGGACGGAGTCCGCCGGGATGTCCATCAGGTCCGTGTTGTTCGAGGCCGGCTTGACCGTCTCCCAGGACACGTCGACCTCGTCGCCGACCTTGGCCGTGGCCGGCGCGGTGACCTTGGCGGTGGTCTCCCCCTCCACCGGGGACCCACCGCCGGCCGGCGGCACGCACTTGACCTTGAACGTGGTCTCGGCGGCCTGGGCGGTAGGAGCCGTGATGGCGAGGCCCGCGCCGCCGAGCAGCAGCGCGACCAGGGCCGCGCTCACCCTCCGTCGGTTCTTCACGATGGTCCCTTCGTCGTCGAACGGTTCTCAGACGGTGCGGACGTCTGTGGTGCTCTCTCCGGCGCGCTGTCCGGGGTGAACCACGGCAGGACCGCCGTGGTGGTCTCAGGGGGATCCGCCGGCCGCTCGGCGCGGGCCGGCGCGGCCGGGCGCGCGGCGGGGAGCCCGGGCAGCCGGGCCGTCACGGCGGCCGCGGCATCGGCGGGCCGTGTGCCGCGGTGGCGTCCGGCGCCGTGGGCCGTGCGCGGCCGGACCTTGTCGACGACGGCCATGCCGGTACGGAAGACCGCGGCCGGGATCACCAGCAGGAGCAGGCCCCAGAACAGCAGGACCCCGTACGGGCGGGCCACACCCCAGGGCTGGGTGGCCACGACGGTCTCGCCGTACTTGAGGGAGATCGTGTAGTCGCCGTGGGCGCCCGCGGGGAGGGTGACGTCGAGCGCGACCTCCGCCTTGCCGCCGGGCGGGATGGTCCCCTTCCACCGGGCCTCCTCCCACAGCGGGGCGAACACGCCGTGGGCGGTGCCGAGCTGGAAGACGGGGTCCTTGACGGGGGCCGTGCCGAGGTTCCCGACGGTGACCTTGAACTTCCGGCCGGGCGGGGCGCCGAACCAGGTCAGCACGCCGTCGTCCCCTTCCAGCCGGACCCCGGTGAGCATCGCGAGGCGGCCGGTGCCGGATTCGGCGGGCAGTTCGGCCACCGGATGGTCGGTGATCTTCAGGGTGGCCGTGACGGTGGACCGGTCGCCGTTGACGGAGGTGACGTTGACGATGCAGGGGCAGGGTTTCGGCGGTGCCACCACCGGCAGCCGGCCCGCGAAGCGCCCGTCCTCGGCGACGGAGACGGCCGCCCCGTCCGCGTTGGCGCAGCTGTTGGTGCCGCCGATCATGTTCTGGCCGCACACCAGCAGCATCACCAGGGTCCTGGGCCGCCAGCCGGCGCCCGTGACGGTGAGCTCGGTGCCCTTGGCGGCCTCCTGGAGGGAGAGCGCCACGGTGGCTTTGCCCTCGTCCGCGGCGGACGGGACCGCGGGCAGGAGTGCGAGGGCGCAGGCCGCCAGCCCCACCAGGAGAGCCCGGACGGCGCCGCCCAACCCGCCGCCGAACCCGCCGCCCAACCCGCCGCCGGCCCTGGCACCGGTCTTGACGTCGATCCTGCCGCCGGCCATGGCGCTCACCTGGAGGCTCCCGTCAGTTCGTGTTCCGGTGCCGGGCTCGTCGCTCCGGGCTTCCCGGACGGTCCGCCCGGTGCCGCGCCGTCCGCCGGCCGCCGCCACGGGCTCCGGCCGCGTACGAGGAACAGCGCGGCCCGTGCGGTCCCGCCGAGGGCGAGCAGGCCGAGGCCCGTCCAGCCGGCGGCCCGCCACGGCACGAACCAGGCGGAGGCGCCCGCGACGGCCCGGGCCCCGCCGGGGGCGGTCACGGTGACGGTGACGCGGACCCGGTCGAGGACCGGGGCGCCGGGCCAGGGTTCGGTCAGCTCGACCCGCCGGCCGGGGAGCAGTTCGACGGGCACGGCGCGCGGGCCCAGGCCCATGACCTCGCCGAGGACGCCGTCGGCGCGGATGCCCAGCTCGGGCGCGAGGGTGACGTTGCCGCGGTTGACCAGGGTGTAGGCGACGACCGCGGCCCCGCCCCGGCCCCGTACGGAGACGTCCTCGACGGTGAGGGCCGCCAGGCTGGGGCCGCTGACCCGCAGGTGGACCCGTACGCCCACCTCCCGGCCCGCTTCGGCGGCGATGAGGGCAGCCGGGTGGTCGCCGGGTGGGGACGCGGGCGGCACGGTGACGGTGAAGGGGACCACCGCGCGGGTGCGGGGCGGGATCTTCACGGTGGCTCCGGCACCGAAGCTGAACCACGAACCGGCGCCGCCGGAAGCGCCGGAAGCGGCCGGGCGGGCCGGGAGGGCGCCGTCGGCGGTGTCGTGCGCGTCGGCCCCGCGGAGGGTGACGGTGCGCTCCTGGTCGGTGGTGTTGGTCAGGGCGAGGCGGTCCTCCAGCACGGTGGCCGGGGCGCCCTCCAGGTAGAAGTACGGGCGGGCGCCGCCGGGCCGGGCCGCGGCCGTTCCGGCGGCGGGCTCGGCGGTCCAGCCCGGTTCGTCGGCGGCGGCGGGAGCCGCGGGGAGCGTGTGCAGCGCGGCCGCCGCCGGCAGGACCAGGAGGAACAGGAGGCGGCGGGCGGCGCGCCTGAGGGTGTGGAGCACGGGCATGGCCGGAGCGCTCCGTTCAGGACCGGGCCCGCCGGCCGCGCCGGGTCAGCCAGAGCACGCCGGCCGCGCCGGTGAGCATCACGGTGCCGCCGAGGGTGCCGAGGGCGAGGGCGGAGTCGGTCGGCCCGGTCTGCGGGAGGGTGTCGGGCGGTGCGTCGCCGCCGGGCCGCGCGCCTGCTCCGCCGGTCCCGCCGGCCGCGGTGACGTCCAGTTCCAGCGAGGGCCCCGGGTTGTTGCCGGGGGTGCAGGTGGTCGTGGTGCCCATCGCCTTGATGGTGAGCACGCCGGCGGTGAAGGTGACCTTGCCGCTCTTCTTGGGCGTGTAGGTGCCCGAGAGATCGGTGATCTTGATGGGGGTGTCGGGCGGCACGGCCTCGGGGTTGGACGGGCCGGAGACCGGTACGGACACCTTCTCGGCGCCGCCGACCACGATGACGGCGCCGGGGCTCATGGCGCCCTTGCCGAGCTCGATGGGGCTGGAGGAGACGCCCTTCTGGAAGGACATCGTCAGCTTGTAGCCGTCGCCCTCCTTGACGGCCTTGATGTCGATGGGCGACACGGCCGACTTGTCCCCGATCGGGGTCTTGCAGTCGTAGGCCACGTCGACGACCGCGGCGTGGGCGGTGGGGGCGGCGAGCAGCACCGCCGATCCGGCCAGCGCGGAGGCCAGCGCGAGCGCGGTGGAGCGTTTGCGGTCGGACACCTTCGTCTTCCCCTCGGCCACAACTAGCTGACGACACATCAGATCGGTGGCTCAAGGTACGCCCGGGGCCTTACGGAGGGAAGACAAAGGACAGGCCCGAATTGACCGTTCGTCAGTAGGCGCGGACGCCCTTGCTCCACACCGCGGAGACGAGCGGTACGCCCGGCCGGTAGGCCAGGTGGACGTGGCTGGGGGCGTCCAGCAGGGCCAGGTCGGCGCGGGCTCCCGGAGTCACGGTGCCGATGTCCGTGCGGCGCAGGGCGCGGGCGCCGCCGGCCGTGGCCGACCAGAGGGCCTCGTCGGGGGTCATCCGCATGTCGCGGACGGCCAGCGCGATGCAGAACGGCATGGAACTCGTGTAGGAGGAGCCCGGATTGCAGTCGGTGGACAGCGCGACGGTCGCGCCCGCGTCGATCAGGCGCCGGGCGTCGGGCCACTGGGCGCGGGTGGAGAACTCGGCGCCGGGCAGCAGGGTGGCGGCCGTGGTGTCCGCCGCCTGGGCGAGGGCGTCGACGTCGGCGTCGGTGAGGTGGGTGCAGTGGTCGGCGGAGGCGGCCTCCAGCTCGACGGCGAGCTGGACGCCGGGGCCGTAGGAGAGCTGGTTGGCGTGGACGCGCGGGATCAGCCCGGCCGCGGCGCCGGCGGTGAGGATCGCGCGGGCCTGGTCGCCGTCGAAGGCGCCCTTCTCGCAGAAGACGTCGACCCAGCGGGCGTACGGGGCGCAGGCGCTCAGCATCTCGCCGGTGACGAGGGCGACGTAGCCGGCCGGGTCCTCGGCGTAGTCCGGGGAGACGATGTGCGCGCCGAGGTAGGTGACCTCGTCGGTGTGCGCGGCGGCGATGCGCAGGGCGCGGGCCTCGTCGGCGACGGTGAGGCCGTAGCCGGACTTGGTCTCGAAGGTGGTGGTGCCCTGGCGGCGGGCCTCGTCGAGGTGGCGGACGAGGTTCGCCTCCAGCTGGGCGTCGGAGGCGGCGCGGGTGGCGGCCACGGTGGTGCGGATGCCGCCGGCGGAGTAGGCGCGGCCGGACATCCTGGCGTTGAACTCCTGGGTGCGGTCGCCGGCGAAGACGAGGTGCGAGTGCGAGTCGACGAAGCCGGGGATCAAGGCCCGGCCCTGCGCATCGAAGCTCTCGTCGGCGGCCGGAGCCTTGTCGGCGGGGCCGACCCAGGCGATCTCGCCGCCGTCGATGACGACGGCCGCGTTCTCGATCAGGCCGAGCGGCGAGCCGTCGCCGAGGGCCGGGTCGTTGGTGACCAGGCTGCCGATGTTGGTGATGGCCGTGGTGGTCATGGTTCCTCTCGGTTTCCTGGGGCTCCGCCCCAGACCCCGCGCAGAGCCCGGTTTCGGGAAGGGGCGGGATGGGGGAAGGGCAGCCGCAGGCGGCACGGTCAGGCGCGCAGGGCCGCGATGGACTCGGACAGGGCGGACGGGACGTCGGCGACCAGGGTGTGGTGGCCGTCGCGGACGATGTGCCGGCCGGCGACCACCGTGTGGCGGACGTCCGCGGCGGTGGCGGCGAAGACGGCCGTTTCGGCGCCGAGCCGCGGCAGGGGGCCGGCCGTGCGGACGGAGTCCAGGGCGACGGTGGTGAAGTCCGCGAGCGCGCCGGCCTCCAGGCGGCCCGCGTCGACCAGGCCGAGCGCCGTATGCCCGTCACCGGTGGCGGCGGTGAGCAGCGCGTTCGCCGTCCAGTGGCCCCGCGTACGGCTGCGCAGCCGCTCGTTCAGTTCCATCGCGCGCGCCTCTTCGAGCAGGTCGATGACGGCGTGGCTGTCGCTGCCCAGCGACAGCGGGCTGCCCGCCTGCTGGAGCCGGGTGGCCGGGCCGATGCCGTCGGCGAGGTCGCGCTCGGTGGTGGGGCACATGCAGGTGCCGGTGCCGGTGCCGCCGAGCAGGGCGATGTCGGAGTCCGTGAGGTGCGTGTTGTGGACGCCGGTGGTGCGCGGGCCGAGCACCCCGTGGTCGGCCAGCAGCTGCGTCGGGGTGCGGCCGTGGGCGGCCTGGCAGGCGTCGTTCTCCGCGGTCTGCTCGGACAGGTGCACGTGCAGGGGCGCCCGGCGCTCCTCGGCCCAGCGGGCGACGGTGGCCAGCTGGTCCGCGGGCACGGCCCGCACCGAGTGCACGGCGGCGCCGATCAGGGCGTGCTCGCGGGGCTTGAGCGCGCTGACGCGTTCGGCCCAGGCGTCGGCGCTGCCGTCCGAGAAGCGCTGCTGGTGGGCGTTGGGCGCCTCGCCGAAGCCGGACGAGAGGTAGGCGGTGTCCAGGAGGGTGATCCGGATCCCGGCCGCGGCGGCCGCCTCGATCAGGGCCTCGCCCATGGCGTTGGGGTCGGCGTACGGGGTGCCGCCGGGCGCGTGGTGGACGTAGTGGAACTCGCCGACGTTCGTGATGCCCGCCAGGGCCATCTCGGCGTACACCGCGCGGGCGAGCGCGAAGTAGTTGTCGGGGGTGAGGTTCTGGGCGGCCCGGTACATGAGCTCGCGCCAGGTCCAGAAGGTGCCGGAGCCGACCTGGACGGCCCCGCGCAGCGCCCGGTGGAAGGCGTGGCTGTGCGCGTTGGCCAGGCCCGGCAGGGTCAGGCCGCGCAGGACCTCCGCGCCGGGCGGCGGGGTGTCGGCGCCGGTGCGCAGGGCGGCGATCCGCCCGTCTTCGGTGACGTCGAGGGCGACGCCCGGCTCGACATGGGTGCCGAGCCAGGCGTGCTCCAGCCAGTACGTCGTCAGCGACATGCCAGGCCTTCCAGTACGTCGGCGAGGGCGAGGACGCCGGCCACGCAGTCGTCCTCGGCGGCGAACTCCCGAGGGGAGTGGGAGACGCCGGTCGGGTTCCGTACGAACAGCATCGCGGTCGGGACGGCGGCGGAGAGGATTCCGGCGTCGTGTCCCGCCCCGGTTCCTAGGACGGGGACCGAACCGCCCAGGATCCGGTTCATCTCGTCGCGCAGGGCGTGCTCGAACTCCACGACCGGGGTGAAGGACTCACGGACGATGCCGAGGTCGATGCCGTCCTGGTCGGCGCGCTCTCGGGCGGCCTTCTCGATGGCGGTGACGACCGTGTCGAGGGTGGCCTGGTCGGCGGCCCGGGAGTCGAGCCAGCCGCGCACGAGCGAGGGGATGGCGTTGACGCCGTTGGGCTCGACGGAGATCTTCCCGAAGGTGGCGACGGCACCGGCGAGGGCCGCCTCGCTGCGGGCCGCGAGCACGGTCGCCGCGTAGGTGAGCATCGGGTCGCGCCGGTCGACCAGCCGGGTGGTGCCGGCGTGGTTGGCCTCGCCGCGGAAGTCGAACCGCCAGCGTCCGTGGGGCCAGATCGCGGAGGCGATGCCGACCCGGTCCCCGGACAGGTCCAGGGCCCGGCCCTGTTCCACGTGCAGCTCGACGAAGGCGCCGATGCGGCCCAGGCGTTCGGGGTCGGCCCCGATGGCCTCGGGGTCGTAGCCGGCGGCCTCCATGGCCTGCGGCAGGGAGACGCCGTCGGCGTCGCGCAGCTCGTGGGCCTTCTCCTTCGTCAGCCGGCCGGCGGTGAGCCGGGAGCCGACGCAGGCGAGCCCGAAGCGGGCGCCTTCCTCGTCACCGAAGTTGGTGATGGCCAGCGGCCTGGAGAACTGCGCGCCCCTCCTGCGCAGCTCGTCCAGGGCCGCGAAGGAGGACACCACGCCGAGCGGGCCGTCGAAGGCGCCGCCGTCGGGGACGGAGTCCAGGTGTGAGCCGGTGACCACGGCGTCCCCGGCGAGGGGGTCGCCGAGCCAGGCCCACTGGTTGCCGTTGCGGTCGGTCTCGTACGTGAGCCCGCGCGCCTCGGCCTGCTCCTGGAACCACGTCCGGCAGTCCGCGTCGGCCCCGCTCCAGGCGTAGCGGCGGTAGCCGCCGGTGTCGGCGTTGCGGCCGACGGGCGCCAGCTCGGCCCACATCTCGTGGAACGACGGCGTCCCGCCGGGGCCCGCGGCCGAACCGGCCGCGGGCGTGAACCGGGCCCCGCTCACGCGTCGTCGCCCTCGCGCATCGGGACGCGGACGCCGCGCTCGTCGGCGACGGTCTCGGCGATGTCGTAGCCGGCGTCGACGTGGCGGATGACGCCCATGCCCGGGTCGTTGGTGAGGACGCGGCGGATCTTCTCGCCGGCCAGCGGGGTGCCGTCGGCGACGGTGACCTGGCCCGCGTGGATGGAGCGGCCCATGCCGACGCCGCCGCCGTGGTGGATGGAGACCCAGGATGCGCCGGAGGCGACGTTGACCATGGCGTTGAGCAGCGGCCAGTCGGCGATGGCGTCGGAGCCGTCGAGCATGGCCTCGGTCTCGCGGTACGGGGAAGCCACCGAGCCGCAGTCGAGGTGGTCGCGGCCGATGACCAGCGGCGCGGCGAGGGTGCCGTCGGCCACCATCTCGTTGAAGCGCTCGCCGGCCTTGTCGCGCTCGCCGTAGCCGAGCCAGCAGATGCGCGCGGGCAGGCCCTGGAAGTGGACGCGCTCGCCGGCCATCTTGATCCAGCGGTGCAGGGACTCGTTCTCCGGGAAGAGTTCGAGCATCGCCTTGTCGGTCTTGTGGATGTCCGAGGCCTCGCCGGACAGGGCGGCCCAGCGGAAGGGGCCCTTGCCCTCGCAGAAGAGCGGGCGGATGTAGGCCGGCACGAAGCCGGGGAAGGCGAAGGCCCGGTCGTAGCCGGCCAGCTGGGCCTCGCCGCGGATGGAGTTGCCGTAGTCGAAGACCTCGGCGCCGGCGTCCATGAAGCCGACCATGGCCTCGACGTGCTTGGCCATGGACTCGCGGGCCCGGGTGGTGAAGCCGGCCGGGTCCTTGGCGGCGTAGGAGGCCATGTCGTCGAAGTCGACACCGACGGGCAGGTACGCCAGCGGGTCGTGCGCTGAAGTCTGGTCCGTCACGATGTCGATCGGGGCGCCCTCGGCGAGCATCTGCGGGAGCAGCTCGGCGGCATTGCCGAGGAGGCCGATGGAGAGCGGCTTGCGGGCGTCACGGGCCTCGACGGCCAGCTGGAGGGCGTGGCGCAGGCTGTCGGCCTTGACGTCGAGGTAGCGGTGCTCGATGCGGCGGTCGATGGCGCGCGGGTCGACGTCGATGCAGATCGCGACGCCGTCGTTCATGGTGACGGCCAGCGGCTGGGCGCCGCCCATGCCGCCGAGGCCGGCGGTGAGGGTGATCGTGCCGGCGAGGGTGCCGCCGAACTTCTTGGCCGCGACGGCCGCGAAGGTCTCGTAGGTGCCCTGGAGGATGCCCTGCGTGCCGATGTAGATCCACGAACCGGCGGTCATCTGGCCGTACATGGTCAGGCCGAGGTGCTCCAGGCGGCGGAACTCCTCCCAGTTGGCCCAGTCGCCGACCAGGTTGGAGTTGGCGAGCAGCACGCGCGGGGCCCACTCGTGGGTCTGCATGACGCCGACCGGGCGGCCGGACTGGACCAGCATGGTCTCGTCCTGCTTGAGCGTCTGCAGGGTGCGGACCATGGCGTCGTACGAGCGCCAGTCACGGGCGGCCTTGCCGGTGCCGCCGTAGACGACGAGCTTGTCGGGGTGCTCGGCCACCTCGGGGTCGAGGTTGTTCTGGAGCATCCGCAGCGCGGCCTCCTGCTGCCATCCCAGGGCGCTGAGCTCGGTGCCGCGCGCGGCGCGTACGGGGCGGGGTCCTGACATGGCGGGGTGCCTCCTCCGATGTTGATGTTTCCATTCACATCCTCTCGTCCTGAATAGGTTCAGTCAACAGCTGCGGGCGGCCCCGTCGGGTGATGGGATGGCGGACATGGCCGCAGACACGGAGGGCGAGGGCGCCGCCGAGCGCCGGGATCTGGTCGTACGGGCCGCCGTCGAACAGGGACTGGTCGGCGGGACGGACTCCGCGGAGCCCCTGGTCTGCCTGCTGGACACCGACGGGATCCGGGCCTCCGCGGCCGCCCTGACGGCCGCCTTCGCGGACGCCCTGGCACCCGGCACGCCCGTCCTGCACGCCTTCGCCGTGAAGGCCGCCCCGCTGGTCCCGGTGCTGCGGCTGCTCGCCGCGGCCGGGCTCGGCTGCGAGGTGGCCAGCCCGGGCGAGCTGGCACTGGCCCGGGCGGCGGGGGTGCCCGCGGCCCTGACGGTCCTGGACTCCCCCGCCAAGACGACGGCCGAGCTGCGCGAGGCGCTGGCGCTGGGGATCGCCGTCAACGCCGACAACCGGCAGGAGCTGGAACGCCTCGACCGACTCGTCGCCGGGGCGCCGACCGCGTCCCCGATCGGCGTCCGGATCAACCCGCAGACGGGCGCGGGCGCCATCGACGCGCTGTCCACGGCGACGTCCACCTCGAAGTTCGGCGTCGCCCTGCGCGACCCCGGGGCGCGCGAATGGCTCGTACGGGCCTGCCTGGACCGGCCGTGGCTGACCCGCCTGCACATCCACTCGGGCTCGCAGGGCGTCCCCCTGGAGCTGATCGCGCAGGGCGTACGGGAGCTGCACGCCCTGGCCGAGGAGATCAACGCGGCGGCCGGGCACCGCCGGATCGACACCCTCGACATCGGCGGCGGCCTGCCGGTCAACTTCGCCTCGGACGAGGCGACCCCGACGTACGCCCAGTACGTCCGCGCCCTGCGCGGGGCCGTCCCGGCGCTCTTCGACGGCTCGTACGGCCTGGTCACCGAATTCGGCCGGTCCCTGCTGGCCAAGCACGGGCTCGTGCTGGCCCGGGTCGAGTACACCAAGAGCAGCGGCTCCCGGCCGATCGCGCTCACGCACGCCGGCGTCCAGCTGGCGACCCGCACCGCCTACGCGCCGGCCGCCTGGCCGGTGCGGATCCTGCCGTACGACGCGAAGGGCGCCCCGAAGGCCGGCGCCCCGGTGGCCCAGGACGTCGCGGGCCCGGCCTGCTTCGCGGGGGACCTGCTCGCCGCGGCCCGCGAGCTGCCGCTGCTATCCCCCGGCGACCTGATCGGCGTACCGGACACCGGCGCGTACTTCTTCACGGCCCACTACGGCTACAACAGCCTGCCCCGCCCGGCGGTCCACGGCTTCACGGTGACCCCGCGGGGCGGGGTCCGCTTCAGCCTCGCCAGGCCCGCGCAGACCCTCGCCGACATCGTGGCGGAGGCGGGCGGCACCCTGGGCGACGCCCTGCTGTAGCGGGGGCTCGGCGTCGTCGCGGGGGCTCAGCCGGCGGCGGGGCTCACTCCACGAACAGGCCGCGGGCCGCGGCGCGGGTGTCGAAGGCCTCCAGGCGGGCCTGGGCGTCCGGCAGCGCGTCCGCCATCGCCTCCAGCAGCACCCGGCCCAGCAGCATCGGCGCGCACGCCGTGTCGAAGGCCAGCCCGGTGCCGACCGGGGCGGGGATCAGGAGGTCGGAGTGGCGGGCCACCGGGGCGAAGGCCGAGTCCGCGACCGTCACCACGGTCAGGCCGGCCTTCCGCGCACGTTCCAGGGTGTCGACGACCTCCCGGGGGTGCCGGGGCAGCGCGAAGCACAGCAGCGCGGTGGCGCCCTCGTAGAGGGCCGCGTCGATGCGGTCCTCCATCATCGAGCCGCCCTCGTCGAGGAGCCGTACGTCCGGGTGCACCTTGGCCGCGAAGTACGCGAAGCCGCGCGCCTGCGAGGACGCCGCCCGCAGCCCGAGCACGGGCAGCGGGGTCGAGGCGGCGAGCAGCCGCCCCGCCTCCTCGACCGGCGCGGGGTCGGCGAGCATCTCGGCCAGCTGCCGCAGATTCTCGATCTCGCCGAGCACCGCCTGCTGGTACTCGTTGTACGAGTCCTCCTGCACGGCGGCGGCCCGCTCGGCCGGAGCCACCTCGCGCAGGTGCCTGCGCAGTGCCGGATAGCCGTCGAAGCCGAGCGCCACGGCGAACCGGGTCACCGACGGCTGGCTCACCCCGGCCAGGTCGGCGAGCTCGACGCTCGACAGGAAAGGCACCTGTGCCGCCCCGCGCACCATGCAGTGCGCGATCCGCCGCTGGGTCGGCGTCAGCCGGTGCCCCTCGAACAGCGCCTGGAGCCGCGCCGCCGGGCTGTCGCTCATGCCGTCCCCCTCCGTCCCGGTGGTCTATTCAGTCACGGAGCACTCTGCATGCGGTTATGCAGCGGGGCAAGCCGGTGCCCGCGATGCGGATAGGGGGGCCAGCCCCAGTGCCGGGGCCTGCGGCGCTTCCTACGGTGAGGGCATGGACGCCCACGCCCAAGATCTCAAGAAGGAACTCGACGCGACGCTGAAGGCCCGGCGCGAGCTGGGCCCGGAGTACGAGGCCGCGCTGGTGGACTCGTTCGTCGAGAAGGTCGACACCCAGCTGCGGCGCAGACTCGCCGAGGAACGGCTGGCCCATGCCCGCGGCGAGAGCCCGTACGCGGCCGCCGGACCGCCGGAGGGGAACTTCGGCGAACGCTTCGGCTTCGCGGTCATCACCCTGGTCCTGGCGGTGCCGCTCTCGGCCGTCGGCGCCGCGCAGACGGGCTTCAAGGGGCTGGTGGTGGCCTGGGTGGGCGTGCTGGGGGTGAACTTCGTCCACGCCGCTCGCCTGCGGCGCACCCGGCCGGATCCCCTCGACTGACTGCCGCCGCCCGACCGCTGCCCCGCGGCTCGAACGCCGGCGGGGCTGGATCGACCGGCCGGCTCTGAGGCGAACCGAGCCCCGGAATTCTGGCGCGGGGACCGCCGCACCCTCGGCGGGCGAGGGGCGGGACGACGGCGGTCCCCGCGGAGGACACGGCCGGGTCAGGGCCGTCCGCGTCCGTGGTGTCCGCGTGTCCGGGAGCCGCTCCGGACGTGCGCGAACACCGTCGGTGGTGCCGGCCGGGTCCGGTCTCCCGGTTTCCCTGCCGACGACCACCACTGTGCCGGAGCCGTGTTAAGGCCGTGCTGCTGTCACGTGTCCGGCCCGTACCGTTTGCGCGACGGCCGGAAAACGCCGGTTACTTCGCGGTCTTCGCCAGGAAGGCGAGGAGGTCCTGCCGGCTCACCACACCGGTGGGCTTGCCCTCGACCAGCACGATCGCCGCGTCGGCCTCGCCGAGCACCGCCATCAGCTCGGACACCGGCTCGCCCGAGCCGACCTGCGGCAGCGGCGAGCTCATGTGCTTCTCCAGCGGGTCGGAGAGCGAGGCGCGCTGCGCGAACAGCGCCGCGAGCAGCTCCTTCTCCACCACCGAGCCGATGACCTCGGCGGCCATCACGTCGGGGTGGCCGGCGCCCGGCTTGACGATCGGCATCTGGGAGACGCCGTACTCGCGCAGGACCTCGATGGCCTCGCCGACGGTCTCCTCGGGGTGCATGTGGACGAGGGAGGGGATGCCGCCCTCCTTGTCGTCCAGCACGTCGCCGATGCGGGCGGCCGGCCCGGCCTCCTCCAGGAAGCCGTGTCCCGCCATCCACTCGTCGCTGAAGATCTTGCTCATGTAGCCGCGGCCGCTGTCCGGCAGCAGGACGACGACGACGTCGTCCGGGCCGAGGCCCTCGGCGGCCTTCAGCGCGGCCACGACGGCCATGCCGCAGGAACCGCCGACGAGGAGGCCCTCCTCCTTGGCCAGCCGGCGGGTCATCTGGAAGGAGTCCTTGTCGGACACCGCGATGATCTCGTCGGTGACGTTGGGGTCGTAGGCGGTCGGCCAGAAGTCCTCGCCGACGCCCTCGACGAGGTACGGGCGGCCGGAGCCGCCGGAGTACACCGAGCCCTCGGGGTCGGCGCCGATGACCTTGACCTTCCCGCCGCTGACCTCCTTCAGGTAGTTGCCGGTGCCGGAGATCGTGCCGCCCGTGCCGACGCCGGCGACGAAGTGGGTGATCTTCCCGTCCGTCTGCTCCCACAGCTCCGGACCGGTGGTCTCGTAGTGCGAACGGGGGTTGTTCGGGTTGCTGTACTGGTCGGGCTTCCAGGCACCGGGGGTCTCGCGCACGAGGCGGTCGGACACGTTGTAGTACGAGTCCGGGTGCTCGGGGTCGACGGCGGTCGGGCAGACGACCACGTCCGCGCCGTACGCGCGCAGCACGTTGATCTTGTCCATGGACACCTTGTCAGGGCAGACGAAGATGCACTTGTAGCCCTTCTGCTGGGCCACGATGGCGAGTCCTACACCCGTGTTGCCGCTGGTCGGCTCCACGATGGTGCCACCGGGCTTGAGGGCTCCGCTCTGCTCGGCGGCCTCGATCATCCGTACGGCGATCCGGTCCTTCACGGATCCGCCGGGATTGAAGTACTCGACCTTCGCAAGGACGGTGGCCTGCAGGCCTTCGGTCACACGGTTGAGCTTCACCAGCGGGGTGTTGCCGACGAGGCTGATCATCGAGTCGTGGAATTGCACCATGTTCTCCAAGGAGGGGACTCCACGGGTTCTCCGGGAGGCACGGCCAGGGTATGCCGAAAGGGATTGGCCGACCGTGTGTACGGGGCAGGTAGGGGTCAATGAGGACCGAGGAGGTGGCCTGAAAGGTGTCCAGGGCGCGAACAGCCCGCCGTATCGCGGCGGGGGCGGCGTACGGCGGTGGCGGAATCGGACTCGTCGGGGCCGCCGCGGTCGGGCTGGTACTGGCGGAGGTGCAGTTCGCCAAGCGCACGGTGGGCTCCGGGCTGCCTGACCCGCCGCGCGCGGACGGGCTGTACGGGAGCGAGTTCAGCGGCCCGGAGCAAAACCCTGGCCCGCTGCGGCTGGGCATGCTGGGTGATTCCACGGCCGCCGGGCTCGGTGTGCGGCGCGCCCGGCAGACTCCGGCCGCGCTGCTGGCCTCGGGGCTGGCGGCGGTCGCGGAGCGGCCGGTGGAGCTGCGCAACGTGGCCCTGTCGGGTGCGATGTCGGACGACCTGGACCGCCAGGTGGGGCTACTGCTGGACCGGGACGCGCCCCCGCCGGACGTCTGCGTGATCATGATCGGCGCGAACGACGTGACGCGCCGGATGCCGCCGACCCAGTCGGTCCGGCTGCTGACGTCGGCGGTGCGCCGGCTGCGCATGGCGGGCTCCGAGGTGGTCGTGGGGACCTGTCCGGACCTGGGCACGATCGAGCCGGTGTACCAGCCGCTGCGCTGGCTCGCGCGCCGCGTGTCACGGCAGCTGGCCGCCGCGCAGACCATAGGAGTGGTCGCGCTGGGTGCCCGTACGGTCTCGATGGGGGACCTGCTGGGCCCGGAGTTCGCCGCGAACCCGCGTGAGATGTTCGGCCCGGATTCCTACCACCCGTCGGCGGAGGGGTATGCGACGGCGGCCATGGCCATGCTGCCGACCCTGTGCGCGGCGCTGGCGCTGTGGCCGGAGTCGGACCGGCTCGACGTGTCGCGGGACGAGGACATGCTGCCGGTGGCGAAGGCCGCGTCGGCCGCCGCGGGCCAGGCGGGTACGGAGGTCACGGCGGCCCGCGGCCCGTGGGTGCTGCTCAAGCACCGCCGCCGGCGGCGGGTGCCGGGCGAGGACCCGGCGCCCGCGGCCCCGGACGCGGCGGAGCTCGCTCCCTAGGGAGGGTCGTCAAAGTAGCGTCGGCCGCCCGAAGGGCGGGGCCGGCCGGGCGGCACTTTGACGACACGGCCCAGCGGTGTGTCGGGTCGATCGGCCGGATCAGGGCTGGTGGCCGTGGGCCCGGCCCGATCGGCGAGACCGGGGGGGTGTGGCCCGGGCCCGGCCGGTGTGGCGCACCCTTGGGGTGCGGGCCCCTGCCGGCCGGGGCCCGTGGGAGCGACCGGCATCACACCCTCAGGCCGGTGACCTCGACCGTACGGGGCGGTAACTTCGCATGCGGTCCCGCAACGACGCACCCCTTGGAGTCCCGATGCCCGAAGCCGTCATCGTTTCCACCGCCCGCTCTCCCATCGGGCGCGCCTTCAAGGGGTCCCTCAAGGACGTCCGCCCGGACGACCTGACCGCGACGATCATCCAGGCCGCCCTGGCCAAGGTCCCCGAGCTGGACCCGCGCGACATCGACGACCTGATGCTCGGCTGTGGTCTGCCGGGCGGCGAGCAGGGCCACAACCTCGCGCGCATCGTGGCCGTCCAGATGGGCATGGACTTCCTGCCGGGCGCCACGATCACCCGGTACTGCTCCTCGTCGCTGCAGACCTCCCGCATGGCCCTGCACGCCATCAAGGCGGGCGAGGGTGACGTCTTCATCTCCGCGGGCGTCGAGATGGTCTCGCGTTCGGTGAAGGGGTCCTCGGACGGCCTGCCGGACACCCACAACCCGCTCTTCGGCGACGCGGAGGCCCGCACTGCGGCCGTCGCCCAGAGCGAGGGCTCGTCGTGGCACGACCCGCGCGAGGACGGCCTGATCCCCGACGCGTACATCGCGATGGGCCAGACCGCGGAGAACCTGGCCCGCCTCAAGGGCGTGACCCGCCAGGACATGGACGAGTTCGGCGTCCGCTCCCAGAACCTGGCCGAGGAGGCCATCAAGAACGGCTTCTGGGCCCGAGAGATCACCCCCGTCACCACCCCGGACGGCACGGTCGTCTCCACCGACGACGGTCCGCGCGCCGGCGTGACCCTGGAGGGTGTGCAGGGCCTGAAGCCCGTCTTCCGCCCCGACGGCCTGGTGACGGCCGGCAACTGCTGTCCGCTGAACGACGGCGCCGCCGCGCTGGTCATCATGAGCGACACCAAGGCCCGCGAGCTGGGCCTGACCCCGCTGGCCCGGATCGTCTCCACCGGTGTCACCGGGCTCTCCCCCGAGATCATGGGCCTCGGCCCGGTCGAGGCGTCGAAGCAGGCCCTGAAGCGGGCCGGCCTGACGGTCGGCGACATCGACCTGTTCGAGATCAACGAGGCCTTCGCGGCCCAGGTCATCCCGTCGTACCGGGACCTGGAGATCCCCCTCGACAAGCTGAACGTCAACGGCGGGGCCATCGCCGTGGGTCACCCCTTCGGGATGACCGGCGCCCGCCTGACCGGCACGCTGATCAACAGCCTGCAGTTCCACGACAAGCAGTTCGGTCTGGAGACGATGTGCGTGGGCGGCGGCCAGGGCATGGCGATGGTGATCGAGCGGCTGAGCTGAGCCGTAGCGGAGGGTAGGGGCCGGCTGAGGAACGAGCGCCGGCACCTGCCCGCAGCGGTGGCGAAGCTCAGCGCGACCAGGCAAACAGCGCGGCTGAGCTGAGCCGTAGCGGAGGGTAGGGGCCGGCTGAGGAACGAGCGCCGGCACCTGCCCGCAGCGGTGGCGAAGCTCAGCGCGACCAGGCAAACAGCGCGGCTCGGCCGAGCTGTCGAAACCCCCGCCCGTACGTGGCCGAAAGTAGGGGTCCGGTTACTGGATCAAGTGTGGGGCCAGACGCCGCAAGGACCCTCGGCCCGTGCTGACGCCGGTTCTAATCCCGTCGCGGCCGACCTGTGACCGAATCTCCCCCAGGATGTGACCTATGTCCTGGGGGATCGGTGTTTACGCAGGTCAGCACCGCCGCAGGGGTGCAAGGTGTGACGAAAGCCCTGTCCATTTCGTGACGTAATGCACTGCACGCCATTCCCAGGCCGGGACACTCTGATGTAGGAAGTCGGGGGATCGAATCACCTCAGGAGTTAGTCAGTGAGCGCCATGTCTCTTGCCCTGCTGCTGACCACGGCCGCTGCCACGGCTGTGGGCGCTGCTGCTCTGCACGCCGTCCACGGTCTGCGCAAGCAGGTCACCGCCCTGCGCAGTGAGCTGGCGGTGCCGGTCCACGCCCGTGGCACGACCGTCCCGCACGCCCGCCACGCCGCCGATTCCCCCGCCGCGGAGATACGAGCCGCCGTGGCCGAGGCCCTGGCCGAGGAGCGCGAGCGCGAGCTGGCCGAGGCGCGCGCCTTCTGGGCGGCGCAGGAGGCCCGTGACGCCGCCGACGCCCCGTCGCTGCTGGGCGGTCTGTCCGGGCTCGGCGAGGACAACCCGGTCTTCCTGCCCCGGCAGGCCGACCTGGTGGGCCTGGAGCCGGTCCTGGGCGAGGAGGCCCTCGACGAGCTGCCCGGCTACCCGGAGGATTCGGCCGAACTGGCCGCCGCCCGCCGGCGCCACCCCTCGCACCCCGATTTCGTACCGGCCCAGGCCTCGCACCCCGGCGCCGACCACGAGCGCACCGTGAACCGTCTGGAAGAGCTCGCGGAGGCCCGTACGGCCCTCGCGGACGTCCGTCCCGGCCCGCTGGGCACGCTGGACGTGTACGTCTTCACGGACGGCACGACGCTCTGCATGACCCCGGGGCACCGGGAGACCGCGGAGCGCCTCGCCGAGGCGCTGCGCTCGGGCACCGCGCCGGTCCTGCTGGGCGGCTCGGGGATCTCCGGCGCCTACGCGCTGACCTTCTCCTGCGGTGACTCCGAGGACCCCGACAGCAACGTCTACATCCTCGCGGACCGCGTCATCGCATCGCTCTGATCTCCGCCTGCTCCACCAGCGACACGGCCTCGTCCAGCATCTCGGACGGGGCCTTCGCCGTGTCCGGGGCGCCGGCCCCGGCGCGCAGGGCCTCGGCGAGGTCCCGGCCGGCCACCGCCACCTGGTCGCCGACGACGAAGAGGCCCTCGTCCGGCATCTCCCGCGGCGCCCGCCCGGGCTCCTCCAGCCGCTGGGCGCGTACGGAGAGCTCACGGGCCAGGTCCAGCGCGGCGGCGGCCGCTCCCTGCTGGAGGCGGCTCTGCGGTGCGGCCCGCAGGCGGTCGGCGAAACGTTCCACGGCGGCGCTCAGGGGCGAAGTGTCAAGCACCCGGCCGACCCTACGCGCCGCCCGGGCACCATTGCCAATGGGCGAACTCTCCGGCACGGTGGCGTGAAGAGAACAGCACGGCAAAACCTCCGGAGGCGCCCATGTCCGTAGAGTTCTCCGAGCAGACCCACCGCAACATGATCGACAGAATCCCCCTGACCACCGGCCGTGAGGTCTCCTACTGGCTCCGCACCGTCGACGAAGGCCCCTCGCTCGTCCGGTTCGAGGAGAAGGTCAGCTGGCTGCGCGGCGCGCACGAGCTGTCGTACGGCCAGGCCAAGGCGATCATCCACGAGTACGACCTGCGCCGGGCCGCACGAAGGTTCGGCTGACCACTCCTGGCCCCGACAAGCCACCCCCTGGCCCCTGGACGCGGGAAGGCCCCGCGAGCGGTGTGCTCGCGGGGCCTTCCCCGTGCCGTGTGCCGGACCGGGCGGGCCTGGCGGCCCGCAGGTCCTGCTAGTCGTCGCCCGAGAGGATCTGGAAGATGCGCAGCATCTCGATGTAGATCCACACCAGGGTCATGGTGAGGCCGAAGGCCGCCAGCCAGGCCTCCTCGCGCGGGGCGCCGTACGTCACGCCGTCCTCGACCTGCTTGAAGTCGAGGGCGAGGAAGCAGGCGCCGAGGATGACGCCGATGGCGCCGAACAGCAGGCCGAGGCCGCCGCTGCGGAAGCCGAGGCCGTCACCGCCGCCGAAGACCGCGAACAGGGTGTTCGCGAGCATGAGGAGGATGAAGCCCAGGGCCGCGGCCATCACGAAGCCGTAGAAGCGGCGGGTGACGCGGATCCAGCCCATCTTGTACGAGAAGAGCACGGCGGCGAAGACGCACATCGTGCCCAGCACGGCCTGGATGACCACGCCGGCACCGAAGTAGGTGCTGGTGGCCGCGCTGATCACGCCGAGGAACACGCCCTCGAACGCCGCGTAGGCCAGGATCAGGCCCGGGGCGGCCTTCTGCTTGAACGACTGGATCATCGCGAAGACGAACGCCACCAGGGCGGCGCCGATGCCGATCGCGTACGACTTGTTGAGGTTCGCCGGGTCGACGGGCAGCAGCACCCAGGAGAGGGTGGCCGTCACGATGAGCGTGCCGAGCGTCATGGCCGTACGGCTCACGACGTCGTCCATGGTCATCGCGTTGGTGCGCGCCGGCGCCTGCGGCATACCCGTGGTCGGGTCGGTCGCGTACGGGTTCGTCGCGTACGGGTTGGTCCCGGCCTGCTGGTGCTGCGCGTCAAAGCCCGCGTAGCCACCGTTGTCGCGGCTGAACCCCCGTCGCGAGAAGACCGGGTTACTGCTCCTCATCTCACTCCTCCGTGGCCACCGAGCGCGGCCTTGCAACAAGAGTAATGCGCTCGCAAAGAAAGCACCCTACTGCTGGAGGAGGATCTTAGGAGAAGGCATGGCGAAGCGCAGAGGATAAAACGAGGGAGTCCCGCCGCGGCCGCGAGGGGTACCTCGCCAGAGCTGCGGAGTGCCCGGAGCCGGACTTGAACCGGCACGGCCCGAAGGCCAGCGAGGTTTAAGCTCGCCGTGTCTGCATTCCACCATCCGGGCAGGGCGTGGCGGCCCCCGTGGAAAAAGCCTTGAACGCTGCGCCGAGCCTATCCGGAACACACTCGCCGCCGACCGGCCACCTATCCGATGTTGTCTGATTTTATTGGCGCTTGAGGGTCCGTCAGACCCCAGAATGCACGGTCGGCCCGTTCTGGACGTCGATCACCACCTGTACGGGAATGACGGGATTTCGACGGCCCGCGCCACCCCTCGCGCCACCCCGGGCCACCGCCCGCCGACCAGGGCTCCTGTCATCTCCTGCCGGAGCTCCTGTCATACCAGAGGAGGAGGCGGGCCCGCCCGCCGTCAGTCTCGAGTGGGCCCGGGAACAGGCACGGCGGCTGATCCGCGGCGGGTAAGGCCGCGGTGAAGATGGAGGGGTCCCCGCACAACAGACCGAGGAGCCGTCCTGTGACCACCATGAACTACGCCCCGCACACCGCCCAGGCCGTGGCCGCCCGCGCCACCGGCCTCTCCAAGGTGTACGGCCAGGGCGAGACCCAGGTGGTCGCCCTGGACAACGTCTCCGTGGACTTCGGCCAGGGGCAGTTCACCGCGATCATGGGCCCCTCGGGCTCCGGCAAGTCCACCCTGATGCACTGCGTCGCCGGCCTGGACACCTTCTCCGCGGGCTCCGTCCGCATCGGCGAGACCGAGCTGGGCTCCCTGAAGGACAAGCAGCTCACCCAGCTGCGCCGGGACAAGATCGGCTTCATCTTCCAGGCGTTCAACCTGCTGCCCACGCTGACGGCCCTGGAGAACATCACGCTCCCGATGGACATCGCGGGCCGCAAGCCCGACCAGCAGTGGCTCGACACCGTCGTGGACATGGTCGGCCTCTCCGGCCGCCTCGGCCACCGGCCCACCCAGCTCTCCGGCGGCCAGCAGCAGCGCGTGGCCGTCGCCCGCGCCCTGGCCTCCCGCCCCGAGATCATCTTCGGCGACGAGCCGACCGGAAACCTGGACTCCCGCTCCGGCGCCGAGGTCCTCGGCTTCCTGCGCAACTCCGTGCGCGAGCTCGGCCAGACCGTCGTGATGGTCACCCACGACCCCGTCGCCGCCTCCTACGCCGACCGGGTCATCTTCCTGGCCGACGGCCGCATCGTCGACGAGATGCTGCGCCCCTCCGCCGACGGCGTGCTGGACCGCATGAAGGCCTTCGACGCCAAGGGCCGCACCAGCTGATCCCGGGTCCCGCCCCGGCCCTTCCTCCAGACTTCCAGCCCCAGGACTGAGATCGCCCATGTTCCGTACCGCCCTGCGCAACGTCCTCGCGCACAAGGCCCGGCTGCTGATGACGGTGCTCGCCGTCACCCTCGGCGTCGCCTTCGTATCCGGCACCCTCGTCTTCACCGACACCCTCAAGAAGTCCCTCTCCGGCCAGTCCGCCAAGAGCTACGACGGTGTCGCCGTCTCGGTCACCTCGTACGGCCAGGGCCGCAACGAGCAGGGCCAGAAGGAGGGCGAGCCCGGCCTCGGCCAGCCGACCCTCGACAAGATCAAGGCGCTCCCGGGCGTCGACTCCGTCTCCGGGCGCGTCTCCGGCTTCGCCGGCGTCGGCGACGAGAGCGGCAAGCTGATCGGCTCCGGCTGGTCCAACCAGGGCGCCAACTACATGCCCGTCAAGGACGGCAAGAACCCGCGCTACGCCTTCGTCCAGGGCGCCGGCCCGGCCAGGGCCGACGAGGTCGCCCTCGACAGGGCCACCGCCGACAAGGGCGGCTACAAGGTCGGCGACAAGGTCCGCGTCGCCACCAACGGCCCGGTCAAGGAGTACTCCCTCGCCGGCGTCTTCACGACCGAGGACGGCGCCGTCCAGGCCGGCGGCAGCCTGGTCCTGTTCGAGACCAAGGTCGCCCAGGAGCTCTACCTCAAGCCCGGCTACTTCCAGGAGCTGTCGGTCGCCGCGAAGGACGGCACCTCCGCCGACAAGCTGCTCGCCGACATCAAGCCGCTGATCGACGGCAAGACGACCAAGGCGCAGACCGGCGCGGCGCTCGCCGACGAGCAGGCCGAGCAGATCGAGAAGGGCCTCAGCAACCTCAGCACGATGCTGCTCGTCTTCGCCGGCATCTCGCTCTTCGTCGGCATCTTCCTGATCTACAACACCTTCACGATGCTGGTCACCCAGCGGACCAAGGAGCTGGCGCTGCTGCGCGCCGTCGGCGCCAACCGCGGCCAGGTCATGCGCTCCGTGCTGACGGAGGCCCTCGTCGTCGGCGTCCTGTCGGCCGCCGCCGGCCTGCTCGGCGGCATCGGCCTGGCGATCGGGATCCGCTCCGTCATCGGCTCCCTCGGCGCCAAGCTGCCGGGCGGCGCCCCCGTGATCGCCCCGGGCACCGTCGTCGCCGCCCTCGTCATCGGCGTCGTCGTCACCACCGTCGCCGCCGTGCTGCCGGCCTGGCGCACCGGCCGGATCGCACCCGTAGCCGCCATGGGCAGCGCCCACCTGCCGGCCACTTCGAAGTCCCTGCTCGTACGCAACATCCTCGGGTCGGTCATCAGCCTCGCCGGCATCGGCCTGGTCTTCCTGGGCGTGTCCAAGGGCGGCGACACGGGCCGCATGACCATGGGCGGCGGCGCCTTCTTCATGCTGATCGGCATGATCGTGCTGCTGCCGCTGCTCTCCAAGCCGGTCATCGGCGCGGTCCGCCCGCTGCTGCAGAAGGTCTTCGGCGTCCCCGGCAAGCTGGCCGCCCAGAACGCCGTCCGCAACCCGCGCCGCACCGCCGTCACGGCCGCCTCCCTGGCGATCGGCCTGACCCTCGTCACCACGCTGTCCGTGCTCGGCATCACCGTCGGCAAGGTCGTCGACCGCATGAGCACCGAGAAGCTCAAGGCCGACTACCGGGTCTCCATGTCCTCCGACGCTGGCAGCCTCGACAAGTCCGTGGCCGAGACGCTGGCCAAGGCCCCCGGCATCAAGGCGGTCTCCCCGCAGACGGCCGGCTACTTCCTGGTCGACGGTGACTTCCGGGCCGCATCCGGCGTCAACCCGGCCACCATCGGCCAGCTCCTCAACGTCGAGGTCCTCAGCGGCTCGCTCGACAGCCTCGGCAAGGGCGAGGTCGCCGTCGCCGAGAAGACCGCCAAGAAGCAGAATTTCACCGTCGGCAGCCCGATCAAGCTGCAGTACGACGACGGCAGCGAAGCGTCCGTCAAGGTCGGCGCGATCTTCAAGGACATGGAGGGCCTGCTCTCCCCCTACGTCATCGACGACAAGGTCCTCAGCGAGCACAGCGAGGAGATGTACATCCCCGAGGTGTACGTCAACGTCGACGGCGGGGCCTCCAAGGCCGCCCAGCAGAAGGTCGTCGACGCCCTCGGCAAGAACCCGGCCATCACCGTCGCCACCCAGCAGGACATGCGCAACGAGATGGGCGGCATGATCAACACGATGCTGAACATCATGTACGGCCTGCTCGGCATGGCGCTGGTCATCTCGGTGCTCGGCGTGGTCAACACGCTGGCCATGTCCGTCTTCGAGCGGACCCAGGAGATCGGCATGCTGCGGGCCATCGGCCTCGACCGCAGCCGGGTCAAGAACATGATCCGCCTCGAAGCCGTGGTGATCTCCCTCTTCGGGGCCGTCCTCGGCGTCGCCATCGGCATCTTCCTCGCCTGGGCCGTCGGCTCCACGCTGGCGAAGGCCATGCCCGGCTACGAGCTGATCCTCCCGTGGGACCGGATCGGGATCTTCCTCCTGCTGGCCGCAGTGGTCGGCGTCCTGGCCGCCATGTGGCCGGCCCGCAGCGCCGCCCGCCTGAACATGCTGACCGCCATCAAGACCGAGTAGGAGCGCCGCGCGGAAACCGGCGGAAGGACACGGAAGGGCCCCGGGGCGACATGCCCCGGGGCCCTTCCCGTCGCCCTCGCAGGAACGATCAGCCCGCCTGTGCGCCCCAGGTGCGCAGCCGCAGCGGCAGCCCCGAGTCCCCACGGCCCGCGGGCCGCACCGCGAGCACCTGGTTGACCCCGAGGCGGCCCCGCTCGAAGCCGAGGGCGGAGGCGGCCATGTAGAGCTGCCAGACCCGGACCCGGCCGGCCGAGGTGAGGGCCACGGCCTCGTCCCAGTGCTCCTCCAGCCGTGCCACCCAGGCCCGCAGGGTCAGGGCGTAGTGCTCGCGCAGCGCCTCCACGTCGCGGACCTCGAAGCCGGCCCGTTCCAGTTCGCCGACCGTGGTGCCGACCGGGGAGAGCTCGCCGTCGGGGAAGACGTACGCGTCGATGAACTCGTCCACCCTGTAGGCCGTTTCGTCGGCCTCCGGCCGGCGGGCGATCTGGTGGTTGAGCAGCAGGCCGCCAGGGCGCAGCAGGCCGTGCAGGGTACGGGCGTAGTCACGGTAGCGGTCGGCTCCGACGTGTTCGGCCATTCCGATGGAGGAAATGGCGTCGTAGTGGCCGTCCTTGACGTCCCGGTAGTCCTGGATCCGGATCTCGACCAGGTCGGCCAGGCCCTCGTCCGCGGCCTTCTTGCGGCCGTACAGGGCCTGTTCGCGCGAGAGCGTGATCCCGGTGACGCGGGCGCCGTACTCGCGGGCCGCGTGCAGGGCCATGGAGCCCCAGCCGCAGCCGACGTCGAGGAGCCTGTCCCCGGGCTTCAGGGCGAGTTTGCGGCAGACCAGGTCGAGCTTGTCGCGCTGGGCCCGCTCCAGGGTGGAGCCGGGGGTCCAGTAGGCGCAGGAGTACACCATGGAGGGGCCGAGGACCCGCTCGTAGAAGTCGTTGCCGACGTCGTAGTGGTGGCCGATGGCCTGCCGGTCGCGGCCCCTGGTGTGCCGGGGGCCGCCGCGCCGGGGCGCCTCCTCCGCGGGCGGCGGGGGCGCCGGCAGCGGGCGGGCGAGGGTGACGAGGTCCCGTACGGCGCCCCGCGCTTCCGCGTCGCGCAGCAGCGCGGCGGTGCCGGCGGCGGCGCCCGCGGCGGCCGAGGCGCGCCGGGGCAGGAGCGTGCGCAGCGCGGCCAGGCGGGACGGGGCGGGGGCGGGCGCGGGGACGGGTTCCCGGTCACGCTCCCAGAGCAGGCCGCCCACCCGGTCCAGCACCTCGAAGAGATCGCCGTCGACGGTCAGTTCGCCGGCCACCCAGGCCCGGGCCAGGCCCAGTTCGCCGGGCTTCCACAGCATCCGGCGCAGGGCACGGCGGCCCCGGACGACGAGCACGGGGCCGCCGGGCGGCCCGGCCTCGCTCCCGTCCCACGCGCGGATGCGCACGGGCAGGGGGCCGCCCAGCAGGGTCTCGGCAAGAGCGGCCAGCCGCGGAGCGGCGTCGGTCATGGCGCACCTCCACAAAGTTCCGACCCATCCCTCTACCCATCCGCGGCCCCGGGTACGCCGAAGGGGCCGCCCGCACCACGGATGGCGGGCGGCCCCTTCGGGGTCGTACCTTCTACCGGCTCAAGGGCCGGGTTCCCGACGCAGGGTCAGGAGGCCTTGGCCTTCTCGGCCGGGGCAGCGGCGGCGGCCGGAGCCGGCGCCGGCTTGGCGGCCTCGTAGAACTCCTCGCGCGGGGTCTCCAGCGCACCGAGGGAGACGACCTCGCGCTTGAGGAACATGGCGAGGGTCCAGTCGGCGAAGACGCGGATCTTGCGGTTCCAGGTCGGCATGGCCATGCCGTGGTAGCCACGGTGCATGTACCAGGCGAGCCGGCCCTTGAGCTTGATCTTCGTCTTGCCCATGACGATCATCGCGACGCCCTTGTGGAGGCCGAGGCCCGCCACCGCACCCTTGTTGGAGTGCGAGTACTCGGTCTGCGGGAAGCCACGCATGCCCGAGATGACGTTGTCGCCGAGGACCTTGGCCTGGCGCAGCGCGTGCTGGGCGTTCGGCGGGCACCAGGCGTTCTCGATGCCGGCCTTGCGGGCGGCCATGTCCGGAACCTGGGCGTTGTCGCCTGCGGTCCAGATGTAGTCCGTGCCCGTGACCTGGAGGGTCGGCTGGGCGTCGACGTGGCCGCGCGGGCCCAGCGGCAGGCCGTAGCGGGCCAGGACCGGGTTCGGCTTGACGCCGGCGGTCCACACGATGGTGTTGGAGTCGACCTCGAGGCCGTTCTTCAGCACCACGCGGCCGTCCACGCAGGAGTCCATGGAGGTGTTGAGGTAGATCTCGATGCCGCGGGACTCGAGGTGCTCCTTGCCCCAGGTACCGAGCTTGGGCCCGACCTCGGGGAGGATCTTGTCGGCCGCGTCGACCAGGATGAAGCGCATGTCCTCGCGCTTGATCGTGGAGTAGTACTTCGCGGCGTCGCGGGCCATGTCCTCGACCTCGCCGATCGTCTCGGCGCCGGCGAAGCCGCCGCCGACGAAGACGAAGGTGAGGGCCTTGCGGCGGACGTCCTCGTCCGTCGTGGACTCGGCCTTGTCCAGCTGCTCGAGTACGTGGTTGCGCAGGCCGATGCCCTCCTCGACACCCTTCATGCCGATGCCCTGCTCGGCGAGGCCGGGGATCGGGAAGGTGCGGGAGACGGCACCGAGGGCGATCACCAGGTAGTCGAAGGGCAGCTCGTACGCCTCGCCGACCAGCGGCGTGACGACGGCGACCTTGCGGTCCTGGTCGATGCTGGTGACCCGGCCGGTGAGAACCTCAGCCTTGGGCAGCACGCGTCGCAGCGGGACGACGACGTGCCGAGGCGAGATGCTGCCTGCGGCCACTTCGGGGAGGAAGGGCTGGTAGGTCATGTACGAGCGCGGGTCGACGACCGTGACGGTCGCCTCGCCGTAACGCATCTTCTTCATGATGCGCTTGGCTGCGTACAGGCCTACGTACCCACCTCCTACAACGAGGATCCTGGGACGCTCCGTGGTGCTCATGAGAACGAGTATCCAGCACCCAATGGGGTGTTGCTCGTGAGCCCCTTCACAAGGACTCGGGAGGCCTCTGCTACACTGCGCCGCCCACGTGACGGACGTCATGACGCGCAACGGGAACCAAGGGGTTACGGGAGTCGTTGTTCACCCGTCCTGAACTGGCCTCCAAGGCCGAAACCGGAGTAGACCACCGGGTTCGTGGATACCTACCGACACCACTCGTCGGCCTCCTCGCATCGCACGAACGCCCACTCCCGACGCCTCCGCGGAGCCCCGGAACCGCCCGAAGCGGCCCTCCAGTGCGCCATCGCGAACTTTTCCTTGTGAAGAACTTCACGAACTTCTTCCGCGCGCGGCGACCCCGGACCCCCGTAAGGCCGTTGCGAAGGCCCGAAACGCACGCAGCACCCCACGGTTCATCCGTCCCGGAGGTGCTGCGTGTGGGATCCACGGGGTCAGAACGCGCGATGACCTTCCATCCCCTGGCACCGGCCTCGCCAGGCGCGTGTACACAACCAAACCGCGCCGGCCTCTACCGGCTCCGCGTGGACGGCTACCGGATCGCCCATCAGGTCCTGGACGGCGAGCTCGTCGTCCTCGTCGTCAAGGTCGGCGATCGGCGCGACGTCCTCCGCGGCATCTGACGGCGGCCAGGACGGGGGCGCTCCGTTCTGCGACCCGGAACGCCGTCGTCGTCCGGCGTTTCAGGCCGTCACGCGGTGGCGGCCGCCGCGCTCCAGGCGATGCCGTCGAGGATGTCGTGCTCTGAGACGACGACCTCCTCGGCGCCCGTGCGCTCCATGACGGCCAGCAGGACCAGCGCGCCCGCGCCGATCACGTCCACCCGCCCCGGGTGCATCACGGGGATCGCCGCGCGCTCGGCGTGCGTGGCCGTCAGCATCCGCTCGGTGATCGCGCGGACCTGCCCGTAGGAGATCCGGGAGTGGTGGATCGCCGACGACCGGTATTCGGGCAGGCCGAGGGCGATCCCGGCGACGGTGGTCACCGAGCCCGCCAGTCCCACCAGGGTGCGCGCCTCGGCCAGCGGGACCGTCTCGGACGCCAGGTCCAGCGCGGCCTCGATGTCGGCGCGGACGGCGGCGACCTGCTCCTGCGTCGGCGGGTCGGTGACGACCCCGTCCACCACCAGGTGGCGCTCGGTCATCCGGACGCAGCCGACGTCCACGGAGCGGGCGGCCCGTACGTGGTCGTCGCCGACCACGAACTCGGTGGAGCCGCCGCCGATGTCGACCACCAGGAACGGCCGCTCCAGGTGCTCGTGCGCGGTCAGCTCCTTGGTGGCGCCGGTGAAGGAGAACTCGGCCTCCTGGTCGCCGGAGATCACCTCGGGCTCGACGCCCAGGATCTCCACGACGCCACGGACGAAGTCGTCGCGGTTCTCGGCGTCGCGGGAGGCGGACGTCGCCACGAAGCGCACCCGCTCGGCGCCGAACTCCTTGATGACCGCCGCGTATTCACGGCAGGCGGCGAAGGTGCGCTCCAGCGCCTCCGGGGCCAGGCGCCCGGTCTTGTCCACGCCCTGGCCGAGCCGGACGACGATCATCCGCCGGTCCAGCTCGGTCAGCTCGCCCGTAGCGGGGTCGCAGTCCGCCACGAGCAGCCGGATGGAGTTCGTACCGCAGTCGATGGCCGCGACCCGGGTCACTCGGACTCCTCGGCCTTCTCGCCGCACGGGGTGACGCAGGCGCCCTTGGCCCACCACTCCGGCAGCATCGCGAGGGCCTCGTCGCCGAACGGGTTCACCCCGGGGCCGGCGGCCAGGGAATGGCCGACGAGCACGTGCAGGCACTTGACCCGGTCCGGCATCCCGCCGGCGCTCGGGAAGCCCTGGAGCACCTCGATGGCGTCGCGGCGGCGGATGTAGTCCTCGTGCGCGGCCCGGTAGGCGGCGGCGAGTTCCGGGTCCTCGGCGAGCCGCGCCTGCATCTCCTTCATCACGCCGTTGGCCTCCAGCGTGCCGATGGCGGAGGCCGCGCGCGGGCACGTCAAGTAGTACAGCGTCGGGAAGGGGGTGCCGTCGGGAAGCCGCGGCGCGGTCTCCACCACGTCGGGCTGACCGCAGGGGCAGCGGTGCGCGATGGCGCGCAGCCCGCGCGGCGGGCGGCCGAGCTGCTGCTCGAACGCCTCGATGTCCGCGTCGGTCGGCTCGGTCCGGTCGGTCTGGGGCGGGGGCGTCTGCATGCCTGGAGGAAGTCTCTTCGTTCTCGTGGATGGGTGCTGCGGTACTGCGGTACTCCGGTACCGCCGTGCTCATTCGCCGGGGCGGTCGGCCTTGTCGACGCCGTCCCAGACGTTGGAGTACCAGGGGCGGTCCGACCCGGCCTGGCCGGTCCGGTGCGGCTCCGGGGGCTGGGACCCGGGGTCGCTCATGATGTAGCCGACCTCCCCCGGGCGCAGGAAGTGCAGGTGCTTGCGCGCCTGCTGCTCCGCGTACGCGTCGTCCTGCCAGCGGGCCTTCTCGTCGCGGAGCCGCTCCAGGCGGTCCCGCGCGGCGGCGGCGGCCCGCTGCTGCTCCGCGATCTCCGAGCGCTGGGAGACGTACTGGCGCATCGGATACGCGAGGGCGACCACCAGCGTACAGAGCACGAGCACCAGGAGCGCGGCCCTGCCGGTGAGGCGGCTGCGGCGCACCTGCCGACGCGACTGCGAGCGGTAGACGTGGGCCGCGGTCCGCTCACCGAGCTGCTTGAGCCGCGTCGCCGTGGAGAAGGTGGAGAACCGATCCCGGTTCCCGGCCATTGGTCCGCCTCCCCTTTGTACGCACTACGCAATACGTCCCCGCACACGGTACGGGACCGAGTGCGGGGACGTACGGAGGCAGAGCGTGATTAGCCCTTGAAGCGCGGGAAGGCGCTGCGGCCCGCGTACACCGCGGCGTCGTCGAGGATCTCCTCGATGCGCAGCAGCTGGTTGTACTTGGCGACGCGGTCCGAGCGGGCCGGGGCGCCGGTCTTGATCTGACCGCAGTTCACGGCGACGGCGAGGTCGGCGATGGTGACGTCCTCGGTCTCGCCGGAGCGGTGCGACATCATGCACTTGAAGCCGTTGCGCTGGGCCATCTCGACGGCGTCGAGGGTCTCGGTCAGCGAGCCGATCTGGTTCACCTTCACGAGGAGGGCGTTCGCGGAGCCCTCCTCGATGCCGCGGGCCAGGCGCTCGGGGTTGGTGACGAAGAGGTCGTCGCCGACGATCTGGACCTTGGCGCCCAGGCGGTCGGTGATGGTCTTCCAGCCGGCCCAGTCGTCCTCGAACAGCGGGTCCTCGATGGAGACGAGCGGGTACGCCTCGACGAGCTCGGCGTAGTAGTCGGTCATCTCGGCGGCCGAGCGGGACTGGCCCTCGAACTCGTACTTGCCGTCCTTGTAGAACTCGGACGCGGCGACGTCGAGCGCGAGCGCGATGTCCTTGCCCGGGGTGTAGCCGGCCTGCTTGACGGCCTCGATGATGAGGTCGAGCGCGGCGCGGTTGGACTCCAGGTTCGGGGCGAAGCCGCCCTCGTCGCCGAGACCGGTGGACAGGCCCTTGGTGTGCAGGACCTTCTTGAGGGTGTGGTAGACCTCGGCACCCCAGCGCAGCGCCTCGGAGAAGGACTCCGCGCCGATCGGGGCGATCATGAACTCCTGGATGTCGACGTTGGAGTCGGCGTGCGACCCACCGTTGAGGATGTTCATCATCGGAACGGGCAGCAGGTGCGCGTTCGGACCGCCGAGGTAGCGGAAGAGCGGGAGGTCCGAGGCCTCGGACGCGGCGTGGGCGACGGCGAGCGAGACGCCGAGGATGGCGTTGGCGCCGAGCGAGCCCTTGTTGTCGGTGGCGTCCAGGTCGAACATGGCCTGGTCGATCAGGCGCTGCTCGGTGGCGTCGTAGCCGACGAGCTCCGGGCCGATCTGCTCGATGACGGCGAGGACGGCCTTCTCGACACCCTTGCCGAAGTAACGGTTGGGGTCACCGTCACGGAGCTCGATGGCCTCGAAGGCACCGGTGGAGGCGCCGGACGGAACGGCAGCACGGCCGGTGCTGCCGTCGTCGAGGCCCACCTCGACCTCGACCGTGGGGTTGCCTCGGGAGTCCAGGATTTCCCGGGCTACGACGACGTCGATGGACGGCACGAGCATCTCCTTCTGGGATGTGACGCTGGGTGTGCGGTGGCGTCAGGCCGTGGGACGGCCTGGCCGACTAGAGCCTAACCGGATCCGGGCACTCACCCTGCCGACCGCCCGGGTCCTGGGACGAAAAAGGGCCCGAATACCCCTCTTCCCGGACATAGGGCCCCGCATGACGGGGGTTCCGCTGCCGCACACACCGCCGCCCGGCGCGTGGGGGGAAGGGCGCCGGGCGGTGGGAATTCTGCGCGTTGCGTACGCTTTTGCGGCTATTGCCGCAGCGGTCAGCTGAGCTTCAGCTTCTGACCCGGGAAGATCAGGTCGGCGTCCGAGACGATGTCCTTGTTCAGCTCGAACAGCTGCTGCCAGCCGCCCTTGACGCCGTTGGCCTCGGCGATGGTGCCCAGGGTGTCGCCCGGCTTGACCTCGTACGAGCCGTTGCCGGTCTTCGGCGCGGCAGGGGCCTCGGTCCGCTCGGAGCGGGTGACCGGGGCCTCGGCGCGCTTGGTGTCCTTCTTCGGCGCGGCCTTGGTCTCGGTCTTCTTGGTCTCGGTCTTCTTCGTCTCGGCCTTCGGCTTGGTGGAGGCCGGGGTCTCGGAGGAGCCGCCCGTGTACGAGGAGTTCGACAGGCCCTTGCCGCAGTGCGGCCAGGCGCCCTTGCCCTGCTTCTTCAGGACCTTCTCGGCCACGGCTATCTGCTGCGCCTTCGAGGCCTGGTTGGCCTGTGAGGCGTACGACTTGCCGCCGAACGCCGCCCACGTGGAGGACGAGAACTGCAGTCCGCCGTAGTAGCCGTTGCCCGTGTTGATGGCCCAGTTGCCACCGGACTCGCACTGCGCGACCTTGTCCCACTCGGACGCGGTGGCGGCACTGGCGGCGCCCGCGGTCATCAGGGGGGCGGCGACGGCCACACCGGCGACACCGGCGAGCGTGACGATGCGGACGGCCTTGGAGGCGCGACGGTGCTTGCCCTTGCCGGAAAGCAGCATGAGGTTTCTCCTCACCGACGCCTACGAGGTGAGCTGTCGGGTTCGGGCCTGTGAGTGCCCGGCGGCGCGACCTAGCGCACCGCTTAACCCCAAGCCGCTTGCGTGACCGTCTCTCAACGGACGCTCGCGGCGCCTACCTTGGGTCCCCCGCTCCTGCCTTCGGCGCTTTACGCGACGACTGTTCCCCCCGTCCGCCGGCAGGACTCGGCGATGCGGTCGAAGGAGCTCGCGGTGGCGAGCGATTCAGAAGGTAGACACAGCTCTCCCCGATGTTCAACGAGGAACATCGGGGAGAAAGGGGCCCTACTTGCGCTCTCCGCAGAGGTGTTTGCGCAGGTGAGACCGGGGTTTGCGCAAGGCCCCGGGCGGGACACGCCAGTTGACCGGAAGAGACACATGTCTCACTTGCCGAAAACAGACAATCAAGGTCTTTCCGGGCGAACCAACTGTCCTTATTACGTGGTTAGATCCAGGTTCTGCCCGGGCTTGATCAGATCGGCGTCCTCGCCGATGACCTGCTCGTTGGCCTCGTAGAGGCCGCTCCAGCCGCCCTTCACGCCCTTGGCAACCGCGATGGTCGCCAGGCTGTCGCCCGCCTGCACGGTGTAGACGGGGTCCGGCGCGGCATCGGACGGGGCGCCCTCCTCGGGGGAGGGCGCACCGCGGTGCTTGCCGTTGCCCTCGGCCGGAGTGGCGCCCGGGGTCGCCGGGGCCGCCGGTGCCGCGGGGGCCGTCGGGTCCGTCGGGGACGGACCCGGGGTGACCGGCGGGGTCGTCGGCGCCGTCGGAGCCGTCGGGTCCGTCGGGAGGACCGGGGCCGTGGGGTCGGTGGGGCTCACCGGCGGGGTCGCCGGGTCGGTCGGGAGGACCGGGGCGCCCGGGGTGCCCGGGTCGGCCGGGGGCGTCGTCGGAACGTCGGGCGCGGGCATGACGGGCAGTCCGAGGGACGGCGCGTCGGGGATCAGGAAGGGGGTGCCCGAAGGGCTCGGGGTCTCCGCGGTCGAGAGTCCGAAGTCCGTGGCCGGCTTGCCGCCCTTGGCGGAGGGCACGGTGTCGTCGGGGCGGGACGGCGCGGGTCCCACCGCGGTGGGGCTGCCGGGCAGGCCGGGGTCGACGACCGCGGCCGGACCCTGCCGGTCCAGTCCGGCGGAGGCCGCGCACAGCGGCCAGGCCTGCGGGCCCTGGGAGGCCAGCACGCGCTCGGCCACCGCTATCTGCTGCGAGCGGCTCGCGAGGTCGGCCCGCTCGGCGAAGTCCAGACCGCCGGCGTTCTGCCACTGCTCCTGGGTGAACTGGAGGCCGCCGTACGCGCCACTGCCGAAGTTGGCGCTCCACGCGCCGCCGCTCTCGCACTCGGCCACCTTGTCCCAGGTGGCGGTGTCGGCAGCGGTGGCACTGGTGGCGGCAAGCAGCGGCATGGCCAGCGCAGAGCCAGTGACTCCGGCTGTGACTACCAGCGCGGGGACCTGGCGGGGGCGTCTGTGACGGCCGTTCCCGGAGAGCATGAGGGATCACCTTTCGCATAACAGCGGGGTAACGGCAGAACCTAGCGGCCTTCGAACGATTGTCACAAGTTCAAGCAGGATCTGACTTTTGATCAGATCCCGCTCAAGTGTTTTGAGCCGTGAAGCGAACGGGAAGAGTACGAAGCCCTCGCATGATCAACCCCCCACGCCAGCGCAGGTCTTGGGGCGGAACGGCGAGTTCCAGGTCGGGCAGGCGCGTCAGCAGGGTCGCGAGCGCGGTCTGTCCTTCGAGCCGGGCCAGCGGCGCGCCCAGGCAGTAGTGGATGCCGTGGCCGTACCCGAGGTGCTGGTTGTCGGCCCGGGAGAGGTCGAGGGTGTCCGGGTCGGTGAACCGCTCGGGGTCCCGGTCGGCGGCCGCGAGGACGACCAGGACGGGATCGCCGGTCTCGACGCGCTCGCCGCCGAGGGTCAACGGCTCGGTGGCGAACCGCCACGTCGCAAGCTCCACGGGGCCGTCGTAGCGCAGGAGTTCCTCGACGCCGGTGGCCAGCAGCCCGCTCTCCCCGGCGGCCAGGGAGCTCTGCAGGCGCTCGCGCTGGACGGGGTTCATGAAGAGGGAGTGGACGCCGTTGCCGATGAGGTTCACGGTCGTCTCGAAACCGGCGAAGAGCAGGATGAAGGCCATCGCGGTGGCCTCACCCTCCGTCAGATGGTCGCCGTGGTCGCTCGCCCGGATCAGGTCGGAGATCAGATCGTCGCCCAGGTCATCCCTTTTGCGATGGATGAGCTCACCGAGATAGGTCCGCATCTGCTTCACCGACCGGGCGACTCCGCCCCGCGGACCGCCGCCGTGGCGGATCATCATCCCGGCCCAGTCACGGAAGTCGTCCTGGTCCTCGCGCGGTACCCCGAGCATCTCGCAGATGGCGTAGATGGGGAGCGGGAACGCGAACTCGTGGATGAGGTCCGCCTCCCCCCTCCCCGCGAACCCGTCGATCAGATGATCGGTGAGCGCCTGCACCCGCGGGGTGAACTCGGCGACCCTGCGCGGCGTGAACGCCTTCGACACCAGGCGCCGCAGCCGCGTGTGGTCCGGCGGGTCGATGTTCAGCAGATGCGTCATCAGCTCCGCCTTGCGCTCCCCCGGGATCCCGGTCTTGCCCCTGGCGTGCGCGGGCTCCGCGTGGTGTGCCGGATTCTTGCTGAGCCGCTGGTCGGCGAGGGCCTGGCGGGCGTCCGCGTAGCGGGTGACGAGCCATGCCTCGACCCCGCTGGGGAGCTTCGTGCGGTGCACCGGGGAGTGCTCGCGCAGCCATGCGTAAGCCGGGTAGGGGTCGGTCGCGAACTCCCACGTGAAGAGTTCGGGCGCCGCGCCGACGGAGGGAGTGGACGACTGATCGTGCATGTCCCCGACAGTAGCCGCCGCGCACGGGCGGACCCGCGCGGGCCGCGGCCCACCCGACCGGTCATCCCATATGACTGCTTCGTCGAGGCTGTCCGTAGATCGGACAACGCTTGACCTCGCCCCGTCCGGCACTCCTACTTTCGGTCGTGTGGATGTGAGGATCTTGAAAAGCAGTTTCGCGGTGGTGGAGAGACGGGCCGAGCACGCGGTCAAGTTCTTCTACTCACACCTGTTCTGGCACAACCCCGGAGTCCGTGACCTCTTCCCGGTCTCCTCCGAGGACATGGAACGCCAGCGCGACCGGCTCTTCGCGGCGCTCACCCACGTCATATCCCGTCTCGGCGACGACGACGAGACCCTCGGCCCCTACCTGCGCGACCTGGGCCGCGACCACCGCAAGTTCCTGGTCCGCCCCGAGCACTACGCGGTCGTCGGCTCCAGCCTGCTCGCCGCACTCGCCGCGACCTCCGGCGAAGCCTGGACCCCGCAGGTGGAGAAGGCCTGGACCGAGGCCTACCAGGTGATCGCCGACGCCATGCTCGCCGGGGCCGGCGCGAGCCAGGACCCGCCGTGGTGGGACGCGGAGGTCGTGCGCCACCTCCAGTACGGGCAGGACATCGGCGTGCTCACCCTGCGGCCGCACGCCCCCTTCCCCTATCTCCCCGGCCAGTACACGAGCGTGAGCAGCGACCGGGTCCCCCGGACCTGGCGCACCTACTCCATCGGCAACGCCCCCCGCCCCGACGGCACCGTCGACCTGCACGTCAGCCGGATCGACCACGGGCGGCTCAGCACCGCCCTGGTCCGCGAGACCCGGCCGGGCGAGGTCCTGCGACTCGGCGCCCCCGGCGGGCACCTGACCTTCCGCCGCTCCGACCGACCGGTCAGCCTGATCGCCGCGGGCACCGGCTGGGCCCCGATCCGGGCCATGCTGGAGGAACTGGCGGACCGGCCCCCCGATCAGGACGTACGGCTCTTCGTGGTGGCCCGGGACTGCGCGCACCTCTACGACCGGCCGCTCATCGACGCGTACGGCACCTCCTGCGGCTGGCTCGACGTCACCTACATCACGCCCGCCCCCGGCCGGCCCCGCAACGAGGCCACCGAGCGGCTCGCGACCGCCCTGAGCAACCGTGGCCTGTGGCCCGACCAGGACGTCTACCTCAGCGGGCCGGCGCAGTTCATCGACGAGACCGCCCGGCTCCTGGAGGAGCTCGGCGCCCTCCCCTCCCGCCTCTTCCACGACTCCGTGCCCGCCGGAGCCGCCGACCCCGCACAGGGCGGCCGCCCGCTGGGCTTCGCCGAGTGGCTCCTGAACCGCCCGGCCCCGCACTGGCACAACCCCTCGGCCCGCGCCCCGAGGGAGTACTGAGGTAGGAACCGAGGAGGGGTACGGGGCCACGCCGTGCGGGGCCACTCCGTGGCAGGGCTACTCCGTGGCGGCTCCGACGCCCTCGGCCGCCCGGATCGCGTCGCGGTAGACGCGGGCCGCCGCACGCAGCGCGGTCTCGGGGTCCACCCCCTCCGCCTCGGCGCGCGCCGCCAGTCGCAGCAGCTCGTAGCCGATGCCGTCGCCGCGGGGCAGCTCGACGGCCACCCCGCCCGTACGGACCCGGCCCGCGAGCTTGGCAGCGAGCGCCAGGCCCGGCTGGCCCACCGGGATCCCGTCGGTGACCGACTCGCGCCGCTTCTCGACCGCCTTGGTGCGCTGCCAGTGCGCGTGAACGTCCTCCGGGGTCTCGGCCTCCGCGTCGCCGAAGACGTGCGGGTGCCGGTGGATCAGCTTCTGCACGAGGGCTCCGGCCACGTCGTCGATGGAGAAGGCCCCGAGGCCCTCCCCGTCGCCGTCCCCGTCGTCCTCGTCCTCGTTCTCGTTCTCGTCCTCCCCGCCGGGGACCCCCTCCTCGGCGATCCGGGCGTGGAAGACCACCTGGAGCAGGACGTCGCCGAGTTCCTCGCGCAGCTCCTCCCGGTCGCCGTCCTCGATCGCCTCGACGAGCTCGTACGCCTCCTCGATCGCGTACTTGGCCAGGCCCCGGTGGGTCTGCCGGGAGGTCCACGGGCACTCGCGCCGGACCCGGTCCATCACCTGGACCAGGTCGAGCAGGCGCGCGCCCGGCAGGTCGTACGAGCCGGGCAGCAGTTCCAGGTCGGGCATGGAGACCCGGCCGGAGCCGGCCAGCCCGGCCAGCCCGTCGGTGAGCCGCCGGTCGCCCTCCCCGGCCGGGAGCACCACGACCGTACGGCCGCCGGCGCAGGCCTCGACCAGCTCGTGCGCGTCCGGGGCCGTGTACTCGACCTCGACGCCCGCCTCCCGCAGGTACGGCAGCTGCGGGTGGCCGGGGTCGGCGCACAGCACCCGGTCCGCGGCGTGCAGGGTCTGCCACGCCGGCCAGGACAGCACCCCGGGGGCGACCCGGTGGCTGGTGGTCAGCAGGACGATACGGCCGGTGGGCTCGGGGGCGGCGGTGGGCTGGGAGTGGTCGGTCACCCTCCGAACCTACCCCCGCCGCGGGACGTCAGGCTCCGGCGGGTGCCTGCTCGGGGCGCGTCCGCTGGGTGATCCAGGAGGTCTCCACCGGGCCGAGTCCGACCTGCTGGGCGTCCCAGGCCCCGTAGCGCGGGTTCACCTCGATGTGGAGTGCCTGCGAGGCCTTGGCGAGCGGCTCGATGATCTTGTCCTCGCCGTAGCGCTCGCTCAGCTTGCCGAGCAGCAGCTGGAAGCGCACCTCCTCGTCGATCTGCCCGGCGGCGAGCGGGACGCGGCCCTGGAGGGCCGCCTGCTCCAGAGCCGCCGCGCCCTTGCCGCCCTCCTGGGCCTTGCGGGCGTCCTCGACCTCCTTGGTCGTGACCGAAATGCCCGCGTCCTTCGCGGCCCGCTCCAGCACCCGGAGCTGGATCATCTTGCCGAGCTTGATCCGGTCCAGCTGCGGGGTGTTGGAGATGAGCGTCGCGGCGTGCTCGGAACGGTTCTGTGCGGCGCGGACGTCGCCCACCTGGGCCTGGAGCGCGGAGGTGGTGATCCGTTCACCGCCGACGACGGCCGCGGTGCCGGGCCGGGTCTCGCCCGAGCAGGCGGACAGCAGGGGCGCCGCCACGAGCAGGGCGGCGGAGACGGAGAGCGCAGTGCGACGGTGCAAAGGAGCCTCCAGGGCCGGGAGATTGTGCGTCAATGCACAAGGGCCGTGCGGTGATCGATGGTATGCAGTAAGGGTGGCCCGGGCCACCGGTTCGACCAACGATTCGCGGGGTGTCCGGGGTACGTGTCTGTTCGTGTCGCGGCCACTGCGCGGCCACTCCCGCGTCCCCCGGTGCTGCCAGGGTCGGCCCACCATGTCGACACCGCACCGCTCGCCGCGCCGCCGCAGTCTGTCCGGTTCGGCGCTCGCCGCCCTGCTCACGGCGGTGGCCGTGTGCGCCGGGGACGCCGCCGCCCGTGTCTTCCCGTACGGACCGCGCCACCGCAGCATCAACGACCTCGGCAATCAGTTCGTACCCTTCCACGCGCACCTGTGGGACCTCCTGCACGGCCGCGCCCGGGGCGGACTGCTGTTCAACTGGCAGTCCGGGTACGGCACCAGCTTCCTGCCCGACCTCGGCACCTACCTGACCAGCCCGCTGTCCGTCCTCGTCGCCGTGTTCCCGCGCGCCGACATCGACCTGGCCGTGTACGTCGTCACGGTGCTGAAAACGGCGGCCGCGGCGGCGGCCATGGCCTGGCTGCTGCGCACCCTCCACCGGGGGCCCTGGTGGGCGGCCGGACTGCTCGGGGCCTCGTACGCGCTGTGCGGCTGGTCGGTGATCGAAGCCTCCTACAACCCGATGTGGCTGGACGGGCTGACCGCCTTCCCCCTTCTCTGCCTCACCGGTGAATGGGCCCTGCGCGGCCGGCGGGTGCTGCTCGCGCCGCTGGTCGTCGCCGTCTGCTGGACGGCGAACTTCTACACCGCCTACATGGCGACCCTGGGCGCCGCGCTGGTGCTGCTGGTACGGATGGTGCTGACCCGGGACGGCCTCCGGATGCGGATCGCGGTGACCGCGCGGGTGGCCGGGACCACCCTGCCGGGCATCGCCCTGGCGGCGCCCGTCCTGCTCCCGCTGTTCCTCAGCTCGGGCCGGGCCTACCCGGGGTGGGTCAAGGAGTTCCGGCCGGTGTCCTGGGCCGACCTCTTCGCCCGGCTGCTGCCCGGCACCTACTCCTTCTCCTCCCCCGCCGTCTTCGTGGGCACCGGCACGCTGCTGCTGGCCGCCGCGCTGCCCTTCCACCGGGCGGTGCCGCCGCGCGACCGGCTGTGGTGGACGGGGCTGACGGCGGCCGTGGCGCTCTCCCTCCAGTGGGCTCCGACCCATCTGGCCTGGCACCTGTTCGCCACCCCGAACGGCAGCCCGTACCGGCAGACCTTCGTCCTGGCCGGGATCGCCGTCATCGCCGCCTGGACCGCCCTGGAACACGGCCTGCCGCGGCCGCCGGCGCTGGCCGCGGGGGCGGGCCTGCTGGCGGCCGCCGCGCTGTGGGCGCGCGGGAGCACGCTGACGACGGCATGGGGGTACGTGCTGTTCGCGGGCGGCCTGGCGTCGGCGGTCGCGGCCTGGTGGGCGCTGCGCCACCGCCGCCTGGTCCTCCCGGCGGCCGGGCTGCTGGCCCTGGTCCTGCTCGCGCAGGCGGCGGCGACGACCGCCTTCGGCCACCGGGGCAAACTGGGCGGCCTCGACGACTACCCCTCCTGGGGGCGGAGCCACACCGCGCGCGCCGGGGCCCTGGCGGCCGCCGGGGGCTGGCCGGCGTACCGCACCGATCCGAGCCGGCCCGCGCTGTCCGGCAACGACCCGCTGCTGCTGGGCGGGGAGGGCGGCTCGTACTACAGCAGCCACACGCCCGAGGTGTTCACGCGGACGATGGTCGCGCTCGGCGCCGGCTGGACCTCGCGCGGCCGCAACGTCCAGAGCATCGACAACCCGGTGACGGACGCCGTCTTCGCGGTCGGCGCGCGCCTTCAGCCGGACGGCTCGGTGCTGCGGGCCGAGGTGCCCCCGCTGGTGACCACCCGCCCGCCCGGCCCGTCCGTCTCCTACGGCGAGTCGCCCTTCACCAATCAGGAACTGCTGCTGGGCGCCCGTGTCTACGAGGACCCGCTCGCGCCCGGGGTCTGCCGTGCGGGCACCGAGGCCTACCTGTGGGCGCCGGAGTACAACGCCACGGCCCGCCTCGCCGACGGCCCGGCCTTCCGCCTGAACGGCGGCGCCCCCCGCAACCGGGCGGCCCTCCAGCCGATGGGCGTCTCCCGCGGCGCCTCCTCGGCGCTGGTCTTCGACGCCGCCCCGCCCGCGCGCTGGACCCTGTCGTGCCTGGACCGCACCCGCCTCGACGCGGCGGTGGCCGCCCTGCGGGCCACGGCCGCGACCTCGGTCCGGGTCGGCTCCGCGGGCGTGCGGGCCGTGCTGCCCGCGGGCACCACGGGCACGGCGGTCCTCTCCGTCCCCGCGATCGCCGGCTGGACCTGCAACGGCCGCCCCGCCTCGGCCCACCTGGGGCTGGTCGCGGTCCCGCTGGGCGCCGGCACCACACGGGTCGAGTGCTCCTTCCGCCCGCCGGGGCTGGTGCCCGGGCTGGCGGTCGCGGCCGTGGCCCTGACGGTCCTGGCGGTCACCGCCGTCAGGACCCGCGGCGCCCGCCGCCGGCAGCGGGTCGTCTCTCTCTGATCCTGTCGGCCGAGCCCGCGTCAGCGGACCTGGCTCAGCCACTGCAGGGTGCGGCGTATCTCCGACGGGAAGGGGTGGGTCGGGCCGTGCAGCCGCTCCGCGTCGAACAGCAGCCGGGCCAGGGTCTCGTGGGCCGCCGGGCGGTCGCCGAGGGAGAGCAGCAGGTGCGCGATCCGGCGGCGGATCTCCAGCGGCAGGGCCTGGTCCGGGTTGGCGTAGCGGTTCTCGAAGTACGGGAGCAGCGAGCGGTACTCCGCCAGGGCGGCGGCCGGCTCGCCGAGCTGCTCCAGGCACTGCGCCGCGTCGTAGCGGAACCGCAGGGACTGGGGATCGCCGGCCGGGAACTCCTCCGCCAGGCGGCGCAGTTCGGGCAGGGCGCGGCGGTACTGTCCGTCGTCCATCAGCGTGGCCGCGTACTGCTTGCGCAGGGAGCGGACCACCGGTGAGCGCTCGCCGTGCTCGGCGGCCGCCGCCGGGAGGATCCCGCCGAGGATGTCCACGGCCTGCGTGAGCCGGCCCTGGTCCAGGAGCGTGCGGGCCTGGTCCACGGCGCCCGGGATGTCGGGCTTCTGTGGCGCCGGCACCGGCGCGGGGGTCCGCGTGGGCGTCGGCGCGGACGTGGGCGGCACGGGGGTGCCCGTCGGCGTGGACGGCGGCGGGGTGGTCGGCCGGGGCGGGATCACCGCGGCCCGGTCCGGCCAAGGGGCCAGGGGGCGTACGAAGGGCCGGGTCGGGTCCAGCGGGCGGACCGGGCCGCGGCCGTCGCGGGCCGGCAGCAGCGGGGTGAGGGCCTCGTAGACCTCCTGCGCCGAGGACGGCCGGTCCTGCGGGTCCTTCGCGAGGAGGCGCATCAGGAGCGCCTCCAGCTCCTGCGGGACCTCCGGGCGCTGCGGGCGGACCGGGACCGGCGCCTCGTACAGGTGGCGGTGGAGCACGCCCAGGGCGGTGGACCCCGCGAAGGGGACGTTGCCGCTGAGCAGTTCGTACAGGAGCACGCCGAGCGCGTACAGGTCGGTGTACGGGCCCACCGCGCCGCTCATCGCCTGCTCCGGCGCCATGTACGCGGGACTGCCGATCGGTGTGCCGGTGCTGGTGAGGCGGGTGGTGTCGGTGTCCATCACCGAGGCCACGCCGAGGTCGAGGACCAGGACGGTGCCGTCCGGGCGGACCATCACGTTGCGGGGCTTCAGATCGCGGTGGACGATCGGCACCGCGTGCACGGCCGACAGCACCGAGCACAGCTGCGCGACGACCGCGACCGCCCACTGCCACGGGTAGGGGCTGTGGGCGGCGAGGTGGTCGGCGAGGTCCGAGCCCTCGACGTAGCCCATGACGAGGAACAGCTCGTCGCCGTCGCTGCCCGCGTCGTGGACGGTGACCAGGCCGGGGTGGTCGACCTGGGCCGTGACCCGGCATTCGCGCACGAAGCGGCGGCGCAGCTCCTCGGCGACCGTGCCGGGGCCGGCGACCTTGTCGGGGCGCAGCAGCTTGACGGCGACCCGCCGGTCCAGACGGCGGTCGTACGCGGTCCACACCTGGCCCATGCCGCCCTGCCCGAGGACGCTCGCCAGTTGGTAGCGGTCTCCGATGAGGCGTTCGGTCACTGCTGCGGATCCCGGAAGGCGGTCTGGTTCGGGTCCTGGTGGTGCCCGCCGGGCGGCGGGGTCTGCTTGCGCAGCAGCTCGCTGAGCTCGTCGAGTTCGGCGCGGACCTGCCCGATGCGCGGGGGCGGGGTCGGCTGCGGCGGTACCTGCGGGGCGGCCGGCGTCTGGCCGGAGATCACGGTGGGGGCCTGGGCGGCGTGCGGGTAGCCGTAGGAAGGCGAGTTCTGCGGCGGGTGGTTGTACGGCATGGGCTGCCCCGGGTACCAGGGCGCGGGCGCCGAGGCCCTGACGGCCTCGTGGTGCTTGATGTCGGCGACGAGGAAGTACACGCAGATCGCGAAGCCCGTGAGGATCGAGCCACCGGCGCCGAGGTTGCCCTGCCAGCCGTCGACGTCGGGGGTCGGGTCCAGCTGGATCAGCGTCATCCAGACGACGGCGAGCACACCGCTGGCCACCAGCAGGGTCCAGTCCCGGGACCTACGGGTGACCAGCGCGAGCCGCAGCATCGAGCCCCATGCCAGGAAGCCGCAGCTCAGAAGGGGCAGCAGCATGAACAGCACGCGCAGTGTCACCACGCCGCCCGAGGTGGACTGGGGGGCGTGCTGCGGCGGAAGGCCGGGGCCGTGCATCGCTGCTCCTGACGGGCCGTGCGGAAGAGGTTTCGGGTCTGAGGGTATACAGCGTTCCCGGCCATCAGTGAGGGGATGGGCGCAACCGTTGCAGGGTCGCAGCACGGCCCCCGCCGGCACGTCGGCCGCGGCCGGGAGCGCGGGCTCCCCGGCCGCGGCCGCCGGGCGCTACGAGCCGAGGATGGTGGTGAGGAACTCGCCGGTCCAGGCCAGCAGTTCGCGGCCGACCACCGGCTTGCCGCCGATCCTGCCCGCCTTGGGGCGCGGGACCAGGATCTGCGAGGTCGCCGGCTTGAGGACCGTGCCCGGGTAGAGGCGCCTCAGCCGCAGCTCCTGCGACTCGCGCAACTCCACCGGCCCGAAGCGGATGTTGTTGCCCTGGAGGGTGATGTCACCGACCCCGCAGGCCCGTGCCAGCATCCGCAGCCCGGCCACCAGCAGCAGGTTCTCCACCGGCTCCGGGAGCTTTCCGTAGCGGTCGGTGAGTTCCTCGCGGACGGCCTTGACGTCCGCCTCGGAGGTCGCCGACGCGATGGACCGGTACGCCTGCAGGCGCAGCCGCTCGCCCGGCGCGTAGTCGTGCGGGACGTGCGCGTCGACCGGCAGCTCGATCTTGACCTCCAGCGGCCGCTCCTCCTCCACCCCGCCGTTCTCGACGGCGGCCCGGTAGTCGGCCACCGCCTCGCCGACCATGCGGATGTACAGGTCGAAGCCGACGCCCGCGATGTGACCGGACTGCTCGCCGCCGAGCAGGTTGCCCGCGCCTCGGATCTCCAGGTCCTTCATCGCCACGTACATGCCGGCGCCCATCTCGGTGTGCTGGGCGATCGTCGCGAGCCGCTCGTGCGCGGTCTCCGTCAGCGGCTTCTCCGGCGGGTAGAGGAAGTACGCGTACCCGCGCTCCCGGCCTCGGCCGACGCGGCCGCGCAACTGGTGCAGCTGCGACAGGCCGAAGTTGTCGCCGCGCTCCACGATCAGGGTGTTGGCGTTGGAGATGTCGATGCCCGACTCGACGATGGTCGTGGAGACCAGTACGTCGAACTTCTTCTCCCAGAAGTCGACGACGACCTGCTCCAGCGCCTGCTCCGACATCTGGCCGTGCGCCGTCGCGATCCGCGCCTCGGGCACGATCTCGCGCAGCTTGGCCGCCGCCCGGTCGATGGACTCGACCCGGTTGTGGATGTAGAAGCACTGGCCCTCGCGCAGCAGCTCACGGCGGATGGCCGCGCCGATCTGCTTCTCCTCGTACGGCCCGACGAAGGTGAGCACCGGGTGGCGCTCCTCCGGCGGGGTGGTGATCGTCGACATCTCGCGGATGCCGGTCACCGCCATCTCCAGGGTGCGCGGGATCGGCGTCGCGGACATGGTCAGCACGTCGACGTTGGCGCGGAGCTTCTTCAGCTGCTCCTTGTGCTCCACGCCGAAGCGCTGCTCCTCGTCGACGATGACCAGGCCCAGGTCCTTGAACCTGGTCTCCTGCGAGAACAGCCGGTGGGTGCCGATGACCACGTCCACCGAGCCCTCCCGCAGGCCCTCCAGCGTCGCCTTCGACTCCGTCTCGCTCTGGAAGCGGGACAGCGCCTTCACGTTGACCGGGAACTGGCTGTAACGCTCGGAGAAGGTCCCGAAGTGCTGCTGCACGAGCAGCGTGGTCGGGACGAGGACGGCCACCTGCTTGCCGTCCTGCACCGCCTTGAACGCGGCGCGCACGGCGATCTCGGTCTTGCCGTATCCGACGTCGCCGCAGATCAGCCGGTCCATCGGGACCGACTTCTCCATGTCCTCCTTGACCTCGGCGATGGTCGTCAGCTGGTCGGGCGTCTCCGCGTACGGGAAGGCGTCCTCCAGCTCCCGCTGCCAGGGCGTGTCGGGACCGAAGGTGTGGCCGGGGGCGGCCATGCGCGCGCTGTAGAGCTTGATCAGGTCGGCGGCGATCTCCTTGACCGCCTTCTTCGCGCGCGCCTTGGTCTTGGTCCAGTCGGCGCCGCCGAGCCGGTGCAGGGTCGGGGCCTCGCCGCCGACGTACTTGGTGACCTGCTCCAGCTGGTCGGTGGGGATGTAGAGCCGGTCGCCGGGCTGCCCCCGCTTGGCGGGGGCGTACTCCACCAGCAGGTACTCGCGGGTGGCGCCCTGCACGGTGCGCTGGACCATCTCGACGTAGCGGCCCACGCCGTGCTGCTCGTGGACGATGTAGTCGCCGGCCTCCAGGGTCAGCGGGTCGATCGTCTTGCGGCGGCGGGTCGGCATCCGGCCGAGGTCCTTGCTGGCGGTCCGCTGCCCGGTCAGGTCGGTCTCGGTGAGCACGGCCAGGCGCAGCACCGGGTCGACGAAGCCGTTGTCGATCGATCCGCAGGCGACGTGGACCAGGCTCGGCTCCAGGGCTCCCAGGTCCGGCTCCAGCCGGGCGGCGATGCCCTCGCCGGCGAGCACCTCGACGGTGCGGGCGGCCGGGCCGTGGCCCTCGGTGAGGTAGACGGTGTGCCAGCCGTCGGCGATCCAGCCCTTGGTGTCGGCCAGGGCGCGGGCGGTGTCGCCGCGGTAGGCCTCCGGGGCGTGCATGCCCAGTTTGAGGGTGTCGGCGGCCAGGCCGGTGTCGTCCGCGGCGAACGGGGAGATCGACCACCACATCATGTCCAGCTCGCGGGCCCGGTCGCGGACCTCCGCGATGCCGCGCAGCGAGGCCGCGCCGACGTCGATGGGGGCGTCGCCACCGCCCGCGGTGGCCGCCCAGGAGGCCATCAGGAACTCCTGGCTGGTCGCGACGAGGTCGGCGGCCCGGGTCCGTACCCGCTCGGGATCGCAGACGACGGCCATCGCCCCGGCCGGCAGCACGTCGATCAGCAGTTCCATGTCGTCGACCAGGACCGGGGCGAGGGACTCCATGCCCTCCACCGCGATCCCCTCGGCGATCTTGCCGAGCAGTTCGCCGAGCTCCGGGTGGGCCTCGGCGAGGGCCAGGGCCCGCTCCCGTACGGCGTCCGTCAGCAGCAGTTCCCGGCAGGGCGGCGCCCACAGGCCGTGCTCGGCGATCTCCAGGGACCGCTGGTCGGCGACCTTGAAGTAGCGGATCTCCTCGACCTCGTCGCCCCAGAACTCCACGCGCAGCGGGTGCTCCTCGGTGGGCGGGAAGACGTCGAGGATGCCGCCGCGGACGGCGAACTCGCCGCGCTTCTCGACGAGCTCGACGCGTGCGTACGCGGCCGCCGCCAGCGCCTCGGTGATCTCGCCGAGATCGGCGGTCGCACCCTGTCGCAGGCTCACCGGAACCAGCTCGCCCAGGCCCTTGACCTGGGGCTGGAGCACGGACCGGATGGGGGCGACGATCACGCTGACGGGCCCCGCGGCCGGGTCGTCCTTGCTGGGGTGCACCAGCCGGCGCAGTACGGCGAGCCGGCGGCCCATGGTGTCACTGCGCGGGCTGAGCCGCTCGTGCGGGAGGGTCTCCCAGGACGGGTAGTCGGCCACCTCGTCGGGCGGCAGCAGGGAGCGCAGCGCGGCGGCCAGGTCCTCGGCCTCGCGCCCGGTGGCGGTGACCGCCAGCACGGTCCGCTCGGTGCGCCGGGCCAGCGCGGCGATCGCGAAGGGGCGCGCGGCGGCCGGTCCGACGAGGTCCACGTGCATGCGGTTGCCGTCACCGGCCGCGGTGACCGCCTCGGTGAGGGCGGCGTCCCGGGTGACGGCGTCGAGCAGTCCGTGCAGGCTCATGAGGGGGCTTTCCGTCCGGTGAGGGTCTGGTCTTGAGGGCGTGAAGGGGCAACGCGAAGCACCCGACACGTCGTACGGGCCGGGGGTTCCCACCCTACGACGACGCCGCCACCGACGCGCGAGGGATTCGGGTCACGGCGCGGGGGCGGGCCCCTCCTCCTGGAGACGTTGCTCCCGCTTTACGATGTGCACGTAACCACCGCCTGAGCTCGCCGCGTCCTTTTCCGCAGGAGTTCACGCCGAACGGCCGAGGAGCACGAGTCCGTGACGAGCGATGCCATGGCCCGCCCGGCACCGGCCCCCCAGGCCCCGCCCCGGGCGGCCGCAACCCGCTGGGCCGGACCCTGGCTGGTGGCGTGCGGGCTCTTCCTCGTCTACCTCGTGCTGTCCGTCGGCCGGTTCCGGCGCATGGACTGGGCCTCCTGGGACCTGGGGATCTTCGAGCAGGCGATCCGGGCGTACGCCCACCTCCGGGAGCCGGTCGCCGACCTGAAGGGGCCGGGCGCCAACATCCTCGGGGACCACTTCAGTCCGATCATCGCGCTCATCGCACCCGTCTACCGGGTCTTCCCCGGGCCGATCACGCTGCTGGTCGTCCAGGCGGCGCTGTTCGCGCTCTCCGCCGTGCCCGTCACCCGGGCGGCCGGACGGCTCCTGGGCCGGGCCCGCGGGATCGCCGTCGGCGTCGCGTACGGCCTGTCCTGGGGGATCCAGCGGGCGGTGGAGTTCGACTTCCACGAGATCGCCTTCGCCGTGCCGCTGCTGGCCTTCGCCCTGGAGGCGGTCCTGGCCCGGCGCTGGCGGGCCGCGCTGCTGTGGGGGCTGCCGCTGCTCCTCGTCAAGGAGGACCTCGGCTTCACGCTGGCCGCCCTGGCCGTCGTGGTGGCATGGCGCGCCCGTGCCACCGACCGGCGCACCGTCTGGACGGCGCTCGGCATCGCCGCGGCCGCCTGCGTGTGCGCCGTACTGGTGTTCACCGTGTTCATACCGGCCTTCGCGACCGACGGCTACGGCTACTGGCACAAGATCGAGGGCGGGGGGCCCTTCGCCGGTGCCGGTACCAAGCTGGCCACGCTGGGCTGGGTGCTGATCCCCACCTCCGGCCTGCTCGCCCTGCGCTCGCCCCTGCTGCTGGTCGCCGCGCCCACCCTCGGCTGGCGGTTCCTGTCCGGGGACGACCACTACTGGTCCACCGACTGGCACTACAGCGCCGTACTGATGCCCGTCGTCGCCCTCGCCCTGGTCGACGCCATCGACACCGTCCGGCGCGGAGACCGGCCCCGGCTGCGCGCCTACGCCCTCCAGATGCCCACGGCGGTGCTCGCCGCCTCGCTCGCCCTGGCCATGACCAGCATGCCGACGGCCAAGCTCACGGAGGCGTCCACCTACGAGAAGCCCGAACGCGTCGCCGCGATCGAACGGCTCCTCGACCGGATCCCCGACGGGGCCACCGTGGAGGCGGACACCACACCGCTGACGCGGCTGACCTCCCGCTGCCGCGTCCTGTGGATCGGCGGCAGCAAGGGCGTCGTCCCCGACTGGATCACCATCGACAACGGGAACAAGTGGGCCGGCGACGACCCGACCGGCTACGCCTCCCAGCTCCACCCGGGCGAGCGGTACACCCTGGTGGGCGAGGCCGGCGGGATCGTCCTGATGCGGCGCGACACCGCCGGCTGAGCGGGCCCGTACCGGCGGACGCGAAAAAGGGCGCAGGCCCGGGACAACGGTCCCGGGCCTGCGCCAACCCCGTACGAACGCGGCGCCCGCTACTCGCTCGCGATCGCGTTCAGGACGTTCATCCGCCCCGCCCGGAAGGCCGGGACCAGTGCGGCGAACAGGCCCACGAAGGCCGACGCGGCGAACACCCCGATGATCGTCGGCCACGGGATCTCCAGGACCTTCAGGCCCTCCAGCGCCAGCAGCTGCTGTGCGGTGGCTCCCCAGCCCATGCCCAGCCCGAGGCCGAGCAGGGCGCCGAAGAGGGCGATGACCACCGACTCCAGGCGGATCATGCGGCGCAGTTGGCGGCGGGAGAGGCCGATGGCGCGCATCAGGCCGATCTCGCGGGTCCGCTCGACCACCGACAGGGCCAAGGTGTTCACGACACCCAGCACCGCGACGATGATCGCGAGTCCGAGGAGCCCGTAGACCATGTTCAGCAGCTGGCCGACCTGGTCCTTCAGGGCCTGCTTGTAGTCGGCCTGGTTGCGCACCACGTACTGCGGGTACGCGCTCAGGGCCGCCTTGACCGACTTGTACGCGGCGGCGTCGGACTGCCCGTCCTTGGCGGTGGCCAGCATCATGAAGGGCAGCGGCATCCGGTCCGCCGGCACGTTCGCCCGCGCGGTCTCGGTGCTGATGTACTTCATGCCCTTGTCGAGGTTGCCCTCGTCGCTGGTGATCGCCGCGACCTTCAGCTTGACCGTCTTGCCGCCGGTGAAGGCGACCGTCATCTCGTCACCGAGCTTGATGCCGTGCGCGGTGGCGTACAGGGAGCCGACCGACATGGAGCCGTCGCCGTAGGCCGCCGCGTGCTCGCCGGCCGTCATTTTGCGCCGGATGTCCTTGGCGTACGTCGGGTCGGTCGCGCCGAGGTCGGTCTCCTCGGTGGTGCCGTCGGGCGCGGTGAGCGTGACTTCCAGCTGGCGGTAGGCGGTGACGTGGTCGAGGCCGGCGGTGGCGCGCAAGGCCTGCTCGGCCTGCGGCAGGACGGGCTGGCCGGCCTCGGAGGCGACGATGTAGTCCGCGCCGACCGACTTGTCGAGCTCGTCGGTCGCGGAGGCCACCATCGAGGAGCCGACCACCGACAGGCAGGCGACCAGCGCGAGGCCGATCATCAGCGCGGCGGCCGTGGCGCCGGTGCGGCGCGGGTTGCGCAGGGCGTTGCGCTCGGCGAGCCGGCCCACGGACCCGAAGGGCCGCAGGACCACACCGGAGAGCACCCGCACCACGCCCGCGGCGAGCAGCGGGCCGATCACGATGAAGCCGATCAGGGTGAGGACGACGCCCAGACCCAGCCAGAGGGATCCGGCCGCGGCCTTCTCGGCGGCTCCGGCGAGGTAGAGGGAGGCTCCGCCGAGGCCGGTGAGGACCAGACCGAGCACGGCGCGGACACGGCCGGCCTTCTTGTCCCCCGGGGTTCCGGACTCGCGCAGCGCGGCCATCGGGGAGACCTTGCCCGCGCGGCGGGCCGGGACGAAGGCGGAGACGACGGTCACGATGACGCCGAGGACGATGCCGACGACGGGCGTGGTCCAGACGACCGTCAGGTCGTCGGTGGACAGGTGCATGCCCATCTGGCCCATGAGCGCCATCAGGCCGACGGCCAGGCCGACGCCCGCGCCGACACCCAGGACCGAGCCGACCACGCCGAGCAGGAAGGCCTCGACGACCACGGACTTCAGGACCTGTCCGCTGTCGGCGCCGATGGCACGCATCAGGCCGATCTCACGGGTGCGCTGCGCGACCAGCATGGAGAAGGTGTTGAAGATCAGGAAGATGCCGACGAGGAAGGCGATGCCGGCGAAGCCGAGCATCACGTACTTCATGACGTCGAGGAAGGCGCCGACGTCCTTGCGGTTGGCGTCCGCCGCTTCCTTGGCGGTCTGGAGCTTGTAGGCGTCCGCTCCGACGGCGCGTCCGATGTTCGCCTTGAGCTGCTCGTCGCTCACCCCGTCCTTGGCGGTGACATTGACGTGCGTGAAGGCGTCGGGGGAGCCGAGCAGCGACTGCTGCGCGGTGGCCGTGTCGAAGTAGACGACGGCCGCTCCCGGGTTGGTCACGGTGAAGGCGGCGATGCCGGTGATCTTGGCACGGATGTCGCCGGTGATGGCGATGGTGCGCAGCTCGTCGCCGAGTCCCAGGCCATGCTTCTTCGCGGTGTCGGCGTCCACCATCACCTCGGTGGGGCCGCGCGGTGCCTGCCCCGAGGTGATCTTCATGGACTTGAGCTCGTTGTCGCTCCAGTTGCCCGCGATGGTCGGGGCGCCGGTGGTCGAGCCCATGTTCTCGTTCTTGGCGTTGACCACCGTGACGGCCATCGAGACGACGCCGCCCTCGGCGCTCTTGACGCCCTCGGCCTTCTTGACCTGCTCGACGACCGAGCCGGCCAGCGTCTCGGGCTTGCCGCGGTCGGGGGTCTCCTCCCCGCTCCCGGCGCTCTTGGGGCTGACGGTCACGTCGGAGTTGGTGACGGCGAACAGCTTGTCGAAGGTGGTGTTCATGGTGTCGGTGAACACCAGGGTGCCGCAGACGAACGCGACGGAGAGCAGGACCGCGACGGCCGAGAGCGCCATCCGCCCCTTGTGCGCGACGAAGTTGCGCCGCGAGGTCTTCAGGACCGTGTTGCTCATGAGGTCCGCCCGCGCGCGTCGAAGTCCTTCATCCGGTCCAGGACCTGTTCGGCGGTGGGTGCGTGCATCTCGTCGACGATCCGGCCGTCGGCCAGGAAGATGACGCGGTCGGCGTAGGACGCGGCCACGGGATCGTGGGTGACCATGACGATGGTCTGGCCGAGCTCGTCCACCGAACGGCGCAGGAAGCCGAGGACCTCGGCGCCGGCGCGCGAGTCCAGGTTTCCGGTCGGCTCGTCACCGAAGATGATCTCGGGGCGGGCGGCGAGGGCGCGGGCGACCGCCACGCGCTGCTGCTGGCCGCCGGACAGCTCGGTCGGACGGTGCTTGAGCCGGCCGGCCAGGCCCACGGTCTCCACCACCCGGTTCAGCCATTCCGCGTCGGGCTTGCGGCCCGCGATGTCCATGGGGAGCGTGATGTTCTCCAGGGCGTTGAGCGTGGGCAGCAGGTTGAAGGCCTGGAAGATGAAGCCGATCCGGTCGCGGCGCAGCCGCGTGAGCTTCTTGTCCTTCAGCCCGGTGATCTCGGTGTCGTCCAGGTGGATCTGCCCGCTGGTCACCGTGTCGAGGCCGGCGAGGCAGTGCATCAGGGTGGACTTGCCGGAGCCGGAGGGTCCCATGATCGCGGTGAACCGGCCGCGCATGATGTCCACGTCGACCTCGTCGAGGGCGACGACACGTGTCTCCCCGGAGCCGTAGGCCTTGACGACCTTTCGCGCCCGGGCCGCGACGGCAGCATGCCCTCCAGTACCCCCGTGCCTGGTTTCGGTCATTGCCGTTGTCACGGTCTGTCTCCTTCTTCGCAATGCGTGCGTGTGCGTGAACGTGCGTGCGTGCTCCGCCGTGACGAGTCTGCGGCGGCAGGGCCCTACGGCGCGCTGGTGCCCGTAGCCGTATCCACCCGGGGGTTAACCCCACCCGGCCCCCCGGTACGTAGGCTCCAGTTAAGGAGACGCCGGACGCCCGCACCTCCTCCGCCGGGAGGAAACACCCCTGGCCCGTAGTGCGGAGAGACCCTTAGGGGTTGTCCGCCCTTCGGACGACACGGCCTGAGGGATACCGCCCGCAGGACTGCGGTGAGATCGTGTCCCCCGCAACTGCGTGCAAGGGGAAGGAATCTCGGTGCCGGCAGCGGACAGCACGGACGGAGGCCCGGCCGGCATACCCGCCGGGCGTGCGGGCGCCACCCCCGGTGCCGCCGTTTCGGCCACGGGCACGAACACCGGCAGCGCCGCCGGGGCCGCGGGCGGGCGTACGGGCGCAACCGTCGGCGGCGCAACCGCGGGCGGCGGAACCGCGGGCGGCGATACGGAAGCGGACGGCCGTGGGGGCGCGGACCGGTCGGCCGAACGCCCCGCGGCCCCCGTCGTGGCCTCCCTGATGCTCGGCATGGCCCTCGTCGCCCTCGACAGCACCATCGTCGCCACCGCCGTCCCGCAGATCGTCGGCGACCTCGGCGGCTTCTCCGTCTTCTCCTGGCTCTTCTCCGGCTACCTGCTCGCCGTCACCGTCACCCTGCCGGTCTACGGCAAGCTGTCCGACACCTTCGGCCGCAAACCCGTCCTGCTCTTCGGCATCGGCCTGTTCCTCCTCGGCTCGCTGCTGTGCGCCTCCGCCTGGAACATGGCCGCCCTCATCGCCTTCCGCATCGTCCAGGGCCTGGGCGGCGGCGCCCTCCAGGGCACCGTCCAGACCCTGGCCGCCGACCTGTACCCGCTCAAGGAACGCCCGAAGATCCAGGCCCGCATGTCCAGCGTCTGGGCCACCTCGGCCGTGGCCGGCCCCGCCCTCGGCGGGCTGCTCGCCTCCTACGCCCACTGGCGGTGGATCTTCCTGATCAACCTGCCGCTGGCCGCCCTCGCCCTGTGGATGATCACCCGCCACCTGACCGAGCCCGTACGCTCCCCCGGCCGCCGCGGCCCCGTCGACTGGGCGGGCGCCCTCGGCGTCTTCTGCTGCGGCGGCCTCCTGCTCTTCGCTCTCGTCCAGGGCGGGGTCGCCTGGCCCTGGCTGTCCGCCCCCTCACTGGGCCTGCTGGGCGCCGGCGCCGTCCTGGCCGCCGTGGTGGTCCGGGTGGAACGGCGCGCGGAGGAACCGATCCTGCCCGGCTGGGTGTGGCGCCGGCGCACCATAGCCGCCGTCAACCTGGCCATGTGCGCGCTCGGCCTGCTGATGGTCGCCCCGATGGTCTTCATGCCGACGTACGCCCAGTCCGTCCTCGGCCTCGGCCCCGTCGGCGCCGGACTCGTCATGTCCGTGATGACCCTGAGCTGGCCGGTCACCGCCGCCCTCAGCCAGCACGTCTACCGGCGCATCGGCTTCCGCAACAGCGCGGTCGTCGGCATCGGCCTCGCCGCGGTGATCCTGTACTCCTTCACCCTGCTCCCGTACCCCGCCCTGCCCTGGCAGCCCGCCCTGATCATGCTGCTGCTCGGCGCCGCCCTCGGCCTCTTCCAGCTCCCGCTGATCGTCGGGGTCCAGTCCACCGTGGGCTGGGCGGAACGCGGCACCACCACCGCCTCGGTGCTCTTCTGCCGCCAGGTCGGCCAGAGCGTGGGCGCCGCCCTGCTCGCCGCCGTCGCCAACGCCACCATCGCCGCCCGCCTGGCGGACGCCCCCGTGGCCGGACTCCCGCGCCACCTCGACGACGTCGCCAAGGCCCTGGAACACCCGGACCTGCTCCCCCGGGCCGCCGCCGATCACCTGCGCGAAGCGGTGGCCGCCGCCGTGGAGCACATCTTCCTCGGCGCGACGGCGGCCGCCGTGGCCGCGCTGCTCGTCCTGCTCCTGGTGGCGCCCCGCAGGTTCCCGGTCCTCCCCGAACTGCGCGACGACTGAACCGCCCGCGCCCGGAGAGCCGCCTTGTCATGGCCAGGGCAGTGGGCGACCCTCGTACGCAGCACCGTCATCCGGGGGGACACCATGGCATCCGCACTGTGCGCACTGCTGTTACTGGCCGCGCTGGCCGGCCCGATCTGCCTGCGGCTGAGCCGCCATCCGGCCTTCATCACCGGCCGCGACGGCCGGCTCTCCACCTCCACGGCACTCGCCCTGGCCTGGACGGTGATCCTGGTCTGGCTCCTGGTCGCCACCCTGGGCTACGGCCTCACCGCGGGCGGCGGAGTGACCTACTTCCGCGGCGCCGACGGCCCGCTGTCCACGCTGACGACGGTGTACCTGCCGCTGCTCGGCGGCCCGTACGTGGCCCTGATCGCCGCCAAGACCGTCGTCGGCCTGCGCGTGGAACACGGCAGTCTCGCCAAACCCGCCGCCCCGCCGACCGCGTCGGGCCGCCGCCCGCTGCGGGAGCTCATCGCGAACGACAGCGGACGCACCGACCTCATCGACCTCCAGTACGTCACGCTCAGCGCGATCACGATGCTCTACGTCGTCCTCTTCTTCCTCGCCGACGTGGCCGCGGGCCTGCCCCGCCTGCCCGAGGAGATCTGGGCCCTGACGGGTGCCCCGGCGGGCGCCTACCTCGTCAACAAGATCGCCACCCGTGCGAACCCGGTGATCACCCGCGCCTCCGTCTCCGGCGACCACCTCACGGTCGAGGGCGGCGGCTTCGCCGACGCCCGCCTCACCGTCGACGGCACCGCCGTCCCCACCCGGGCCGACCTCCTGACGGGCGCCCTGACCGCCCCCCTCCCACCCCGGGCGAAGCCCCCGCTCACCCTGGTGGTCACCGCCCGCGGCCTACGCAGTGACCCGTACTGCTACGAGCCCCCCACCGTCCCGGCACAACAGCACCCGGCCCAGTAGCCCATGCCCGCGATCACGCCGACATGGCGCACCCCGTGGCATACCTGGCCGGCGCCCGCGCACACCCGCGCACGGCACGCCGAGATCGACACGCCCCTGGGCGCCTACACGCTCTTCCGGGAGCCCGGCCGACGACTGACCGCCACCGCCAAGGCCGAGGCGTGGGAGCGGTGGCAGTTCCGGCTCGCCGAGGACACCGTCCTCGACATCGAGGACGCCGCACCGCCCTGGCGCGGAGTACGGGTCCGGATGCGCCACGGCATCCACGGCACGCTCGACGGCGTGCCGTTCACGGCCCGAGCCCTGGGCAGAGCACTGCCGGCACACCGCCGGGGCATCCATTTCGTCCTGGACGACGGACGGACCCTGGCGTTCACGGTGCACCGCTTCCACCGGCACCTCGTCCGCGCAACAGCCGGCACGAACGAGGTGATCTCGCGGACCCGCGGCGGCGGGTGGGAGGCGGCCGGCCCGGACCGGGGCGAGACCGCCCTCCTGTGCTTCTTCACCGTCGCAGGCGTCGGCCGGCTGCTGGACTCGCCCCTGTGGGACCTCTGAGGTCAGTGGTCCTTGTGGCGGGCGTAGTAGCGGGCCACCCGGGTCCGGTTGCCGCAGACCCCGGCCACGCACCAGCGGCGGCGCGGGTGCGCGGGGAGGAACAGCAGCACGCAGTCGTGGGCCTCGCACTCCCGCACCCGGCCGACCCCCGGGCCCGTCAGCAGCTCCGCGACCGCATCGGCCAGTTCGGCCGCGAGACGCCGGGCCGGCTCCGCCGGCCTGTGCACGGCCGCGCCCAAACCGGCCTCCTCGCTCCAGGCCAGCACCCGGTGGCACGGCGCCCCGGACAGAGCCCCGTTCAGCACGCGCAGCGCCTCCGCCGGGGGCCGCTCACCGCGCCGTACGGCATGGAGCGCCGGCCGCGCCGCCTCCCGTACGACCCGTACGGCGGCCACTTCGCCCTCCCCCACGGCGTCCACGGCGGTCAGCCGTCCCGCCTGCTCCGCGAGCCAGGCGGCGAGCCCCGCCGGGTCGGCGACGAGGTCCCCCTCCCCGGTCCGGGTGTTGAGGAGGTCCAGCGCGAGGTGCTCGCCGATCAGAGGAAACATGCCCATCCGCTAATGCTAATACAACCACTTGACCCATTAGAGATCACCGGCGAGACTAATGGAAACAAGGACGCAGGAGGCATGTGATGACCGCTCGCCGCACCATCCCCACCATCCGGCACCGCACCGTCGACGTGGACGGCGTCCGCGTCGCCTACCGCGAGAGCGGCCCCGCCGACGGCCCCGTACTCCTCCTCCTGCACGGCTTCCCCACCGCCTCGCACCAGTTCGCCCGCCTCATGGACGCCCTCGGCGACGCCCCCCACCGCCTGATCGCCCCCGACCTCCCCGGCTTCGGCCACACCACGACCCCCGCCGGCTTCACCCACACCTTCGACCGGCTCGCCGACGTCGTGGAGGGCTTCACCGACACCCTCGGCCTCGACCGCTACGCCCTCTACGTCTTCGACTTCGGCGCCCCCGTCGGACTACGGCTCGCCACCCGCCGCCCCGACCGGATCACCGGCCTGATCGTCCAGAACGGCAACGCCTACGACGAGGGCCTCTCCGACGCCGCCCGCGAGTTCGCCGGCCTGCGCCGTCCGGGCGACGAGGAACGCGTCCGCGGCCTCTTCACCCCCGAGGGCACCCGCTTCCAGTACGAGACGGGTGTCGCCGACACCACCCTGATCTCCCCCGACAGCTGGACCCTCGACCTCCACCACCTCGGCCGCCCCGGCCGCACCGACGCCCAGGCCGACCTCGCCTTCGACTACGCGTCCAACTTCGCCCATTACCCCGCCTGGCAGGCCTGGCTGCGCGCCGCCCGCATACCCGTACTGGTCGTCTGGGGAGCCGGCGACCCCTTCTTCACCCCGGCGGGCGCGAAGGCCTACCTCCGCGACGCCCCCGACGCCGAGGTCCACGTCTTCGATGACGCGGGCCACTTCGCCCTGGAAACCCACCTCCCGCAGATCGCCCCGCTGATCGAGGACTTCCTCACGAAGCTGCAGTGACCAGGGAGAACGATCCGGCGGCCGGGGACCCAGCCGGGGACGGGGCAGTGGCCCGGCCCGGGCCGGGCCGGCGACGACCGCCTCAGCCCTCCGCTGGAGCACGCCCTGTCAGCGCCGACAGACTCGCCTTCACATGGGCCATGTGCGCCCGCATCTCCTCCTGCGCCTCCATGTGCTCGCGCAGCACCCGCTCCGTCTCCCGGCCGATCCGCTCCTGCGCCACCCGCGCCTGCGCCACCAACTCCGCGGCCCGTGCCTCCGCGTCCTCCTGCCCGTGCCGCGCCGCCTCCTCCGCCTCCGCGAGCCCCCGCCGCGCCTCCGCCAGCGCGACCTGCGCGTACCGCTCCGACTCCGCGTGCCGCGCGTCCGCCTCCGCCTCCCGCGCCGCCAGCTCCCGCCCTGCCGCCTCCCAGCGCTCCCCCTGCTCCCGCTCCCGCTCCACCCGCGCCGCTTCCGCCCGCCGCCGCACCTGCGCCAGTACCGCCGCCGCGTCCGCCCGCCACGCGGCCGCGTCCTGGCGGGCCCCCGCCCGCAGGTCGTCCGCCTCCCGCTCCGCCCGCAACAGCCCCTGCCGCGCCCGGACCTCGGTCTGCTCCCGCACCGCCTCCGCGTCGCCGCGAGCCAGTTCCGCCACCCGCTCGGCCCGCGCGCCGGCCGCGTCCAGCGTCGCGGCCACGTCCGCCCGCGCCTCCGCCCGTACGGACTCGGCCTCCTCCTCCGCCAGCAGCAGGATCCGCCGGGCCCGCTCGCCCAGCTCGTCGTACGTCTGCGGGGCGAGCCCGGCCACCACCTCGCGCAGCCGCGCCGCCTCTGCCTCCATCTGCTTGGCCAGGACCGTCAGCCGCGCCACCCGCTCCCAGGCCTCGTCACGGCTCCCGGAGAGCCGGGCGAGGTACCGGTCGACCTCTTCCATGCGGTAGCCGCGACCGCGCACGGTCGCAATGGGTGCACTCATCCTGGATGCGCCTCTCTCGCGGGGATTCCCTTCAAGGATGCGCCATTTGCTCCCTGAAGCCCGAATGGCCGGGCCGAGACCCCCTCCGAGGGTCCCGACCCGGCCACTCACGCTCGCCACGATCAGCCGCGGCATGCCACGTGCCATGTCACGTCGTGTCAGACGGCCCTCACAACAGGCCGTCCCACATCTGCTCCAGCAGCACCGACCACCAGCTCTCCGGCGACGACAGCGCGGCGCTGTCCAGCCCCGCCAGGTTCGCCTGGAAATCGACGGTCCAGCGGCCCGCCTGCTCCGGCGTCAGATGCTGACGCAGCCGCCACATGTGACCCAGCATCGCCACCGAGCGCACGAACTGCGGCAGGCTCGAATTCACGAACTGCGGCGGCACGGGGGCACCCCCCGGACCACCCTCCACCGGCACCGCCACGATGTGCGCGGTCCCGTACTGCACGCACAGCGCCTTGCCGAAGTCGCTGCCGATCACGAGGTACGAGCCCGCGTCCGTCGCCGGCTGCACCTGCCGCTGCGCCGCCAGCTCGGCCAGCGTCGGCACCGGTTGCCCGGGCACCGCCTGCGCCCAGAAGAACGGCCCGAAGTCGACCGGCAGTCCCGCCCACATCAGCGTCTGCGCCACGATCTCCGGCACACCCTGACGGGACACCGCCCGCTGGTCGAAACGGAACACGCCCTGCGGACCGAACGCCGCCGCCAGCTCCTGTCCGATGGCCTCCAGCGGGATCGCCGGCTGCAGCGGAACCTGCGGCAGCGGAGCGCGCACCGGCGCCGGGCGCGCCGGACCGTCGGCGACCTGGTGCAGCTCGCCCTGATGGGTGAGCAGGTGCCGCATGCCCTGCTGGCGGCCCGCGTGGTCCTGCCCGTACGGAGCGACGCTCGTGATCCGCACCTGCGGCCACGTCTCCCGGATCATCCGGGCGCAGTAACCGCCGGGCAGCTCACAGGACTCCAGCTCGGTGTGCAGCTCCAGCACCTGCTGCGGCGGCACGTTCATCGCCCGCAGCTCGTACAGGATCTGCCACTCCGGGTGCGGGGTGCCGGGCGCCGAGCGGCGGATGAGCTGCTGCTCGGAGCCGTCGGGAGCGCGGTAGCGCAGCACGGCCTGGTAGCCGGGGCCGACCGTGGGCGCACCGGTCGGGGCCGGCGGCTGCGCCGCGGGGCCGCCCGGCGGCGGGCCGGGCGGGCCGGGCGGCTGGGGTACGCCGGGACCCGCGAGCATCGTCGCGGCATGGTCGAGCCCACCACCGGGCGCACCGGGAGCACCGGGAGCCCCCGGCGGACCGGGAGGCCGGGGTACGCCGGGACCCGCGAGCATGGTCGCGGCGTGATGGGCCCCGCCACCGGGCGCACCGGGCTGGCCGGGCGGGCCGGGAGGCTGCGGCGCACCGGCACCCGGAGCCCCGGGCGGACCGGGAGGCGCCGGCGGCTGACCCGTCACGGCCGGACCGGCCAACATCGTCGCGGCATGGTCCAGCCCACGGCCCAGCGACCCGGGAGCCCCCGGCGGACCGGGAGGCGCGGGCGGCTGCCCGGGAGCCCCGGGGGGACCCGGAGGCGCCGGCGGCTGACCCGTGACGGCCGGACCGGCCAACATCGTCGCGGCATGGTCCAGCCCGCCACCGGGCGCACCGGGAGGACCGGGCGGCGTCGACGGCTGCCCCGCACCCGGAGTCTCCGCGGCGCCCGGCCGCGAGACCCGGGCCCTGCTCGTCGGCGCGTCCGCGATGTCCTGCGAGGAGGACCCCAGCGCGGGCACGATCGCGGTCCTCGGCAGCTGGCTGCCGCCCGGCATCAACGTCGTCTTCGCCTCGGAGGCCACCGAGGAGGACGACGGCGCGTCCTCCAGGTCCGACCCGGACAGCGGCGGCGCGAACACGGTCGCCGGCAGCGGCACGGACGCGTCGTCGGTGCCGGAGTTCACATCGGTCCCCGCCCACGGCGTGGCTCCGGTCGGCACCGCGGCCGCGGGAGTCGTCGGAACCCCGTCGTTGGCCGTCGGCTCGTACGGGATCGCACCGCCGCGCCGCAACGGCACCGCGTCCGCGGCGCCCGGAACAGCGGCGGGAGCCTCGGCCTGACCGGACTCCGCCGAAACGGAAGCCGTCTGCGGCTCCGACGGGGACGCCGACGGCGACGCGGAGGCCGAGGCCGCCGAGACCGGCGCGGCCGGCGCGCGCGGGATCCCCGCACGGTCGGCCGCCTCCTGCAGCCACTCCGGCGGGCTCAGCATGAACGATGTCTGCTCCGAGTCGATCCGCGGCGGCGGAACCGATGCCTCCGAAGGCGGCGGCGCGGCCGCGGCCCCGTACTCCTCCTCGTACCGGCGGATCACCTCACCCACCGGCAGCCCCGGCCACAACGTCACCTCGCCGCTGTCCCGGGCGATGACCAGCCGCTGCCGGCCTCCTCCCGACACCGGACCCGCCGGACGGTCCTCCGCCCACACCACGAACCCGAGCCCGAACTCCCGTACGCGCACCTCCCGGTGCTGGTACGCGGGCACGTCCCCGTTGATCCATTCCTCGGCGCGCTCCTGCGCCTGCGCAAACGTCACCACTGCGCCGTCACCCCTCATCCGAACCGGTGCGCGCCACCGGAACCGAACGTGCGAATCCGCCGTCCACCATCAGACCGGCCACCGTCTCCAGTTCCGGCGGGTTACCCGCCAACCGCTCCAGAAAGGCATCGAAATCACCGCCGCACGGCAGCAAAAGCCGCTCCACGCGCTCCTGCACCGACCATCCGTCCCGGTCGCGTGCGTCGTCGTACGGGGAGAACCACACCGATCCGATGCCTTCGCCCTTCACCTTCAGCGCGAGCAGTCCGCCCTGCGCGAAGGCCACGCACAGGTAGTCCTTCGTGAGGTGGTCGCGCAGGCACTTGTTGACGTACACCAGATCATTGATCGCGGCCTCCTCACGCACTGTGAAGAACGGCTGGTCGACCAGCACTCCCAGATCCACGTCCAGGCCCGCGCCCACCGGCGCGCAACCGCCCGCGGCCTTCAGGAACGAGCGGTACGCCTCGGGGAGCCGGTAGCCGAGGTCCTCCTCGACCCCCTGCACCTGCTCCTCACCGACCGACACCACCGACTTCGGCAGCCCCAAGTGCGCCGGGCGCACCTCCTGCAACGGCCGTGTCCCGCGCTTCTCGTGGTCGACCGGAGCCGTCGCCAGACCCGCGTGATGCCGCAGCAGCGCCTTCACCTCGACGGGTACCAGCTCCATGCGCCGCGAACCCGCCACGTGGTGCCAGGTCCAGCCGTGCGGGGTGGCCACCGGCCCGACCGTGTCCCACAGCTCGTGCCCCGCGGCCTTCATCGCCGCGTTCGCGGACACGTAGTCCGTCAGCCGCAACTCGTCCACGCCGAAGCCCTCGGGCGGTTCGGCGATCTCCACCGCCGCACGCGCGTAGGCGGAGAAGTCCGGATACCCGTCGCCGTCCATCCGCACTCCGTGGGGATGCCGAGCGGCCCGGACGGGGTCCGGGAAATGCACGACCTGCCCCGAGTAAGCGGCGTTGGGTGGCGCGGCCTGCTGCCCGAGCCGACCTGTCGTCATGGCGGTAGCCCCCTGCTGGATCTGGCTGGTTCACCACAGCCTATGCGCTGGGACAAGAGGCTCACCCGCCCACGACCCGCACACCAGCTCGAGGGCCAGGAACATCCGAATTGATACGAAAATTCGACCCCGCTTCCGTATGACAGATGACATTTGGCAGGCTGTCCCCGCAGCACGGGGGCGTGCGCGAAAGCGGTCACCACCGCCGCCACGGGAGGGAAAGCGCGACCATGCAGAACACGGCAACACGTACGGATCCGGGCGACGGCACCGCCGGAGCGGCCGGCACACCCGCCGAAGCGGGCGGCCCCACCGGCGACCCACGCCTGCGCTGGAGCAGCAGCGACGGCCGGCCCACACCACCCGTCCTGCGCTTCCGCAGGGACGGCATCCTGCCCACCGTCGCCGCCGCCCTCTCCGTGCGCGGCGAGACCCTCACCGGCACCGCCGGCAAGGCCGACCAGCCGCCCGCGCTCCACCCCCTCGTCCAGGACTTCCTGGACACCCTGACCAGCGGCCAGCGCGAACGTTTCACCGGCCGATGTCCCGAAGCGATACTGCTCTCGCGCCACTTGGCCGCCGTCGAGGGCGCCCGCTCCCGGCGCGCCTCCCGCAAACCGCTCTCGCCCAGCGAGGCCCGCCGCTCCCTCAAGCACGCGAAGATCACCGCCCGCCGCATCCGCGAGGACGGCGACCCCCTCCACGGCAGCTACGCGCCCCCCTGCCGCTCCTGCGACGCCCTCCTCGCCCACTTCGGCGTACGCTCCGTCGACCTCACCCCAGCCGAGTAGCCAATGACGACCACCTCTGCCTCCTACGACCGCTCCTCGACCACCCGCTTCCCGGTCGCGGTGGACGCCGCGCTGCGGACCGCCGGGTGGGAGCCCGGCCGCTGGGACATCAAGCAGGCCGAGTACTGGGCCGACGCCCTGCGGGACCACACGACGCCCGCCGGCCACCGGCACACGGTCTTCCCCGCCGCGGTCGAGGCGTGGGCCGAGTTCGGCGGCCTCACCGTCACCGCCCCCGGACCGGGCCGCCAGATCGCCCCGGTCCCGGTGCGCATCGACCCCCTCACCGGGCTCCACCTCGCCCGCACCTTCGCCGACCTGGGCCGGGCCCTGTCCACGCAGCTCTGCCCGCTCGGGGTCGAGGCCGACGGCGGATCCCACCTCGCCATCGACCGGGAGGGCCGGGTCTACGGCATCGACCACACGGGCGACTGGTACCTCGGCCCCACGGTCGACGAAGCCCTCACCCTTCTCCTGACGGGCCTCCAACCCCCCCGCCTCACCACGTAGCTCCCGCGCGGGTGGCCCTGGCAGCCGTGGCCCTGCGGTTCGGCTGCGGCGGGTGGGTGGTGCTGGGGCACTGCCCCGGGCCCCGCGCCTCAATCGCCGGCGGGCTTTGTGGTGTGGGGCGGTGCCCCGCCGGAGTGCCTCCTCGGCCCCGCGGACCGGCCCGCACCGCGCCCGGATCCCGGTGAGCGGGCCGGTCCGCAGGACGATCCGGACCCGCCCGCCCCGCCGCGGGAAGGGCACGCGCAGCCGAACCCAGCCCCGCCGGCGATTGAGGCGCGGGGTCCGGGGCGGAGCCCCGGCACCACCGGGCCGGGCCTGCGGCCGGCCCTAGCGGACCGGGAGGACCGCCGACACGCGGAAGCCGCCCGCATCCGTCGGCCCCGACACGAACACCCCGCCCAGCCCGAGCACCCGCTCCCGCATACCGACCAGCCCGTTCCCCCCGCTCGGCAGCCCCACCCCGTCCGCCGCCCCCTCGCACGGCCCGTTCTCCACCTGCATCGCCACCTCGCCCTCCCGGTGCGCGACCCGCACCACGACCCGCGCCCCCGGAGCGTGCTTGTGGCAGTTGGTGAGCGCCTCCTGCACCACGCGGTACGCCGTCTGCTCCACCTCCGCCGCGTACACCGTCCCCGCGCCGTCCCCCTGGACGACCATCTCCACGGCCATTCCGGCCGCCCGCGACTGCCCGACCAGCGCCTCCAGCTCCGCCAGCGTGGGCCCTTCCTCCGCACCGCCGACGGCGACCGGCCCCGCCGTCGCCACGGCCACGGCCGCGGCCGCGGCGACGGCCACCGCCGGCTTCGGCGCCGCCCGCAGCACGCCGAGCATCTCCCGCAGCTCCGTGAGCGCCTGCCGCCCCATGTCCCCCACCAGCGCGGCGTTCTTCGCCGCGCGCGCCGGGTCCTTGGCGGCCACCGCCTCCAGCGCGGCCGCGTGCACGACCATCAGCGACACCCGGTGGGCGACCACGTCGTGCATCTCCCGCGCGATCCGGGTCCGCTCCTCGGTACGGGCCCACTCGGCCCGCTCCTCCGCCCGGTCCGCCAGCAGCGACAGCTCCCGCTCAAGCGAGTCGGCCCGTTCCTGCAGGCTCTCCATCAGCCGCCGCCGGGCGCCGATGTAGAGCCCGAGCAGGACGGGCGGCACGGTCAGCGCGACCGCGACGAACCCGGACAGGGCGACCACGAGCGACGCATCGGCCTCCACGTCGCCGCGCGTCTTCAGGTACATGACGACGAAGGTCGCCAGCAGCGACATCGACGCGAGCGCCGCGATGATCCTCCGGGGCACCTCGGACGAGGCGAGCGAGTACATGCCCACCACCGAGAGCAGGAACCCCGTCTCGGCCGGCGCCACGGCGATCCCCACGAGCACCACCGCGATCGGCCACCGCCGCCGCAGCACGAGCGTGGCCCCCACGACGGCTCCGAACAGCACCCCGGCGGGCACGGGGATCCCCGCGTCGTGCGCGAAGCGGACCCCCTCCCACGCGCACTCCGCGGCGGACACCGCGGCCAGCGCCGCGTCCACCACTACATCCCGCCGCCGCGTCCACCACAAAGGCGGCCCGGCACGGCCTTGCTCTTCCCCCGTACTGGTCATGCCGCCCAGCGTACGCAGGCGCCCCTACAGACCACCGACAGAACCAACGCCTCCGAGAACTCCCCCAAGGCACCGATCTTTACCGTCGCACCGAGGGGCGCTGGTGCGGCATAGTAGGTGCCGTCGACTCGACCACAGCGACGCAATGTCCGGTTTAGTCGTAAATAGTCCCCTGTGGTGTAATTGGCAGCACTGAGGCTTTTGGTGCCTTATGTCCGGGTTCGAGTCCTGGCGGGGGAGCTTGCGCACGTCCGGGTCCTGACCGCAGAGGTCGGGACCCGGCTTCGTTTCGGGCCCCCGGCCCCCCGGTATCCTTCACGGGTCCACCCCCGAAGCCGAAGGGCACACCCGTGAGCGCCAACCGCCCGGCAGCCGTCGTCGTACTCGCAGCGGGTGAAGGCACCCGCATGAAGTCGGCCACACCCAAGGTTCTGCACGAGATCTGCGGGCGCTCGCTCGTCGGTCACGTCGTCGCCGCCTCCCGTGAGCTGGACCCCGAACACCTCGTCGTGGTCGTCGGCCACGCCCGGGAGCAGGTCACCGCGCACCTGGCCGGCATCGACACCGACGTCCGCACCGCCGTCCAGTACGAACAGAACGGCACCGGCCACGCCGTCCGCATGGCCCTCCAGGAGCTCGGCGGGCCCGTCGACGGCACCGTGATCGTCGTCTGCGGCGACACCCCGCTGCTGCCCGGGGAGACCCTGGGCCGGCTGGCGCGGACGCACGCCGCCGACGGCAACGCCGTCACCGTGCTCACCGCCGAGGTGCCCGACTCCACGGGCTACGGCCGCATCGTGCGCGACGCCGGCGGCGCCGTGACCGCGATCGTCGAACACAAGGACGCCACCGACTCCCAGCGTGCGATCCGCGAGATCAACTCGGGCGTCTTCGCCTTCGACGGCGCCCTCCTCGCCGACGCGCTCGGCAAGGTCCGCACCGACAACAGCCAGGGCGAGGAGTACCTCACCGACGTCCTCGGCATCCTGCGCGAGGCCGGGCACCGGGTGGGCGCGGCCGTGGGCAGCGACCACCGCCAGATCCTCGGGATCAACAACCGCGTGCAGCTCGCCGAGGCCCGCGCCCTGCTGAACGCCCGCCTGCTGGAGCAGGCCATGCTCGCGGGCGTGACGGTCGTCGATCCCGCCAGCACCTTCGTGGACGTGACCGTCACCTTCGGGCAGGACGCGGTCGTGCACCCCGGCACCCAGCTCCTGGGCACCACGCACATCGCCGAGGGCGCCGAGGTCGGCCCCAACACCCGGCTGCGCGACACCCGGGTGGGTGCGGGCGCGCGCGTGGACAACACGGTGGCCGAGAGCGCGGTCGTGGGCCCGCAGGCGAGCGTGGGGCCGTTCGCGTACCTGCGCCCGGGTACGACCCTCGGCGCGAAGGCGAAGGCCGGTACGTACGTCGAGATGAAGAACGCGACGATCGGCGAGGGCACCAAGGTGCCGCACCTGTCGTACGTGGGCGACGCGACGATCGGCGAGTACACGAACATCGGCGCGGCGAGCGTCTTCGTGAACTACGACGGTGAGCACAAGCACCACACCACCGTCGGCTCGCATTGCAAGACGGGGTCGGACAACATGTTTGTGGCGCCCGTCACCATCGGGGACGGGGCCTACACGGCCGCCGGATCCGTGATCACGAAGGATGTGCCCCCCGGCGCGCTGGCCGTGGCCCGTGGCCAGCAGCGGAATATCGAGGGCTGGGTGGCCCGCAAGCGTCCGGGAAGCGCTGCCGCCACTGCGGCGCAGTCGGCGGCCTCGGAGGACTCCGAGCGCCCCTGAGGTGAACTGACCGGAAACAGGTACGCCTCGAACGGCGTACCGTGATACGTGCACGCAATTCGGCTGGCTCACCGTGTGCGGGACGGACGCACATGGGGGCGAGCAGCTTCAACACGTCTGAGGAGACAGTGCTGTGACCGGGATCAAGACGACCGGCGAGAAGAAGCTGATGCTCTTCTCCGGCCGCGCCCACCCCGAGCTGGCCGAGGAGGTCGCGCACCAGCTGGGAGTCGGCCTCGTGCCGACCAAGGCTTTCGACTTCGCCAACGGTGAGATCTACGTCCGCTTCCAGGAGTCGGCGCGTGGCGCGGACTGCTTCCTGATCCAGAGCCACACGGCTCCGATCAACAAGTGGATCATGGAGCAGCTGATCATGATCGACGCGCTGAAGCGCGCGTCGGCGCGTTCCATCACCGTGATCATCCCGTCCTACGGGTACGCCCGCCAGGACAAGAAGCACAAGGGCCGCGAGCCGATCTCGGCGCGTCTGGTGGCGGACCTGCTGAAGACCGCGGGCGCGGACCGCATCCTGACGGTCGACCTGCACACGGACCAGATCCAGGGCTTCTTCGACGGCCCGGTGGACCACCTCTCGGCGTTGAACGTCCTCGCGGACTACGTGGGCGCGAAGGTGGACCGCACGAAGCTGACGATCGTGTCCCCGGACGCCGGTCGGGTGCGGGTGGCGGACCGCTGGTGCGACCGGCTGGACGCACCGCTGGCGATCGTGCACAAGCGCCGCGACAAGGACGTCGCCAACCAGGTGACGGTCCACGAGGTCGTCGGTGAGGTCAAGGGCCGCGTCTGCGTCCTGGTCGACGACATGATCGACACGGGTGGCACGATCTGCGCCGCGGCCGAGGCGCTCTTCGCGCACGGCGCGGAGGACGTGATCGTGACGGCGACGCACGGCATCCTGTCGGGTCCCGCGGCCGACCGCCTGAAGAACTCGAAGGTGAGCGAGTTCGTCTTCACGAACACCCTGCCGGACCCGTCCGACCTGGAACTGGACAAGATCACGGTGCTGTCGATCGCCCCGATGATCGCGCGTGCGGTGCGCGAGGTCTTCGAGGACGGTTCGGTGACGAGCCTGTTCGAGGAGCAGCAGTAACCGCTGCGGCTAGATCCTTTTGAAGTGCGGCCTTCCCGCCGGGTAGACTCATGAGGTTGCTCGGCGAGGGAGGCCGCACTTTCGTGTGCGGATGCTCCGTTATCGACGCGCTCTTCGTAGCAGGCCGTTTCGGCCGGGTGACTCCAGTCCGTTTTTCCGTCACCCCACGAGGAGTGAGCATGTCCGAGGTCAAGCTTTCCGCCACCCTGCGCGACACCTTCGGCAAGGGCTCCGCCCGCCAGGCCCGCCGCGACGCCCTGACCCCCGGTGTCATCTACGGCCACGGCACGGACCCGAAGCACGTCAACGTCGAGGCCCACGGCCTGATGATGGCGCTGAAGACCGCGAACGTCCTGCTCTCCCTGGACATCGCGGGCGGCGGCACCGAGCTGGTCATCCCCAAGGCCGTGCAGCGCCACCCCCTGAAGCGCACCATCTCGCACGTCGACTTCCTGATCGTCCAGAAGGGCGAGAAGGTCACCGTCGAGGTTCCGGTCGTGACCGAGGGCGACCTGGCCGCCGGTGGCAACCTGCTGGAGACCCTGCTCACCACGATCTCCGTCGAGACCGAGGCCACCCACATCCCGACCGAGATCACCGTCTCGATCGAGGGCCTGGAGGCCGGTGCGACCGTGCACGCCTCCGACCTGAAGCTGCCGGCCGGCACCACCCTGGCCGTCGAGGGCGAGACCGCCGTCCTGCAGGTCGTCGCCCCGCAGGCCGAGGAGCCGGCCGCCGAGGGTGAGACCGAGGGCGCCGAGGCCTGAGCCTCGCCCCTTCCTCTCAGCAGTTGCTGACCGACCGCCGTCCGGCTCCACTGGAGCGGGACGGCGGTCGTCTTCGTTCTAGGCGGTAAGGAGCTTTTGATGTCGGACGACGCGGCGCCCTGGCTGATCGTGGGTCTGGGCAATCCTGGGCCGGAGTACGCCGGGAACCGCCACAACATCGGGTTCATGGTGGTCGACCTGCTGGCGGAGCGGATCGGCGGCAGGTTCAAGGCGCACAAGGCGCGGGCACAGGTGGTCGAGGGCCGGACGGGTCCGCCGGGGCCGGCGAACCGCCGGGTGGTGCTGGCGAAGCCGATGTCGTTCATGAACCTGTCGGGTGGTCCGGTGACGGCTCTGCGCGACTTCTACAAGGTGCCGCTGGAGCGGATCGTCGCCGTCCACGACGAGCTGGACATCGACTACCCGACGCTGCGCCTGAAGCTGGGCGGCGGGGACAACGGGCACAACGGTCTGAAGTCGATGACGAAGTCGATGGGTGCGGACTACCACCGGGTGCGGTGCGGCATCGGTCGGCCGCCGGGCCGGATGCAGGTCGCGGACTTCGTGCTCAAGGACTTCTCCTCCACGGAGCGCAAGGAGCTGGACTGGTTCGTCGACCGGGCGGCGGACGCGGTGGAGTGCCTGGTCTCGGAGGGCCTGGAGCGCGCGCAGTCGGCGTACAACTCCTGACCTCGGCGTGTGGATGTACGGGAGCCCCCGCACCGGTCGGTGCGGGGGCTCCCGTACGTGGTGGTGCGGGCGGGTCAGCCGGTGTTGCGCAGGCCCGCGGCGACGCCGTTGACGGTGAGCAGCAGGGCGCGGGCGAGCAGCGGGTCGGCCGCCTCGCCGCGGGCGGCGGCTGCGCGCTGGCGGGCCAGGAGGGAGACCTGGAGGTAGGAGATGGGGTCGAGGTAGGCGTCTCGTACGGCGAAGGTCTGCTGGAGCACCGGGTGGGAGTCGAGGAGCCTCTCGCCCCCGGTGATGCGCAGGACCTCGCGGACGGTGAGTTCGTGCTCGGCCTCGATGCGGGCGAAGACGTGCTTGAGGTGGTCGGGGACGAGGGTGTCGACGTAGTGGCGGGCGATCCGCAGGTCGGTCTTGGCCAGTGTCATCTCGACGTTGGACAGGAAGTTGCGGAAGAAGTGCCAGCGCTCGCCCATCTCGGTGAGGGCGTCCTCGTGGCCGGCTTCGCGCAGCGCCTTGAGGCCGGAGCCGACGCCGTACCAGCCGGGGACGATCTGGCGGGACTGGGTCCAGCCGAAGACCCACGGGATGGCGCGCAGGCCGTCGAGGCCGGCTCCGGAGTCGGGGCGGCGGGAGGGCCGGGAGCCGAGGTGGAGGTCGGCGAGCTGGTCGACGGGGGTGGCGGCGAAGAAGTAGGCGGGCAGGTCGGGGTCTTCGACGAGTTCGCGGTAGGCGGCGTGGGCGGCGTCGGAGACGGTGTCCATGGCCGCGTCCCAGCGGGCGAGGGCTTCGTCGGACTGGCGGGGCGCGGTGTGCAGGGCGGAGGCCTGCAGGGTGGCGGCGACGGTCAGTTCGAGGTTCTCGCGGGCCAGCGACGGGACGAGGTACTTGTCGGAGATGACCTCGCCCTGTTCGGTGACCTTGATCTCGCCTTCGAGGGTGCCCCAGGGCTGGGCGAGGATCGCGTCGTGGGAGGGGCCGCCGCCGCGGCCGACGGTGCCGCCGCGGCCGTGGAAGAGGCGCAGGCGGACGCCGTAGCGGTGGGCCACGTCGCGCAGGCGGCGCTGGGCGCGGTGGATCTCCCACTGGCTGGTGGTGATGCCGCCGAACTTGGAGGAGTCGGAATAGCCGAGCATGACCTCCTGGACGTCGCCGCGGAGGGAGACCAGGCGCCGGTAGGAGGGGTCGGCGAGCATTTCGTCGAGGATGACGTCGGCGGCGCGGAGCTCGTCGGTGGTCTCCAGGAGCGGGACGATGCCGATCTTGGCCCAGCCGGCGTGGAGGTCGATGAGGCCGGCTTCGCGGGCGAGGACTGCGGCGGCGAAGACGTCGTCGGCGCCCTGGCACATCGAGATGATGTAGGACTCGATGACCTCGGGGCCGAACTTCTCGAAGGCGTCCTTGACGGCGCCGAAGACGCCGAGGGTCTTGGCGCCGGCGGCGTCCAGGGGTGCCGGGGTGGGGGCCAGCGGGCGCCGGGAGCGGAGTTCCTTCGCCAGGAGCTTCTGCCGGTAGTCGCGGGGCATGTCGGCGTAGCGCCAGGATTCCTCGCCGAGCCGGTCGAAGAGCTGGCCGAGGGCGTGGTGGTGGGCGTCGGCGTGCTCGCGCACGTCCATGGTGGCGAGCTGGAGGCCGAAGGCGGCGAGGGTGCGGATGGTGCGGTCCATGTGGCCGTCGGCGAAGAGGCCGCCGCGGTGCTCGCGCAGGGAGGTCTGGATGAGGGTGAGGTCGGTGAGGAACTCGGCGGTGCCGAGGTAGTCGCGGCCTTCCTCGTGGGGGATGCCCCTGGCGAGCCGCTCCCGGGTGTTGAGGAGCTTCTGGCGGATGCAGGTGGCCTTGAGCCGGTAGGGCTCTTCGGCGTTCAGCCGCTTGTAGCGGGGGCTGATCTCGGGGAGGCGTTCGAGGTCGGCCTGGAGGGAGGCGAGGAGTTCCTCGGTGGCTCCGGTGTAGCGGATGGAGTTGGAGAGGAGGCTGCGCAGGAAGTCGACGAGTTCGAGGGCGTCGGTGATGCCGTGCTCGTGCTGGAGGATCAGCACGTCGCGGGTGACGTCGGGGGTGACGTTGGGGTTGCCGTCGCGGTCGCCGCCGATCCAGGTGCCGAAGGTGAGGGGCCGGGTGCCGGGGGGCAGCTCGATCCCGACGCGGCGCAGTTCGGCGGCGAGGTCCTCCAGTACGTCGCCGACCGCGCCGGCGTGCAGTTCGTCGAGGTAGTAGATGGCGTTGCGGGCCTCGTCGGCGGGCTCGGGGCGGACGACGCGCAGCTCGTCGGTCTGCCAGACGAGGTCGATGTTCTCGGCGAGGCGCAGGTCGTGGCGGCGGCGGTCGCCGGCGCCGGTGACGGGCTCCTCCAGGAGGGCCGCGATGCGGCGCAGCTTGTTGAGGACGCTGCGGCGGGCCGCCTCGGTGGGGTGCGCGGTGAAGACGGGTCGGACGTTGAGGTTCTTGACCGTCTCGCGCAGGTGCTGGGGGTCGGCGTCCTTGAGCATGTCGGCGGTGCGGGCGAGGAGCCCGCCTTCGGCGGCCCTGTGGGCGCGCAGTTCCTTGCCGCGGTGGACCTGCTCGGTGATGTTGGCGAGGTGGAAGTAGGTGGAGAAGGCGCGCACGAGCTTGGCGGCGGTCTCCAGGTCCGTGTCGCCGAGGAGGGCGGCGGCGGCCTCGCCGTCGGTACGGGTGAGGGCGCGGACGCGCTCGACGAGGTCGAGCAGGTCCTGGCCCTCCTGGCGTACGAGGGTCTCCCCGAGGAGGTCGCCGAGGCGGCGGATGTCCGCGCGCAGTTCCGCGTTGGCGGTGGCGGCCGGGGAGACGGGGGCCTGCTGGGCGGCCAGGGGGGCCTTGTCAGCACTGCTCACAGGTGCGGCTCCTTGCAGTGTTCGAGCGCTACTGGGCGGTGGGCTCCCGGCCGTGCGCGGCGTGCACCCCGTCGGACTCCGTCCGGGGGACGCCGCTGCTGCGTGTGGCTCGGGCTGCCCGTGCGGACCGCGCTGTCCGACGGGGAACAGGATAGGTGTCCTCTGCGTGTGCCTGGGCAAACGTCTCATAGGCCGAGTCGTCCAGGCCCTGTGACGGGTGGCGGGCGGCGCGGGCGCACGACGGTGGCCGTGGTCGCGCTCCTCTTGCCCCGGTCCCCCGCTTTGCCATACTTACGATGCCGTAGGTTACGGACCCGTAGGGTTCGTGGCCGGCGAGCCTGCCGACTTCCCTCACCCCCCAGGGGACACCCCATGACCACCAGTCCCGATACGATCGAGGGTTCCTCCGCGCCCTCCGAGACATCTGTGCCGTCCGCGACGCTGGGCGGCGAGAACAAGCGGTCGATCGAGCAGATCGCCCTGCTGCTGTTCATCACCGTTCCCTTCGTGGCGCTGCTGGCGGCGGTGCCGCTGGCCTGGGGCTGGGGGGTGAGCTGGCTGGACCTGGGCCTGATGGTGTTCATGTACTTCCTGGCCTGCCACGGGATCACCATCGGTTTCCACCGCTACTTCACGCACGGTTCCTTCAAGGCGAAGCGGCCGCTCAGGATCGTGCTCGCGGTGATGGGCTCGATGGCGGTGGAGGGCCCGCTCGTGCGGTGGGTGGCGGACCACCGCAAGCACCACAAGTTCTCGGACCACGAGGGTGACCCGCATTCGCCGTGGCGGTTCGGTGAGACGGTGCCGGCGCTGATGAAGGGCCTGTGGTGGGCGCACATCGGCTGGCTCTTCGACGAGGAGCAGACCGATCAGCAGAAGTACGCCCCGGACCTGGTCAAGGACCCTGCGATCCGGCGCATCTCGCGGCACTTCGTCTTCTGGACGATCTTCTCGCTGGCGATCCCGCCGCTGGTGGGCGGCCTGGTGACGATGTCGTGGTGGGGGGCGTTCACGGCGTTCTTCTGGGGCTCCCTGGTGCGGGTGGCACTCCTGCACCACGTGACGTGGTCGATCAATTCCATCTGCCACGCGGTGGGCAAGCGGCCGTTCAAGTCCCGGGACCGGTCGGGCAACGTGTGGTGGCTGGCGGTGCTGTCGTGCGGCGAGTCGTGGCACAACCTGCACCACGCCGACCCGACGTCGGCCCGGCACGGTGTGCTGCGGGGCCAGGTCGACTCCAGTGCGCGGCTGATCCGCTGGTTCGAGCAGCTGGGGTGGGCCACCGACGTGCGGTGGCCGTCCGCGGCCCGCATCGACGCCCGGCGCAGGGAAAACGAGCCGAACGCGGCATGATGGGGGGCGTGGCGATCGACGGCGGTAATTCCAGCAGCGACAAGCCCCGGCGGGGCCGCCGGGTGCGGATGACGGGCGCGGAGCGGCGCCAGCAGTTGCTGGATATCGGCCGGGCCCTGTTCGCGGAGAAGGGCTTCGAGGGCACGTCGGTGGAGGAGATCGCGGCGAAGGCCGGGGTGTCCAAGCCGGTGGTGTACGAGCACTTCGGCGGCAAGGAGGGGCTGTACGCGGTCGTCGTGGACCGGGAGATGCGCCAGTTGCTGGACGGGGTGACCGGCGCACTGACGGCGGGGCACCCGCGGGAGCTGCTGGAGCAGGCGGCGTTCGCGCTGCTGGACTACATCGAGTCGTACACGGACGGCTTCCGGATCCTGGTGCGGGATTCCCCGGTCGCGCAGTCGACGGGTACGTTCGCGTCGCTGATCAGTGACATCGCCACGCAGGTCGAGGACATCCTGGGTCTGGAGTTCAAGGCCCGCGGCTTCGATCCGAAGCTGGCACCGCTGTACGCGCAGGCGCTGGTCGGGATGGTGGCGCTGACCGGGCAGTGGTGGCTGGACGTGCGCAAGCCGAAGAAGGCCGAGGTGGCCGCGCACCTGGTGAACCTGGCGTGGCACGGGCTGGACGGGCTGGAGTCGAAGCCGCAGCTGGTGGGCCGCCGCAAGAGCTGAGGGCTGTCCTCACAGGCTACGACGGCGCCCCGTCACCGGTGGTCCGGTGGCGGGGCGCCGTCGTGTCGTGCGGGCCTAGCGGCGGGGCTCCGCTTCGTACGGTTCCAGGAATTCGAGCCGGTTGCCGACGGGGTCCTCGGAGTAGAAGCGGCGGTGGCCCGGCAGGTTCTCGTCCCAGACGACCTTGGCGCCCCGCTCCTTCAGTCTCTGCGCGTACTCCTCGATGCCGGTGACCCGGAGCCCGGGGTGCGCCTTGCGGGCGGGCCGGAAGTTGCCCTCGACGCCGAGGTGCAGCTGTACGGGTCCTGCGGCGAACCAGCAGCCTCCGCGGGCGGCGAGGACGGGCGGCTTGGGGATCTCGGTCATGCCCAGGACGTCGGTGTAGTAGACGCGGAGCCGGTCCTCCGAGTCCGGCGGCGCGGCGAGTTGGACGTGGTCGACGGCGGTGAGCACGGTCAGGCCTCCTTGCGGGCTACGGCGAAGATCCTGCGGAACGGGAAGACGGTTCCGCGCGGCCCGCTCGGGTAGGCCGCGCGCAGCCGGTCTCGGTATTCGGCGAGGAAGGCGTCGACGGCTTCGCGGTCGTCGCCGAGGGCGGTGAGGACGGGCCGCAGGGCGGTGCCCTTGACCCAGTCGAGGACGGGGTCGGGGCCGTGGAGGAGCTGGTGGTATGTGGTTTCCCAGACATCGGCGGTGCAGCCCAGGGCGGTGAACCGGGCGAGGTATTCGGCGGGTTCGAGAAGGTGGGTGTAGCGGGCGCCGTGTCCGGCGAGGCGGGAGCGCCAGCGCGGGGTGTCGCACTGCTCGGCGAGCAGGGCATGGCTGGGGGCGGTGAAGTTGCCGGGAATCTGGAAGGCGAAGGTGCCCCCGGGGCGCAGGCCGTTGATCCAGGCGCCGAAGGAGCCCGGGTGGCCGGGGACCCACTGGAGGGCTGCGTTGGAGACGATCAGGTCGTAGGGCTCCTCGGGGAGCCAGCCGGCGATGTCGCCGTGGCGGAAGTCGAGGCTGCCGCCGCCGGCGGTGGGGCCGGCGTACTGCTCGTCGGCGCGCTGGAGCATCTCCGGGGAGAGGTCGAAGCCGGTGATGGCGGCCTCGGGCCAGCGGGTGGCGAGGAGTTCGGTGACGTTGCCGGGGCCGCAGCCGAGGTCGGCGATGCGGGCGGGCCGGTGGGGGAGTTCGGGTATGCGGGTGAGCAGGTCGAGGAAGGGCCGTGTGCGGTGGCCCGCGTGCCGGAGGTACTGCTGGGGATCCCAGGTGGGTGCGGAGGGCGCGGTGGACGTGGGGGTCCCTGCACGCGCGGTATCGGAATACATGTTCGAGCCTCCCTGCTGGCGGGGCGTTCGGAAGCGGAATCTGTTCCGGCCCCCTCCATGCCCCATGCTCGCTTCAATTATATCTCGATGTCAAGATACTCGTGATCGAGATACTCGGGATGAAGAGACTTCACATCGACAGACCCCTTACACTGATCGGCATGGAGGACGAGGTCGACCGACTGGTGGCGGCATGGCGGCGGGAGCGCCCTGACCTCGACGTGGAACCGCTCGAGGTCCTGAGCCGCGTCAGCAGGCTGGCGCGCCATCTCGACCGCGCCCGCAGGCTGGCCTTCTCCGAGCACGGCCTGGAGCCCTGGGAGTTCGACGTCCTCACGTCGCTGCGCCGCGCCGGCGCCCCCTACCAGCTCTCCCCCGGCCAGCTGTTGACCCAGACCCTGGTCACCTCCGGCACCATGACCAACCGCATCGACCGGCTCGCCAAGAAGGGCCTCGTCGAGCGGCTCCCGGACCCCAGCGACCGCCGCGGGGTCCTGGTGCGGCTCACCCCCGAGGGCCGGGACCGCGCCGACCAGGCCCTCGCCGGGCTGCTGGCCCAGGAACGGGCGATCCTGGCACAGCTCTCGCAGAGCCAGCGTGGTGATCTCGCCGGACTGCTACGCCAGTTGACCGCTCCGTTCGACAACATCCCCGGCTAGGTCGGCGGGTCGCACGCCGGCCCGCCGGGCCAGCGCCACCGCGGCCAGGGTGGAGTGCACGCCGAGCTTGCCCAGCACGTTCTGCATGTGCGTGCGGACCGTGTGCGGGGACAGGAACAGCCTGGCCGCCACGTCCTTGCGGCCCAGCCCCGCCACCATGCAGCGCAGCACCTCGTGTTCGCGCGGGGTGAGGGACTCCACGAGCCGTTCGCTGTCCGTACGGTGCTTGCGCGCCGCGGTCAGTTCGCGGAGCACTCCGGTGAGCAGTGCGGGCGGGAGGTGGGTCTCCTCCCGCAGGACCCCGCGGATGACGGCCAGCAGGCGCGAGAGCGAGCAGTCCTTGGCCACCCAGCCCGAGGCGCCCGCCTGCAGGGCGAGGGCGGCCCGGCGCGGGTCGTCGCGCTCGGCGAGGACGACCGTACGGACCCCTGGATGGGCCACCCGTACGCCGGCCACGAGCGCGATCCCGTCCGAGGCGGGTGGCGGGGGCCCGGTCCCCGGCTCCCGCTGGGCCGGCACGGCCCCGGGGGCCGCGCCGAGATCGGCGTCGACCAGCAGGACGTCGAAGCGGCGGCCCTCGGCCACCGCGCGTTCGAGACAGCGCAGCGCGGCGGGGCCGCTGCCGGCCGCGGACACGTCCACGTCCGGCTCGGCCGCGAGCGCGGCTGCGAGCGATTCGGCGAAGATGCGGTGATCGTCGACGACGAGAACCCGGATACGAACCACAAAACCCCCAAGGGTAGGGGAACGGACGACGGCGGGTACGGCGCCAGGACCGGGTGATCCGCAGACCCGGCCGCCGCCGAGACATATCTGCACTACCCCGGACCGGACGCCGTACCCGACTTGTCTCGACCCCTGAATCAACACCGGCCCCCACCGGTGTCACGCATCAGCGTAGGGCCGGGGGCGGCCCGCGGTTGGCCGAATAGCAGAAGTTTTCCCCGCGGTTTTCAGGATTGTGCGTCCCGAACGGGCTCGGCTGTGGCTGGAAATCGCCTGAATCGGGGGCTGTGGGACGACTTCCGGGCGGGCGTGTGCCATGGGCAGTTGCACGGGGGGCATTTCACCCGGCGTGTGCACGCCGGGCGCCCGCGCGCGGTGCCCCGCCGCGGCGCGCGGCTCCAGCACACACGCCCCCGCCGGGCGCACACCCCTCCCGGGCGCCCAGGGTCGACGGAACCGCTGCGCCGGCGAGTGGGCCGAAGGGGCGCGACGGGGAGTGGGGCCGAACACGCGGAGACACCGCGGTGTTGAGCGGCTTCCGAGCATGTGCGGCCCCCCGAGCCTGCCAGGGGGTGTCCCGGAGGGGGAGGAGCCCCGATCAGGCGGTGTGGGTGCGGGCGAAGTTCCAGGCGTCCTGGATGATGCCGGTGAGGTCCGATCGGCTCGGGGTCCAGCCGAGGCGCTCGTGGGCCGTGCGGGCAGAGGCGACCAGCATCGCCGGGTCGCCGGCCCGCCGCGGGGCGACGACCTCGGGGATCTCCCGCCCGGTGACCTTGCGGACGGTCTCGATCACCTCGCGGACCGAGAACCCGCTGCCGTTGCCGAGGTTGCAGATCAGGTGCTCCCCGGCGGTGGCGGACCGGAGGGCGGCCAGGTGGGCCTCCGCCAGGTCGGCCACGTGGATGTAGTCGCGTACGCAGGTGCCGTCCGGGGTCGGGTAGTCCTCGCCGAACACCGAGATCGACTCCCGCTCGCCGAGCGCGACCTGGAGGACCAGGGGGATCAGGTGCGTCTCGGGGCTGTGCCGCTCGCCGAAATCGCCGTAGGCGCCGGCCACGTTGAAGTAGCGCAGGGACACCGCGGCCAGGCCGTGCGCCACGCACTCGCCCGCGATCATGTGGTCGACGGCGAGCTTCGAGGCGCCGTAGGGGTTGGTCGGCGCGGTCACCGAGGCCTCGGTGAGCAGGCCCTCGGTGGGCTCGCCGTAGGTGGCGGCGGTGGAGGAGAAGACGAGCCTGCGCACGCCCGCCCCGCGCATCGCGGCGAGGAGGGCGAGCGTGCCGCCGACGTTGTTCTCCCAGTACTTGCCCGGGTTCACCACGGACTCGCCGACCTGCGAGGAGGCGGCGAAGTGCAGCACCGCGTCGAAGGAGGGGTCCAGGTACCGCGCGGCGTCCTGGATCCGGCCCTCGACGAACGTCGCGCCCGCCGGGACCCCGACGCGGAAGCCGGTGCTGAGGTCGTCGAGGACGGTGACCTCGTGGCCGGCCTCCAGGAGGTGGGTCGCGACCACGCTGCCGACGTATCCGGCGCCACCGGTTACCAGGTACTTGCTCACTCGCCTACTGCCTCTCGCGGGGGACCACGCACGTGTGCGTGCGCGTGCTTGGGCACTGGCTTACCCGATGCGGCACCCGCGGGGGAAATCGGCGGCCGTCGGAGGCCTCCCGGTCAGCCCTGCGGCGCGGTGGACGACGGCCCGGGCAGGGCCCGGTCCAGCAGGCCGGTACGGGCGGCCAGCGCTGCCGCCTCCAGCCGCGATCCGACGCCCAGCTTCATCAGGACCCGCTGTACGTGCGTACGGGCGGTGCTCGGCGCGATCGCCATGCCCGCGGCGATCAGCCGGGTGTCCTCGCCCTCGGCGACCCGCACCAGCACCTCCACCTCGCGCGGGGTCAGCAGCCGCAGCAGTCGGCTGCCCTCGTCGTCGGGCTGGACGGCGGGGTTCAGCAGCTCCGCGAAGGCCCCCTGGAGCAGTTGCGGGGCGATCGCCGCCTCTCCCGACCTCGCCTTGGCCAGCGCCCGCTCGACGCCCTCGATGCGCTCGTCCTGGCGTACGTACCCGCAGGCGCCGGCGGCGAAGGCTGCGGCGATCCCGCGCGGGCTGGGCACCGGGCCGAGGACGACCACGGCGATCTGCGGGCGCTCCCGCTTGATGCGGACGACGGGCTCGAAGGCGCCGGGCTCGGCGGGGTTGGCCGTGCCGAGGAGGCAGACCTCCGGGGCGCGGCTGATGACCAGCTCGGCGGCGCCGGCCGCCGGGGCCGCGGCCGCCAGGACCCGGTGGCCGCGCAGTTTCAGGGCAGAGGCCAGTGCCTCGGCCAGCAGTCGGTGGTCGTCGACCACCACGACGCGTACGCCCATTGAGGAACCCACCCCCCACCCTTCTGACCCGGCAAGCTACACGCTTGTTCGACGGCGCGAGGGGGATACCGCGCAGAAGCCCCCGATCGGTACGGACCGTTCGGGGGCTCCAGGCGGTGCTGTGCGCATCAGCTCGCGGTGAACGAGACGAACAGGTATTCCGGATCGGTCGAGTACGGCTTGCTGACGTTCTGCTTGGACATGAAGAGCTTGCCGTTGTGGTAGCGCAGCTCGGAGGAGAACTCGGGCGAGAAGGAGGTCTCGGCGCGCCGGACGTCCTTGTCGGCCGGATTCTCCATGAGGAGGGTCTCCTTCATCGTCTTGCCGTCGATGCTGACGATCTGGCCGCCCTTGTCGTACGGGGGGACCTTGTAGGCGATGATGTTCGACCCGTCCATGCGCAGCGGGTACATGGTGTACCGCTCGCCCGCGTCGGCGCGGTCGGTGGTCTGCTTGCCGGTCTCCAGGTCGAAGGAGAGCAGCTCGTTGGTGCGGCCGGTGGGGGACTGGCCCTGGTGCTCCGCGGAGGGCACGTAGATCTTGCCGTTGCCGACGACCATGTGCGAGCACTTCTCCACGTCGGTGGAGGCGCACTTGGCGGCGAAGGTGCCCGCGGCGAGCGGGATGCGGGCCTTCAGCTCGCCCTTGGGGTCGACGACGAACAGGTCGCTGACGCCCTTGCCGCCCTTGGCGTTGTCGCCGACGTCGGCGGCGACGACGAACGGCTTGGTGGAGACGATGTGCGCGTACTCGATGCCCTGGGAGAGCTTGTACGAGGCGGTGGGCGCGCCGGTGGCGGGGTCGAGGATCTGCGCGTTCAGCGTGTAGTTGGGGTGCTGGCCGCACTTGCGGATGACGGCGAGGGCCTCGCCGCCGGCGTAGCCGGTGTCGCGGCAGCTTTCGCCGTCGACCTTGGGCTGCCAGAGGTTCTTGCCGTCGGCGAGGTTCCAGGCGGCGCCGCCGTTGGAGACGCCGGCCGCGGCGACGGTCTTGCCGCTGATGGTGACCTCGGAGAACTGGACGGGCTTGTCGCCGCCGTTGGCGCTCTTGACGTTGCCGGACCAGGCGAGCTTGCCGGCCTCCAGGTCGATGACGCCGACCTCGGTGCACGGCGGGTACTTGTTCTCGGCCGTGGGCTGGGTGGGCCGGAAGATGACGGCGGTCTTGTTCTCGCTGACGTGGTGGGTGGCGCCGCAGATCTCGCCCGTGAGGGGGACCTCCCACTTCTTGGCGCCGTCGACGAGGTTGTAGCCGACGACCTTGGACACGTCGGACTTGACGTAGGTGGTGTCGGTCAGCCAGGAGCCGTTGACGGAGACCAGGTCGGCGACCGTGGGGGCCGGCTGGTTGTACAGCGTCTTCGACTTGGGGTTGCCGGGGACCTTCTCGGTGCCGGGCGTGGAGGCCTGGTTCTTGTCGCCGCCCGGGGAGGCGCTGGGGTCGCTCTGCGCGGTGGTCCCGCCGCCGCCGTCGCCGGAGGCGTACCAGAGGCCGCCGCCGACGATCAGGACGATGGCCAGGAGGGCCGCGCCGACGATCATCAGCTGGGTGCGCTTGTCCCCGCCGCCGCCACCGCCGGCCGGGGGCTGGCCGGGGGGCGCGGGCACGCCGTACGGGGAGGGCGCGGGGGGCTGCTGCGGGTAGCCGTAGCCGGGGTCGGCCTGCGGGTAGCCGTACGCGGGCTGCTGCGCCGGCGGCTGCGGGGCGGCCGCGGGCGGCCCGGGCGGCGGCGAGGGCGGTCCCGCGGGCGGCGTGGGCGCTCCGAACCCGCCCGGCGGGGGATCCTGCGGCGCTCCGAAGCCGCCGGACGGCGGCTGGCTGGGGGGCGGCGGGGTACTCATCGGTTGCTGTTGCCTCTCGCTGGGCGGCTCGTTGGACGCGGTTTCACTTGCCGAAGACCATCAGGAGCTTCTCGTCCTTCTCCTGGGCGAGCAGGCGGGACGTGGAGATGAAGAAGCGCCCGTCGACGTAGTCGACCTTCGGGGAGTAGAAGGAGCTCTCGATCGGTGCGGAGAGGCCCGACGGGTGGCGCAGGAGCGCGGTGGGGGTGCTGCCGTCGGCCGGGATCGAGAGGACCTCGCCGCCCAGGTTGGGCTCGGCCTGGCGGTAGGCGATCAGCTTTCCGTTCTCGGCCTTGACCGGAATGAGGGTGCGCCCCTCCCCTGCCGGGACGCGCCACTTGACCTTGCCGGTGTTCAGGTCGAAGGCGACGATCTCGTTGGCCTTGCCGAGGTCCACGGTGGTGGGCAGGTAAAGGGTGCCCGCGTCGACGACGGCGGTGGCGCAGCCCTGCAGGGTGTCGTCGTGACTCATGCTGCAGTCGGTCGAGAAGTTGCCCTCGCCGGAGAGCGTGGTGCGCTGCTTGCCGTCGGGTCCGAGGACCACGATGGAGCTCTCCTTGGAGGTCGCGTTCGTGAGGTGGAGGACGATCGGGTCGAGGGAGTAGACCCGGGCGACTTTCCAGCCCTTGGGGAGCCGGTAGGCCCAGGTCTTCTTGCCGGTGACCGGGTCGGCGTCCTGGACCTCGACGGTCATGTCGGCGTCGCCGCAGGTGGCGACACCGATCATCTTGCCGCTGCCGCCGGCGTAGGCGCCCGCCTTGCAGCCCTCGTTGGGGGTGGCGAAGAGCTTGTCGCCGGTGCTGATCCTGAAGGCGGTGGCGCGGGTGAGCCGGTTGACGGTGACGGTGTCCCCGGTCATGGCCAGGCTGGGGTCGATGAAGAGGTCGAAGTCGTTCTCCTTGGTGACCTCCTTCTTCCAGCCCCCCTTGCCGGCCTTGAGATCGATCATCTGGATCTGGTTGCAGGTGGCGGTCTCCGTCGTGCCGTCACGGAACATGACGACGGTCTTGCCGTCGTCGGTGGTCCGGTTGGACATGCCGCAGATCTCTGCGGGGAAGTCGATCGACCACTTCTCTTTGCCGTCGGCCACCGCGTAGCCCTTGATCGCCTTGCCGACGGTCTTGGCCACGGTGTCACCGACGACCCACTGGCCCTTGGTGGCCACCCCGGCGCCGGGGCCGTCGATCTTGGTGGTCTTGAGCCAGAGGACCTTGTCCTCGCCCTGCTTGCGGCCGGCGTTGAGGTCGGTCTGCTGGTTGCCGCCGGGGCCGCTGCCGTCGCCCACGTCCACGGACGGGGAGCCGGAGGGCTTGGCGTCGCCTGACTCCTGGGCGACGGGCTGCTCGGGGTCCTCGCCGTCCCCGCCCAAGGCGACGTAGCCGACGCCGCCGAGCACGAGGAGGGAGGCGACCGAGGCGGCGACGAGCAGCGTGAGCTTCTTCTTCGGCGGCATGCCGGCCGTGCCGGGCGCGGGCGGCTGCAGGCCGTGGGCCGGGTACGCCGGGACGGTGGCCGGCTGCTGCGGGTACGGCGGCTGCCCGGGGGCGGGCTGCCGCGCGTAGGGGTTCTCTCCCTGCTGCGGGTATCCGTAGCCCTGTTGGGGCGGGCCCGGCAGGTGTCCGTAACCGGAAGGTGTCGGCGGCTGGTTCGGCGGCTGGGGCGGCTCGGTCATCAGCGCACTTTCGGCTTCGGGGGGGGGCGGGGAGAATGACCTTTCTATCACTGACGCCGTACATACAACGGACCGGTCCGCCCCCTGTTCCCAAGGGAGGACCGGCCCGTGATGCCGCCGTTATCCGGCCAGTTGGCCCCGAGGGCCGGCGGAAGCTATGCCTCCTCGGCCAGCTCCAGCCAGCGCATCTCCAAGTCGTCGCGGTCGGAGAGCAGTTCGCGCAGCTCCGCGTCGAGCTTGGCGACCTTGTCGTAGTCGGTGGAGTGCTCGGCGATCTGGGCGTGCAGGTTCCCCTCGCGGTCGGCCAGCTTGTTCAGCTGCCGCTCGATCTTCTGGAGCTCCTTCTTCGCGGCGCGCGAGTCCCCCGATGCAGTGGACTTCGCCGCGGCGGCGGCCGGTGCGGGCACCGGGGCGGCCGCCTCGATCATGCGCCGCCGGCGCTCCAGGTACTCGTCCAGGCCGCGCGGCAGCATCCGCAGGCTCGCGTCGCCGAGCAGCGCCATCACGGTGTCGGTGGTGCGCTCGATGAAGAACCGGTCGTGGGAGATCACGATCATCGAGCCGGGCCAGCCGTCGAGGAGGTCCTCCAGCTGGGTCAGGGTCTCGATGTCGAGGTCGTTGGTGGGCTCGTCGAGGAAGAGGACATTGGGCTCGTCCATCAGCAGGCGCAGGATCTGCAGCCGGCGGCGCTCGCCGCCGGAGAGGTCGCCGACCGGCGTCCACTGCTTCTCCTTGGTGAAGCCGAACTGCTCGCACAGCTGGCCCGCCGTCATCTCGCGGCCCTTGCCGAGGTCGACGCGGTCGCGGACGCGCTGGACGGCCTCCAGGACCCGCAGGGACGGGTCGAGTTCGCCGACCTCCTGGGAGAGGTAGGCCAGCTTGACGGTCTTGCCGACGATGACCTGGCCCGCGGCGGGCTGGGCCTCGCCCTGGGTGCGGGCGGCCTCGGCGAGGGCGCGCAGCAGGGAGGTCTTGCCGGCGCCGTTGACGCCGACGAGGCCGACGCGGTCGCCGGGACCCAGGTGCCAGGTGAGGTGCTTGAGGAGGGTCTTGGGGCCGGCCTGGACGGTGACGTCCTCGAGGTCGAAGACGGTCTTGCCGAGGCGGGCGTTGGCGAAGCGCATCAGCTCCGACTTGTCGCGCGGCGGCGGGACGTCGGCGATGAGCTCGTTGGCGGCCTCGATGCGGTAGCGCGGCTTGGAGGTGCGCGCGGGGGCGCCGCGGCGCAGCCAGGCGAGCTCCTTGCGCATCAGGTTCTGCCGCTTGACCTCTTCGGTGGCGGCGATGCGTTCGCGTTCGGCGCGGGCGAAGACGTAGTCGCTGTAGCCGCCCTCGTACTCGAAGACCTCGCCGCGCTGGACGTCCCACATGCTGGTGCAGACCTGGTCGAGGAACCAGCGGTCGTGGGTGACGCAGACGAGGGCGGAGCGGCGCGTCTGGAGGTGGCCGGCCAGCCAGGAGATGCCCTCGACGTCGAGGTGGTTGGTGGGCTCGTCGAGGATCAGGAGGTCCTGGTCGGCGATGAGCAGCTTGGCGAGGGCGATGCGCCGGCGCTCGCCGCCGGAGAGCGGGCCGATGACGGTGTCGAGGCCCTGGTTGAAGCCCGGCAGGTCGAGGCCGCCGAAGAGCCCGGTGAGGACGTCGCGGATCTTGGCGTCGCCGGCCCACTCGTGGTCGGCCATGTCGCCGATGATCTCGTGGCGGACGGTCGCGGCGGGGTCGAGCGAGTCGTGCTGGGTGAGGACGCCCATGCGCAGGCCGCCGGACTGGGTGACCCGGCCGCTGTCGGGCTCCTCCAGCTTGGCGAGCATGCGGATGAGGGTGGTCTTGCCGTCGCCGTTGCGGCCGACGACGCCGATCCGGTCTCCCTCGGACACGCCGAGGGAGATACCGTCCAGCAGGGTACGTGTGCCGTACACCTTGCTGACTGCCTCGACATTGACCAGATTGACGGCCATCAGACGCGCTCCAGGGAAAGGGTGTGGATCAGCCCCTCAGCCTAACCCTCCGGGCCCGGGCTGACCGTTCCACCAGCAAAGCGCCTCCGAGCGCCATGGCGATCGCGACGGGTGCGGTGACCGGGACGGCGATGAGGGTGGCGCTGTGGCCGTCGAGGAGGCCGCCGAGGCCGGTCATGGACAGTCCCAGCACGCCGAGCAGGCACAGGGTGATCCCGAGGGCGGCGACGGGGCCGGCGGCGGCGCCCGCCGGACCGGCCGGCCGGGTGGGAGCGGGGGCCTCGAAGCGGCGCAGGAGGGCGATGAACACGCCGGTCAGGGCGGCCGCGGCCAGGATCCGTACGGGGACCTGCGCCCACCAGCCGGCGGTGGCGGGAGCGGGCAGGTCCATGCCGAGGGCGAGCTGGGCCCCGTACACGGCGAGCATCGCGGTGAGGTGCCAGAGGAAGGCGGTCATGGCGACCCCGTTGGCGGCGACGACCGTACGCCACACGCGGGGGCGCTCCAGCCAGGCGCCGGCGGGCCGGGCGGCGAGCTGTACGGCGCCGACGAGCCACAGGCCGTGGCAGAGCAGGGCCAGGGTGGGCGGCGCCATGTTGGACACCTTCTCGCCGGGCATCCCGACCATGGACAGCGGGTACGGTCCGAAGGCAACCAGCAGAGCGGCTCCGGCGAGGCCGGCGGCGGCGAGGACGGCGGGCCGGCGGATCCGGCCGTCGGCGCGCAGGAAGCCGAGCTGGTGGACGGCGAGCCAGACGAGGGCGAAGTTGAGGAACTCCACGTACGGCACGCCGAGCGCGAAGCGCAGTACGTCGACCAGCGCGGCGGCGCCGGCCAGCGCGGTAAAGGCCGCCCAGCCGTGGCGTTCGTGCAGCTTCAGCAGCGGCGGGGTGAAGGCGACCATGGCCAGGTAGATCCCGATGAACCACAGCGGCTGGGTGACCAGCCGCAGGGCGGCGCCGGTCAGCGTTCCGCCGCCGTGGCCGGCGAGCTGCACGGCGAGCGCGACGGCGGCCCACACCAGGACGAAGGCGAGGGTGGGGCGCAGCAGTCGGCGCAGCCGGGCCCGCAGGAAGGCGGCGTAGACGGAGCCTTCGCCGCGGCGGGCCAGGGAGCGGTGGGAGAGGGCGTGCGAGAAGCCGCCGACGAAGAAGAAGACGGGCATGATCTGCAGCGCCCAGGTGAGCACCTGCAGGGCGGGCACGAGGGCGAGCAGGTTCCCTATGCCGTCCGTGCTGACCGCGGCCATCAGCCAGTGTCCGGCGATGACGGTGCCGAGCGAGGCGACGCGCAACAGGTCGACGTACCGGTCGCGGTCGGCGGGGGTGGCGGCGGCCATGGCGCGTGCGCTAGGTCGTGTCGTCATGGAGCCACGGTGCCCGCCGCCGCCCGCCGCCCGACAGGGCGTGGGTACTCAGCTCCGGCCTGAGTACGTGTCAGCCGGGCCGGACCACCCGGCCGACCGGGGCAGGCGGCCTGGGCGGGGATTCACCGCGGCAGGACCGTCGCGCCCGGGGACGGGCTGGAGGCGATACGGGTGGCGCGGCAGGTGCCGGAGGCTTCGAGGGCGGACGCGGCCTTGGCGGCGGCCTGCTCGTCGGCGACCAGGAAGGCCGTCGTGGGGCCCGAGCCGGAGACCAGCGCGGCCAGGGCGCCGGCTCCGAGTCCCGCGTCCAGGGTCGCCCGCAGCGAGGGCCGCAGGGAGAGGGCGGCCGGCTGGAGGTCGTTGGCCAGGGTGGCGGCCAGTGCGTCCGGGTCGCCGGAGGCGAGGGCGGCGAGGAGGGCCGGGGAGGCCGCGGGCTCCGGGATCTGCGTGCCCTCGGCGAGGCGGTCGAACTCGCGGAACACCGCCGGTGTGGACAGGCCGCCGTCGGCCACCGCGAACACCCAGTGGAAGGAGCCGGCGGTCACCGGGGTGAGGACCTCGCCGCGGCCGGTGCCGAGCGCGGCGCCGCCGACGAGGCTGAAGGGGACGTCGCTGCCCAGCTCGGCGCAGATGTCGAGGAGTTCCTCGCGGGGGGTGTTCAGGCCCCACAGGGTGTCGCAGGCCAGGAGGGCCGCCGCGCCGTCGGCGCTGCCGCCCGCCATGCCGCCCGCGACCGGGATGTTCTTGGCGATGTGCAGGTGGACGAGCGGGGAGAGGCCGTTGCGGGCGGCGAGGATCTCGGCGGCCCGCGCCGCCAGGTTGGTGCGGTCCAGCGGGACCTTGTCGGCGTCCGGGCCCTCGCACGTCACCGTCAGGGCGTCGGCCGCGGTCGCCGTCACCTCGTCGAACAGGGAGACGGCGAGGAAGACGTTGGCCAGGTCGTGGAAGCCGTCGGGCCGTGCCGCGCCCACCGCCAGCTGGACGTTGACCTTCGCGGGGACCCGTACGGTGACGGGCGTCGTGCGCGTGCTCACAGGGCGGGCCTCTCCGGTGCGGGCTTGTGCTCGGCGATCGCGGCGAACTGCTCCACCGTCAGGGACTCCCCGCGCGCCTGCGGGGAGACGCCCGCGGCGACCAGCGCGGTCTCCGCGCCGGCCGCCGAGCCGGCCCAGCCGGCCAGGGCGGCGCGCAGGGTCTTGCGGCGCTGCGCGAACGCCGCGTCGACGACCGCGAAGACCTCTTCCTTCGAGGCGCTGGTCCTGATCGGCTCGGTGCGGCGCACGAGGGAGACGAGCCCGGAGTCGACGTTCGGGGCGGGCCAGAAGACCTTGCGGCCGATGGCTCCGGCGCGCTTGACGTGTGCGTACCAGTTGGCCTTGACGGAGGGCACCCCGTAGACCTTGTTGCCGGGCTCGGCGGCCAGCCGGTCGGCGACCTCCGCCTGGACCATGACGAGGGTCCGCTCGATGCTCGGGAAGCGGTCGAGCATGGTCAGCAGGACGGGCACGGCCACGTTGTACGGCAGGTTCGCGACGAGCGCGGTCGGCGGCGGGCCGGGCAGCTCGGTGACCAGCATCGCGTCGGAGTGGACCAGCGCAAAGCGGTCCTTCTTCGCCGGCATGCGGGCCTCGATCGTGGCGGGCAGGGCGGCCGCGAGGATGTCGTCGATCTCGACGGCGACGACCCGGTCCGCGGCCTCCAGCAGCGCGAGCGTCAGCGAGCCGAGGCCGGGGCCGACCTCGACGACCACGTCGTCCGGGCGGACCTCCGCGGTGCGCACGATCCGGCGCACCGTGTTGGCGTCGATGACGAAGTTCTGCCCCTTCTGCTTCGTCGGGCGTACGCCGAGGGCGGCGGCCAGCTCCCGGATGTCGGCGGGGCCGAGGAGGGCGTCGGGGGTGCTGGGCGCGGGGTTATCGGGCTGCTGCTCTGCGGTGCTCACCGGTAAAGCGTCTCAGATCGGCCGAGTGGTCCTGACGACGACGTGAGCACGCGGCCGACGACGTCAGCCGGCGGGCTCCGACGTGGGCCCGCGGCCTACGACGTGAGCCTGCGGCCGCAGTGGGGCCAGGGGCTCGCCCCCCGCTGCACGTAGAGCTTCTTCGCCCGGTAGGTCTGTTCCGCGGCCGGGGCGTCCTGCGGGCGGCCGCTGCCGCCGAGGCTCTGCCAGGTGCGGACGTCGAACTGGTACAGGCCGCCGTACGTGCCCGAGGCGTCGGTGGCGGAGGCCCGGCCGCCGGATTCGCACCGGGCGAGGGCCGCCCAGTTGAGGCCGTCCGCGCCGGAGACGGAGCTGGGCAGCGACCTGGTGCCGACCCGGACGAGCTGGGTGACGGGCTCGCGCACGACCTCGTCGGCGATGGCGCGGGGCCTCTGCCGGACCCCGTTGACCGTGCGCAGGCTGTAGGTGACCCTGCGCGCCCCGGGCCGGCCGGCGCGCTCGACGACCTCGGTCCCGGCGAACAGATCGTCGTCCTGGACCTTCTCGGTCTCGAAGGGGATGCGCTCCTCGCGGACCTCGCGGGTGCCGGTGATCCGGAGCACGGTCACGGTCTGGCCGTCGCGCGGGAAGGCGGTGGGCGGCACGGAGGTGGTGTCCTGGCCCTGGAGGGTGATGCCGGCCTGGTCGAGGGCCTCCTGGACGGTGGCCGCGTTGGTGCGGATGGTGCGTTCGCGACCGTCGGCCATGAAGGTGACGCTGCGCTCGGTGCGGACGCTGAGGGTCAGGCCGGCGCGCGGTACGGGGGCGGTGCGCGGGGCGGAGAGGTAGGCCCCCTCGGCGCGGATGCCGAACTGGCGCAGGGCGCCGTCGACGGTGCGGGCGGTGGTCCACACCTGGCGCTGCTGTCCGTCGAGGATGAGTCTCAGGGGGCGGCCGTAACGGACGACGATCTCCTCGCCGTCGTCGAGGGGTTCGCCGGGGGCGGGGGCGACGAGGTCGTGGGGGCCGACGTCGAGGCCTTCCGCGGCGAGCAGTTCCTCGACGTCGCCGGCGAAGGTGTGCAGCTCCCGGGGGACTCCGTCCACGGTGAGGCGTACCGATTTGTCGGCGGCGACGAAGGCGGTCGTGCCTCCGGCGAGGAAGGCGACGACCAGGGCCTGCGGCACGATGCGCCGCCAGCTCCGGCCGGGGGCGCCGGTCGCGGCGGGGCCGAGGAGCACCGGTCCCGCCGCCCGGCGGCGGCCGTGCCCCGCCCCGGCGGGCGCCGCGGCGGGGGCCGGGGCGGCCGGGCCGCGGCGGCGGCCGGTGCCGGCCGGGGGTTCCGCGACGGCGGTACGGCCGCGGGCCCGGCGGCCCTGGGCGGCCCCGTCGGCGATGGTCGGGGTCGGTGCGGGGGCGCGGCGCCGGCCCGTCCCCGGGGCGGAGGCAGGCCCGGGCCGTTCGCCGCCCCGGCCCGCGGCGTCCGCCGGGGCGGCGGGTTCCGCGGCGCGCCGGCGGCGTCCGGCCCGCCGGTCCTCGGCGCGCGGGAAGGGTACGGGGACGGCGGGTTCGGTGTCCCAGGAGGAGGGCCCGGCATCGGCCGGCACGAGGTCCCGGGTCCCCGTTGCGCCGTGCCACGGATCGCCGGACCAGGGGTCGCCGGCCCCGGGATCGCCGGGCCGGGGATCGGCGGTCGGGGGTTGGCCGGGCCCGGGATCGGCCGTCCAGGAGGGCCATGCCGCCGGGATTTCGCTCCCGTACGCCTCCGTGACGGGAGCGCCTCGGCGGTGACTGCCCTGCGTATCGCTCACGCTCGCTCCACTGGTGGTCCGGCACCCGTTGGTTGGGGCACGGCACCCTAGCGGAGGAGGCGTCACGGAACAAAGTCGTACGACTACCCTACGTGTCGACCGGGTGGAGCCGGTCAGTAGTCGAAGGCGCGGGCGGTGTTGACCGCGAGGGCGGTGGCCATCGCGTCCTCGTCGATGCCGCGGACGGCGGCCATCGCCCGTACCGTCAGCGGAATGAGGTACGGGGCGTTGGGCCGTCCGCGGTACGGCGCGGGGGTCAGGTACGGCGCGTCCGTCTCGACGAGGACCAGCTCCAGCGGGGCCACGGCCAGTGCCTCGCGCAGCGGCGCGGCGTTCTTGAAGGTGACGGTTCCGGCGAAGGACATGTAGTAGCCGGCGGCGGCGCACTCGCGGGCCATGTCGGCGTCCCCGGAGTAGCAGTGGAAGACGGTCCGCTCGGGGGCGCCCTCCTCGCGCAGTACCCGCAGCACGTCGGCGTGGGCGTCGCGGTCGTGGATGACGAGGGCCTTGCCCTGCCGCTTGGCGATCTCGATGTGGGCGCGGAAGGAACGCTCCTGCGCGGCCATGCCCTCCGGTCCGGTGCGGAAGTGGTCGAGGCCGGTCTCGCCGACCGCCTTGACGTGGCCGAGGGCGGCGAGCGCCTCGATCTCCGCGAGGGCCTCGTCGAGGGCGGATTCACCCCCGCCGGTCCGGGCGCCCTGGCGGGACCAGCCGTCGGGGTCCCCGTGCACGATGCGGGGGGCTTCGTTGGGGTGGAGGGCGACGGCCGCGTGGACGTTGTCGTACGCGGCGGCCGTCTCGGCGGCCCACCGGGAGCCCTTCACGTCGCAGCCGACCTGGACGACGGTGGTCACGCCGACCGAGGCGGCCCGGGCGAGGCCCTCCTCGACGGTCCCCGACTGCATGTCCAGGTGGGTGTGCGAATCCGCGACCGCCACCCGGAGGGGTTCGGGCAGCGGCGGCAGTGCGTCCTTGGAGGCGGTGGAAGAGCTCATGGGGCCGATCTTATGACCGGCGGAAGAACCCCATCAGCCGGGAGAGCAGGCCCCCGCGCCTGTCGGTCTCGCTGACGGCGACGGGTCCGGGGGCGTCGTGGTGCGCGGCGGCGCCGCGCGGCTTGGGGGTGCGGGGGACGTCCGCCCCGGCCGGCACCGGTCCCGCGATACCGGGGGCGATGCGGTGGTGGTAGAGATGGTCGATCATTCCGAGCACCGAGGAGACCTGCCCCGCCCGCATGATCCGCACGACGTGCCCGCCGCAGTTCATGCAGGTCGGGTTGGACAGCGGGGAGGACACGCGTTCGCCGTCGACCGTGTAGATGATGAACGGCTCGCCCCGGCCGTCGACGTGGTGCTCGATCCGGTACTCCTGCTCCCAGCCGTACCCGCAGCGCATGCACGCGAAGGAGTAGGCCTCGTGCACGGTCTGCACGTCGGGGCCGGAAAAACGTGCGGGGGCCGGGGCCTGGACCGGTACCGGGGTGTCAGCGATCTCACTCATGCCAGCTCCTCTTGTTCCACTGGTGCCTCTGCCAGTGGACGCCTCTCCGGGCGGGAGCGCATCAGGTCCTGTCCAGTGTTGGACGGCCTTTGGGCGACTCATGCCCAAAGCGCCCGGCGCACGGTCTGAGCTTTGCTTTTCAGGTTAGCTCTTTACCGGTTCATGGCGCCTTTTGTGCCGCATTCTTTGCCGCCACGACAGCGTCGAAGACATCGCGCTTGGGTACGCCGGCCTCGGCCGCGACGGCCGCGATGGCCTCCTTGCGGCGCTCCCCCGCCTCCTCGCGCACCCGTACCCGGCGCACCAGCTCCTCGTCGTCCACGTCGCCGGGGCCGGCCGCAGGGGCGCCCTCCACCACGACGGTGATCTCCCCGCGCACGCCCTCGGCGGCCCAGGCGGCGAGTTCGCCGAGCCCGCCGCGCTTGACCTCCTCGTACGTCTTCGTCAGTTCGCGGCAGACCGCGGCCCGCCGCTCGGCGCCGAAGACCTCGGCCATCGCCGCCAGGGTGGCGTCGAGCCGGTGCGGGGCCTCGAAGTAGACGAGCGTGCGCCGCTCGCCCTCGACCTCGCGCAGCCGGCCGAGGCGCTCGCCCGCCTTGCGCGGCAGGAAGCCCTCGAAGCAGAACCGGTCCACGGGCAGCCCGGACAGCGCCAGCGCGGTGAGCACGGCGGACGGCCCGGGGACGGCGGTGACCTTGATGTCCTTCTCCACGGCGGCGGCGACCAGCCGGTAGCCGGGGTCGGAGACCGACGGCATGCCGGCGTCCGTCACCAGCAGGACGCGCGCCCCGCCGGCCAGCGCCTCGACCAGCTCCGGGGTGCGGGCCGACTCGTTGCCCTCGAAGTACGACAGGACGCGCCCGGTGGTGTGCACGCCGAGCCCCTGGGTCAGCCGGCGCAGCCGCCGGGTGTCCTCGGCGGCGACGACATCGGCCCGCTCCAGCTCCGCCGCCAGGCGCGGCGGGGCGTCGGCGAGGTCGCCGATGGGGGTGCCGGCGAGGACGAGCGTGCCCGTCCGGCCTTCGGCCGCGGCGGCTGTGGAGGTGGGCTCGGTGCCGTGGGGCTGGTCAGTTGTCACCCGCCCATCCTCTCAGTCCCACGGCTCGTCACCCCACGCCACTGGGGCGCACACAGATCTCTTCCCTACGATGTGCCGGTGACCAGTACCGCGACGCCGCCGCCCAGCCCCGCGGGGGCCATGCCCTCCGCAATGGCCGGCGGCGCAGAAGAGCCGTCCACCTGGCTGCGCGACCTGCGCCGCTTCGGCTACGCGCCGCGCGCCGGCGCGTCCCCGCACGTGGACGTCCGCACCCGCCTGGTGCCCCCGTACACGAAGCCGTCCCGGCAGCTGTGGATGACCTTCGGGCTTCCGCCAGAGGTGTGGGGGACCTGGCAGCGCATCGTGTCGTGGGCCGGGCCGCTGCTGGTGGCGCTGGTCGCGGGGGTGCTGCGGTTCGTGCACCTGGGCAGCCCGAAGGCGGTGATATTCGACGAGACGTACTACGCCAAGGACGCCTGGGCCACCATCAAGCAGGGCTACGAGGCGAACTGGCCCAAGGACATCGACAAGTCGATCCTCGCCAACCCCGACGGGGTCGCCCTGCCGGCGGACCCGGGCTACGTCGTGCACCCGCCCGTCGGCAAGTGGGTGATCGGGCTCGGCGAATGGATGTTCGGCCTCACGCCGTTCGGCTGGCGGTTCATGACCGCCGTGCTCGGCACCCTGTCGGTGCTGATGCTGTGCCGGATCGGCCGGCGGCTGTTCCGCTCGACGTTCCTGGGCTGCCTGGCGGGCGCGCTGCTGGCGGTGGACGGCCTGCACCTGGTGATGAGCCGTACGGCGCTGCTGGACCTGGTGCTGATGTTCTTCGTGCTCGCCGCGTTCGGGGCGCTGCTCATCGACCGGGACCGGGCCCGCGCCCGGCTCGCGGACGCGCTACCGGTGGACGAGGAGGGCCGGACCCGCCCCGACGCGAGGATCGCCGGGACGCTGCGGCTGGGCCGGCGCCCGTACCGGATCCTGGCCGGGGTCTGCCTGGGGCTGGCCGCCGGCACGAAGTGGAACGGCTTCGTCGTCCTGGCCTTCTTCGGCATCCTCACCGTGCTGTGGGACGCGGCCGCCCGCCGCACCGCCGGCGCGGGCGCCCCGTACGCGGCGATGCTGCGCCGTGACGCGCTGCCCGCGTTCGTGTCCACGGTGCCCGTGGCGGTCGTGACGTACGTGGCGTCGTGGACGGGCTGGATCTTCAGCCCGGACAACGGCAAGGGCGGCTACCTGCGCGACTGGGCGGCCAAGAGCGACCAGAACAGCTCGCTGTCGTTCCTCCCGGAATGGGTGCGCAGCCTGTGGCACTACGAGACCGAGGTCTACAACTTCCACGTCGGCCTGACCTCGGGGCACACCTACGAGTCCAACCCGTGGAGCTGGCTGGTGCTGGGCCGGCCCGTCTCGTACTTCTACGAGTCCCCCGAACCCGGCACCGACGGCTGCCCGGCGACGGCGGCGGGCAAGTGCGCCCGCGAGGTCCTGGCGCTGGGTACGCCGCTGCTGTGGTGGGCGGGCTGCTTCGCGCTGCTGTACGTGCTGTGGCGGTGGTTCTTCCGCCGCGACTGGCGGGCGGGCGCGATCGCCTGCGCCCTGGGCGCGGGCCTGCTGCCCTGGTTCAACTACCAGGAACGGACGATCTTCTACTTCTACGCGGTGGTCTTCGTCCCGTACCTGTGCCTGGCGGTGGCGATGATGATCGGCGCCCTGCTGGGCCCGGCGGGCTCGTCGGAGCGCCGCCGCGCCCTGGGCGCGATCGGCGCGGGCGTACTGGTCCTGCTGATCGTGTGGAACTTCATCTACTTCTGGCCGATCTACACGGGCCAGACCTTGCCCATGGACTCCTGGCGCGGCCGCATGTGGCTGGACACCTGGGTCTAGCAGGCGAAACGAAGGGCCCGGCACCGACATCGGGTGCCGGGCCCTTCGCCGTCCCGGTCAGCGGGAGGCTTCGCAGGCGGAGTTCGCCGCGTCCTTGCTCGCCCCGACCGCTACGAGGCTCGACACGCAGCTGGTCCGGTTGCCGATCCGGCCCTGGTAGCACGCCTCCCCGGCGCCGTCCGTGGCCTTGCACGTCGACCGGTCAGGACGGCTCGTCGTCCCAGGCGGGCGGCGTGGTCGCACCGGTGAGCCAGTCCCGTCGCAGGACGGCGTACCCGACCGCGTCGTGGACCGTGCCGTCGGCGCCGGGCCATCCGTCCCGGTAGTGGGCCTCCTTGACGTAGCCGCACCGCCGGAAGGTGCGGCGCATCGCCGCGTTGTCCCGGCGCGTGGTGCCCTCGATGCGCAGGATCCGGGGGAACTCGGCGAACAGGTACGCCGTCAGCCAGGTCAGGGCGTGGCCGCCGATGCCCCGGCCCCGGTAACGGGTGCGAATGCGCAGATCGAAGACGGGCGTGCCGTCACCGAGGTCCATCAGGCGGACCAGCCCGAGGATGTCGTCGCCGTCGCCGATCCAGAAGGTCCTGGTGTCGTCGCCGTCGAAGCGGCCGTCCGCGACCCAGCGCCGCGCCTGGTCGGGGCCGACCACGGCCGCGCCGTGGAAAGGCCAGGTGTCCGCGGTGAGGAAGGCGACCAGGGCATCGCCCTCGGAGGGGTCGAACCGCCGGTAGGTGAGCTCCACGGGCGCACTCTAGGGCGAACACCGGCCGCTCCCAAGCGAATTGGGGGCGGACCTTCGGCGGCGGCCCCCCGCACATTCCGGTCCGGTAACAACTGCACACCGCGCGACTCCACAGAGTAAGGTCGGAGCCAAGGGCTCTTTGAACGCGTTCAGAGGGCCGTGACCATGGGGGAGGACGACAGTGAACGGGGCGGCAAAGGGCGCCATCATCGGCGGGGTGTTCCTCGCGATGGTCGGCGGTGCCGGATACGGGGTGTACGCGCTGGTCGGGGACGGCGGCGGGGACGGGGACGACGTCTCCGCCCTGTCCGAAGGCACCGGGCCGGTCAAGGAGAAGGAGGCCGAGGCGGCCGCGAAGGCCTTCCTCGCCGCATGGGCGGCCGGCGACGAGCGGGGAGCGGCCGACCTGACCAACAACGCCGCGGCCGCGCAGAGCGCGGTCGGGGAGTTCCGGACGAAGGCGTACGTCTCCAAGGCCGTGATCACCCCCGGCAGGGCGAACGGCACGACCGTGCCCTTCAAGGTCGAGGCGGAGATCACCTACGAGGGCACGACCAAGCCCCTCGCCTACGACTCCCAGCTCACGGTGGTGCGCGGCCTGACCAGCGGCAAGCCCCTGGTCGACTGGCAGCCCTCGGTGATCCACCCGCAGCTGCAGAAGGACGAGAAGCTGCGCGCGGGCGCGCCGGCGAGCCCGCCGGTCAGGGCCGTCGACCGCAACGGCGAGGAGCTGACCGCGGAGAAGTACCCCTCGCTGCGCCAGGTCCTGGACGAGCTGCGCCAGAACTACGGCACCAAGGCGGGCGGCAGGGCCGGGGCCGAAGTGTGGATCGAGCCGGCGGCGAAAGACGCTCCCAAGCGGACCCTGCTGACACTGGTCGAGGGCGAGCCGAGCACCCTCAAGACGTACCTGGACGCGAAGGCGCAGGCGGCGGCGGAAGCGGCGGTCGGCAGGTTCCCGGAGGCCTCGGTGGTCGCCGTGCAGCCGAGCAGCGGGCACGTCCTGGCCGTCGCGAACAACCGCAAGGACGGCTTCAACGCGGCGATGAGGGGCAACCGGGCCCCCGGATCGACGATGAAGATAGTGACGGCCGCGATGCTGATGGACCGCGGCCTGGTCGCCGCCGACAAGGCCGCGGAGTGCCCGAAGACGGTGACGTGGGGCCGGGAGTTCCACAACCTGAAGAACTTCGACCTGCCGCCCGGCACCAGCTTCGCGACCTCGTTCGCCCGGTCCTGCAACACCGCCTTCATCAAGCAGATAAAGCCCGTCGACGACGACTCCGCACTGCCCAAGGAGGCCACGGAGGTCTTCGGCATCGGCCTGGACTGGAAGACCGGCATCAAGTCCACCGACGGCAAGGTCCCCCCGGCGACGGGCGCCTCGGCCGCCGCCGCGTACATCGGGCAGGGCCAGATCACCATGAACCCCCTGAACGTCGCGTCCATCACCGCGACCGCCCGCACCGGTGTGTTCCGCCAGCCCTTGCTGGTCTCGCCGGAGCTCGACGGCCGGACGATCGCGACGGCCGAGCGCCGGATGAAGTCCTCCGTCCAGCAACAGCTCGTCGGCATGATGAAGCTGACGGCGACCAGCGGGACCGCCCGCGAGGCCATGGCCCCGGTCCGCGGCTCGGACAAGGGCGCGAAGACCGGCTCGGCGGAGGTCGGCGGCGCCGACGCCAGCCCGGACAGCTGGTTCACCGGCTTCAGCGGCGACGTGGCCGCGGCCGCGATGGTCGAAGGCGGCGGCCACGGCGGCGAGGCGGCCGGCCCGATCGTCGCGGCGGTATTGAACGCGCGCTGACGCCGGGGCCCGGTCCCGGGCGGGCGAGACGCCCCGCCCGGGCTGGCGCCCAGGGCATGTCGACCACCGCGCACCCCCGTTTCGCCGAGGCGCTGAGCGCCTGGGTCGGCGAACTCGTCGGCCACGCCGGCGCCGCCGTGGCCGCCGTACGCGAGGTCCCCGGCCGGTCAGAGGGCTGACCGCAGGGCCCGGACCAGGGCCTGGGCGCGGGGGTCGGCGGTGACCGACTTGGCCAGGGCGTTGGTGACGTAGCCGAAGCCGATGCCGGCCTCCGGGTCGGCGAAGGCCAGGGAGCCGCCGCGGCCGGGGTGGCCGAAGGAGGCGGGCGAGAGCAGCGGCGAGGCGGGGCCGTGCAGCATGTAGCCGGCGCCGAAGCGGGTGTTGACGACCAGTACCCGGTCCGGGCCCGAGGAGTGTTCGCGGGCGGCGAGTCCGGTGGTGGCCGGGGTGAAGATCCGCGCGCCGTCCTCGACCACGCCGATGGTGGCCCCGTAGAAGCGGGCCAGGGCGCGGGCCGTGCCGATGCCGTTGGAGGCGGGGAGCTCGGCGGCCCGGTACGCGGGGGCGTTCTCGTCGGGCAGCGGGTCGATGGCGGCGAAGGCGCGGCGGGTGAGGGAGCCGGGGTCGGCGTACGCCTCCGAAACGTTCCTGCGCGGCCGGGTCCTCAGCATCCCGGCGCTCTCCGGCGGGTCGACGGGGGCCACCCGGCCCACCCGGCCGGCCTCGGCCTCCGCCTCCGGCAGGCCGATCCAGAAGTCCACACCGAGCGGCTCGGCGATGTCCTCCGCCAGGACGGAGCCCAGCGTGCGGCCGGTCACCCGGAGCACCAGCTCGGACAGCAGCCAGCTGTAGGTCTGCGCGTGGTAGCCGTGTCCGGCGCCGGGCTCCCAGAAGGGGCGCTGTGCGGCGACGGCGCGCGGCCCGGACACCCCGTCCGCGGCCTCGGCGGGGGTCAGCCCCCGGTCCAGGGCCGGTATGCCCGCGCGGTGCGCGAGGAGGTCCCGTACGAGGATCCTCTCCTTGCCGCCCGCCTTGAACTCCGGCCAGTACGAGCCGACCGGCGCGTCCAGGTCGAGCAGCCCGCGCTGGTGCAGGAGCAGCGGGACGGCGGCGGCCACGCCCTTGGTGGCGGAGCGGACGATCTGCGCGGTGTCCTCGGTCCACGGCTCGGTGCCGTCGGCGTCCCGGGTGCCGCCCCACAGGTCGACGACCTTGCGCCCGTCCCGGTAGACGGCCACGGCCGCGCCCCGGTCCCCGAGCACCTCGAAGTTGCGTACGAACGCGTCCCTGACGGGCTCGAAGCCCTCCGCCACCGTCCCGCGGACATCCACGTCTGCTCCCACCACCTGCCGCGACGCCGAGGGCGCCTACGTCTACCCCTACGCCACAGAGCAACGCTGACCGGACGGTCCTGCTTCCCGGGTCCCGGGAGCGACCCGTGGGGCCCGGCATACAGGTCGGCGGACGGAGTCCGCCGCAGCGGCCCGAAGGCCGCGAGGCGTCCCGGCGCCGATCAGTGCGAGGGGTGCGCCAGAAGGGGCGTACGGGGGTCGAAGCCGAAGGGCAGCTCCAGCCGGTGGGCCCGCATCAGCTTCTCGTCGCACAGCAGGTCCTGCGTGCGGCCGTCCGCCGCGATGACCCCCTCGCTGAGGACCACCGAGCGCGGGCACAGCTCCAGCGCGTACGGCAGGTCGTGGGTCACCATCAGCACGGTCACGTCGAGCGAGCGCAGGATGTCGGCGAGCTCGCGGCGCGAGGCCGGGTCCAGGTTGGAGGAGGGCTCGTCCAGGACGAGGATCTCCGGCCGCATGGCCAGTACGGTCGCCACGGCCACCCGGCGGCGCTGCCCGAAGGACAGGTGGTGCGGCGGCCGGTCGGCGAAGTCGGCCATGCCGACCTGGTCGAGTGCGGCCCTGACCCGCTCCTCCAGCTCCGGGCCCCGCATGCCGGCCGCCGCCGGTCCGAAGGCCACGTCCTCCCGCACGGTCGGCATGAACAGCTGGTCGTCGGGGTCCTGGAAGACGATCCCGACCCGGCGCCGGATCTCGGCCAGGTTCCGCTTCTCCACCGGGAGCCCGGCCACGGCCACCGAGCCGACCCCGCCGGCGAGGATGCCGTTGAGGTGCAGCACGAGAGTGGTCTTGCCGGCGCCGTTGGGACCGAGCAGGGCGACGCGTTCGCCGCGCCCGACGGTCAGGTCGACGCCGTACAGGGCCTGGTGGCCGTCCGGATAGGCGTACGCCAGCCCGGCGACTTCGAGCGAGGGGGCGGGGGCGGGGGTAGCGGTCACAGGGTCCATCCCATCAGACAGACGGCGAGGGCCGTCACCGGGAGCACGGCCGCGTACGCCCACTGGCCGCGCGTGGCCACGGCCTCGTCGATCACCGGCATGGAACCGGCGTAGCCGCGGCTGACCATCGCCAGGTAGACCCGCTCGCCGCGTTCGTAGGAGCGGATGAACAGCGCGCCGGCGGTCTTCGCCAGCACTCCCCAGTGCCGGATTCCGCTCGCCTCGAAACCGCGCGAGCGGCGGGCGACGGACATCCGGCGCAGCTCGTCACCGATCACGTCGCCGTAGCGGATCATGAAGGAGGCGATCTGGACGAGCAGGGGCGGGAGCCGCAGCCGCTGGAGGCCCAGCAGCAGGGCCCGCAGCTCGGTGGTCGAGGCGAGCAGGACGGACGCGGCCACGCCGAGGGTTCCCTTGGCGAGGACGTTCCAGGCGCCCCACAGGCCGGAGACGCTGAGCGACATGCCGAGCACCTCGACCCGCTCGCCCTCGGCCACGAAGGGCATGAGCACGGCGAACGCGACGAAGGGGACCTCGATGAGCAGCCTGCGCAGCAGGAGGCCTGCCGGGATCCGGGCCACGGCCGCGACGCCGGCGAGGAGGAGTGCGTACAGGCCGAAGGCCCACACCGCCTCCCGCGGGGTGGACACGACGACCAGGACGAAGCCGAAGGTCGCGGCGAGTTTGCAGTGCGGGGGCAGGGCGTGGACCGGCGAGCGGCCCGGGCGGTAGAGCCTGTGGGCGTGGCCGGCGCCCATGTCAGGCGACCGGGGTGGAGGTGGCGGTGGCGGTCATGTCGTCCGTGCGGCGGCGGCGCACGGCCCAGAAGATCCCGGTGCCGGCGACGACGGTGACGCCGACGCCGATGACGCCGGCGAGTCCGCCGGACAGGCGGGCGTCGTCGACGTCCTCGACGGCGTAGTCGGCGAGGGGCGAGCCCGCGGCGGCGTGCTCCTCGACCTTCTCGTCGATGCCCTTGTCGGCGGCGACCTTCTCCAGGCCGTCGGGGCTGGCGGAGGCGTAGAAGGAGACGAACCCGGCGAGCACGAGGGCGGTGACCAGGCCGGTCGCCCACACCTTCTTCGTCGAGCCGGCCGCGGCACCGGCCGCGGGCGTCGGAGTCGCGGCAGGCGCGTCGACGAGCGCGCCGTCGACGCGCAGCTTCAGCGGCGTGGTCAGCCGGCGGGCCCCGTGCACCAGGTCGGGCCGTACGGCGATCACGGCGCCCACGGTCGCTGCGGTGATGAGGGCCTCGCCGATGCCGATGAGGACGTGTACACCGACCATGGCGGCGAGCACCTTGCCGAGGGGCACGTCGGTGGTGCCGCCGACGGCGAAGACGGCGGTGAAGGCGGCGGCCGCGGCGGGCACCGAGAGCAGGGCCGCGACGAAGCCGGCCACGGTCACGGAGCGGCGGGTGGGCGGCAGGACGCGGAGCAGGCCGCGGAAGACCAGGTGCGCGGTGACGACGGTGACGACGCCCATGACGGTGATGTTCACGCCGAGGGCGGTCAGGCCGCCGTCGGCGAAGAGGATGCCCTGCATCAGCAGGACGACGGACACGCAGAGCACGCCGGTGTAGGGGCCGACGAGTATCGCGGCGAGCGCGCCGCCCAGCAGGTGGCCGCTGGTGCCGGCGGCGACGGGGAAGTTCAGCATCTGCACGGCGAAGATGAAGGCGGCGACGAGTCCGGCGAGCGGCGCGGTCCGCTCGTCGAGTTCGCGGCGGGCGCCGCGGAGGCTGACGGCCACCGCCGCGGCCGCCGCCACTCCGGCGGCCACCGAGACGGGTGCGTTGATGAATCCGTCGGGCACATGCATGGAGTGGGCTCCGCTTCTTTACGGTCTTTAACCGTTCAAGAGTAATGCCCAGTTGCAAACCGTTGGCAAGAGCGGGTGCACCACAAATAGCGTCGCGCGTTTTCGTGGGAATGTGCGAGGCTGGAGGGTAAACGGACGGATACGTTCCGATTCGAGGAGTCTGGTCGATGTCAGCCCCCGCCGAGAATCTCCCAGCGACCGCGACCGCGGCCCCCGTCGAAGAGCGGGTCCGCGCCCGTGTGATCACGGACGACCCCCTCTACCGGGCGATCCCCGTAGCCCTGCGCTTCACCCCCGCCGAGCCCCTGGCCGTGCGGATCGTCTTCCCCGCCGACCTGTCCCCCGAGGGCACCGACAACGAGTGGGTCTTCCCCCGGGCGCTGCTCGAAGCGGGCCTCCAGGCTCCGACGGGGACCGGGGACGTTCGCGTCTGGCCCTGCGGCCGCGTCCAGGCGATCGTGGAGTTCCACTCCCCCGAGGGCGTGGCGGTGGTGCAGTTCGACATCGCCGCCCTGCGCCGCTTCCTGCGCCGCACGTACGCCGCCTCCGCCCCGCGTTAGCCCGCCCGGCGCAACGGGCCCGGCCCCGCACTCCCCTGTCGATCGGGGGGTACGGGGCCGGGCCGTCCTGACGCGGCGGTCAGGCGTTGACCAGTTCGCGGTCCTTGTCCGGTCCCTCGCCCTGCGCGGACTCGGCGAGGTGCTTGCGCAGGCTCTCACCCTCCACGTCCACGTTCGGCAGCAGCCGGTCCAGCCACTTGGGCAGCCACCAGGCCTTGTGGCCGAGCAGCGCGAGCACCGCCGGGACGATGGCCATGCGGACCACGAAGGCGTCGAAGAAGACCGCGACGGCCAGACCGAAGCCGATCATCTTGACCATCTGCTCGCTGGCCCCGATGAAGCCCGCGAACACGGCGATCATGATGACGGCGGCGGCCACGACGACCCGCGCGCTGTACTGGAAGCCGGTCACGACCGCCTGGCCCGGGCGCTCGCCGTGGACGTACGCCTCGCGCATGCGGGTGACGAGGAAGACCTCGTAGTCCATGGCCAGGCCGAAGACCACGCCGACCATGAAGATCGGCATCATCGACATGATCGGACCGGTCTGCTCCACCCCGAAGACCGAGCCGAGCCAGCCCCACTGGAAGACCGCGACGACCGCACCGAGGGCCGCGACGACCGAGAGCAGGAAGCCGAGGGCCGCCTTGAGCGGGACCAGGACCGAGCGGAAGACGAGCATCAGCAGCAGGAAGGCGAGGCCGACGACGAGTGCCAGGTAGGGCAGCAGCGCGTCGTTCATCTTCTGCGAGAAGTCGATGTTCATCGCGGTGGCGCCGGTGACGAGGACGTCGTCGCCGCTGCCGTCGCGGATCTCGTGGACCAGGTCCTCGGTCTGGGTGGAGGAGGGGCGGTCCTTCGGGATGACGGTGATCACCGCGGCGTCCCCGGCCTCGTTGGGGGTCGGCGGGGTGACCGCGGCAACGCCCTCCAGGCCCTTGATCCGGTCGACGGTGGAGTCTGCCAGGGCCTTGTTCCCGTCGACGACCACCATCAGCGGGCCGTTGAAGCCCGGGCCGAAGCCCTCGGACAGCAGGTCGTACGCCTGGCGCTGGGTGGTGGAGACCGGCTGGGCGCCGTCGTCCGGCAGGCCCATCTCCAGCTTGCTCGCCGGGACGGCGATGACGCCGAGGCCGATCACACCGGCCAGCAGCACCATGACGGGGCGGCGCAGGACGAACCGGGCCCATCGGGTACCGCCGTTGGCCTTCTTCTCGGTGCCGGCGGGCTTGCCCTTGCCGAACAGCTTGCTCTTCTCGCCCGCGGGCAGGACCTTCTTGCCGGCGAAGCCGAGGATGGCCGGGACCAGGGTGAGCGCGACGAGCACGGCGATGACCACCGTGCCCGCGGCCGCGACGCCCATCTTGGTCAGCATCGGGATGTTCACCACGGCCAGGCCCACCAGGGCGATGACCACGGTCAGACCGGCGAAGACCACAGCGGAACCAGCGGTTCCGGCAGCCCGGCCGGCGGCCTCGTCCCGCGCGCGGCCCTCGGCGAGCTCCGCGCGGTAGCGGGAGACGATGAAGAGGGCGTAGTCGATGCCGACCGCGAGGCCGATCATCGTGGCGAGGGTGGCGGTGGTGTTGCCGAGGTCCAGCACGTTGGCGAGCGCGGTGATGGAGGAGACGCCGATGCCCACGCCGATGATCGCCGTCAGCAGCGGCAGACCGGCCGCGACCAGCGAGCCGAAGGTGATCACGAGGACGATCGCGGCGACGAGGATGCCGATGATCTCGCCGGAACCGGTCTCGGGGGCCGCCATCAGGGCGTCACCGCCGATCTGGACGTTCAGGCCCGCGGCCTTGGCGCCGTCGCCGGACTCCTTGAGCGCCTCGCGGGTGACGTCCTTCAGCTCCATGCCGCTGACGGTGTACTTGGCGCTGATGTAGGTGGTGGAGCCGTCCTGGCTGACCGCCTGCGTCTCGTACGGGTTGGTCACGGAGGAGATCTGCTCCGCGCCCGGACCGGTCTTCAGCCCGCCCACGATCTTCTCGACCTCGGCCTTGGGGCCGGGGTCGGTGACCTTCGCGCCCTGGGGGGCCTTGACGACGATGCGCGCGGTGGCGCCGTCGGCGGCCATGCCCGGGAACTTCTTGTCCAGCAGGTCGAAGGCCTTCTGGGCCTCCGTGCCGGGTATGGAGAAGGAGCCGGAGGTCGGGGCGGCGGCGGAGGCCGCGCCGAATCCGGCGGCGAACAGCAGCGCCACCCAGAGGAGGGCGACGAGCCCGCGGCGCCTGAAGGCGCCCCGGCCGAGTCGGTAAAGGAAGGTGGCCACGTCGTGGTTCTCCCGTTCAGGTCGTGGGATGGATCCGGAGGGATCAGGGCGTGGGGAGCCGGCCCGACGACGAGAGCGGCGTGTCAGGAGCAGCAAGCCGGCACGGGGTGCCGGGGACTGGGGACGGGGGGCTCAGACGCCGAGGGCGGGGAAGACCACGGCGTCGATGAAGTCACCGAGGAACGCCCGGTCCACCGGCCGGTCCTCGATCAGCGGGAGCGCGATGAACGCCCCGATGAGCATGTGCGGTACGAAGCCCAGGGCCGGGCACCCCGGGGCGATCTCGCCCCGGTCCACCGCGCGCTGCAGCATCACCTGCAGCCCGGTGATCTCCGGGTCGACCAACAGGTCCCGCAGCGCCTTGTGGAGCTCCGGGCTCTCGTGGACGGCATGGGCCAGACCCCGCATCAGCGCGGTGTCCTTGGCCATCTGCGCGTCGTCCGAGTGCTCCACCATGAGCGCGAAGTCCCCGCGCAGGCTGCCCGTGTCGATCTCGCGCAGCGAGACGGGCTGCGTGCACCGCAGGGCCTTGGCGACCAGCTCCGGCTTGCTCCCCCACTGGCGGTAGAGGGTGGCCTTGCTGGACTTCGTACGGGCGGCGACCGCGTCCATGGTCAGCGCCTCGTAGCCGACGTCACGCAGGAGGTCGAGGACCGCCTCGTGCAGTTCGGCCTGCCGTTCGGGGGTGATCCGGCTGCGCCGGGCCGCCATCGCCTCGGTCATCTCCGTGCCCTCCATCCGAACGAAACTGTTCCGTACGTTCAAGACGATACCCCTCTCGCAAGCGAAACGAAACCGTTCCGTTTCGCTGAAAGGGGTGGCGTGGATCACCAGTACGAGTTGCCGCGGGCCCTCCACGCGGAAAGCATTGGGGGGTGAGTCACGACGTCGCGTACCTCCGGTTCCCGCACCTGCACGACGACCTCCTGTGCTTCGCCACCGAGGACGACCTCTGGGTCGCCCCGCTGGTCCCCGACGGCCAGACCCCCGGACGTGCCTGGCGGGTCACCGTCGACCGGACCCGGGTCGGCCACCCCCGCTTCTCCCCCGACGGCCGCCACATCGCCTTCACCACCTGGCGCAGCCTCGATCCCGAGATCCACCTGGCGCCCGTCGACGGCGGCCCCGCCCGCCGGCTGACCCACTGGGGCGCCACCGACACCCGCGTCTGCGGCTGGGACCCCGACGGCAACATCCTCGCGGTCTCGTCGCACGAACAGCCGTTCTCGTACTTCTCCTGGGCCTACAAACTGCCCACCGACGGCAGCCCCGGCGGGCGCCTGCCCTGGGGGCCGGTGTCCGACATCCAGGTCGCCGACATCGACGGCGAGCACCGCAGCCTGCTGCTCACCGGCAAGCCACCGCACGAGCCCGCGGCCTGGAAGCGCTACCGGGGCGGCGCCATGGGCCGCCTCTGGCTCCACGGGCGCCAGCTCCTGGAGCACCTCGAAGGACACCTGGACGCCGCGATGTTCGTGGGCGGCCGGATCGCCTTCCTCTCGGACCACGAGGGCATCGGCAACCTCTACTCCTGCCGGCCCGACGGCACCGACCTGCGCCGCCACACCGACCACGACGAGTTCTACGCCCGGCACGCCTCCAGCGACGGCTCCCGGGTCGTCTACCAGTGCGCCGGGGACCTCTGGCTCGTCGACTCCCTGACCCCCGACGCCACCCCGCGCAAGCTCCAGGTCCGCCTCGGCGGTCCGCGCGCCGGCCGGCGCAGCTACCAGGTGCCGGCCGCCAGCCACGTCGACTCGCTCTCCGTGGACGCCACCGGGCGGGCCAGCGCGGTCGTGGTGCGCGGCAGCCTGTACTGGCTGACCCACCGCGACGGGCCGGCCCGGACCATCGCCGACACCCCGGGCGTGCGGGTGCGGCTGCCGGAGATGCTCGGCAGCGCCGGACAGGTCGCCTACGTCACCGACGCCGAGGGCGAGGACGCCATCGAGATCGCCTACCTGCCCCGGGCCTCCGGCGAACGGCAGCCGCGCCGGCTGGCGTCGGGCGAGCTGGGCCGCGTGACCGAGCTGCTCTCGGACCCGGACGGGGAGCGCCTCGCCATCGCCTCGAACGACGGGCGGCTGCTGCTCGTCGACGCGACGGACGAGTCCGACGGCGAGGTCACCGAGCTGATCCGGTCCATCAACGGGCCCGTCACCGACCTGGCCTTCTCCCCCGACGGGACCTGGCTGACCTGGTCGCACCCGGGCATCGGGCGCTCGCTGCGGCAGATCAAGATGGCCCGCATCTCCGGGCCCGGCGCGCGCACCGTCGTCGACGTCACCAACGGCCGCTTCGCCGACGAGAATCCGGTCTTCACCCGCGACGGGCGCTACCTGGCCTTCCTGTCCTGGCGCGGTTTCGACCCGGTCTACGACGTGCACACCGGCGACTTGTCCTTCCCGCTGGGCTGCCGCCCGTACCTGGTGCCGCTGTCCTCAGCGACCCCCTCGCCCTTCGCCCTCTCGGCCGAGGGGCGGCCGGCTGCGGGCGGACTGGACCCGGCCGAGGGCGACTCGGAGAACTCGGGCGAAGGCAGCGCCGTGACCGTGGAGGTGGAAGGGCTGGAGAGCCGGGTCACCCCCTTCCCGGTGAGCGCCTCCAAGTACTCGGCCCTGTACCCGGTCAGCGGCGGCGGACTGGTCTGGCTGCGCTGGCCGATCTCGGGCGCGCTCGGCGAGACCTTCGCCAACCCCAACGACATCAGCGGCAAGCCCACACTGGAGCACTTCGACCTGACCAAGGCCCGCAAGAGCGAACTGGCCTCGGGGCTGGACTGGTTCGCGGTCAGCGGCGACGGCACCCGCCTCGTCATCAACGACGACGGGGACCTGCGCGCGGTCCCCGCCACCGAGTCGGGCGACGGCGACTCCACGGTCTACCTGGACCTGCGGCGCATCCTGCACGAGGTGGACCCGGCGGCCGAGTGGCGCCAGGCCTTCGAGGAGGCCGGGCGGATCATCCGCGCGTACTTCTGGGAGCCGAACATGTGCGGCATCGACTGGGACGGCGTACTGCGCCAGTACCGCCCCCTGGTCGAACGGGTCGCCTCCCCCGACGAGTTCGCCGACCTGCTGCGCGAGGTCCTCGGCGAGCTCGGCACCTCGCACGCCTACGTCTCCCCCGCCCGCCGCAACGAGGGCCCCCCGCACTACCAGCGGGCCATCGGCCTGCTCGGCGCCAACCTGGTCCCCCGCGACGGGACATGGGTGGTCAGCAAGATCCTGCCCGGCGAGTCCTCCGACTCCAAGGCCCGCTCCCCGCTGGCCGGAACCGGCATCCGGGAGGGCGCGGTGCTCACCCACGTGGACGGCCGCCCCGTGGACCCGGTCGCCGGCCCCTACCCGCTGCTGGCGGGAGCGGGCGGCACCACGGTCGAGCTGACCTTCCAGCCGGCGGACGGCTCGGGCCGCTCCCGCCGGGTCGCCGTCGTCCCGCTGATCGACGAACGGCCGCTGCGCTACCAGGACTGGGTGTCCAAGCGGCGCCAGGTGGTCCGGGAGCTCAGCGGCGGCCGGTGCGGCTACCTCCACATCCCCGACATGGGCGGCTCGGGCTGGGCGCAGTTCAACCGCGACCTGCGCATGGAGATGTCCCGGCCCGCGCTGATCGTGGACGTACGCGGCAACGCGGGCGGCCACATCAGCGAGCTGGTGGTGGAGAAGCTCACCCGCTCCATCCTCGGCTGGGACCTGACGCGCGACGCCCAGCCCGTCAGCTACGCCTCCAACGCGCCCCGCGGCCCGATCGTGGCGCTGGCCGACGAGGCGACCTCCTCCGACGGGGACATGATCACCGCGGCCTTCAAACTGCTGGGGCTGGGCCCGGTGGTGGGGCAGCGCACCTGGGGCGGGGTGGTCGGCATGACGGGCCGGCACACCCTCGGCGACGGCACGGTGATCACGGTGCCGATGAACGCCGCCTGGTTCCCCGAGTACGGGTGGTCGGTGGAGAACCACGGCGTGGAGCCGGACTTCGAGATCCTGCGCACCCCGCTCGACTGGGCGGAGGGGCGGCACGCCCAGATGGACGACGCCGTGCACCTGGCGCTGGAGCTGCTCGAACAGGACCCGGCCGCGATGCCGCCCGGCTACACGGACGTACCGGACCGGCGTCGTCCGAAGCTGCCGCCGCGGGAGTGAGCGGCGGACCGGACGCTAGGGGCGCGGCCGTCCGTGACGGCCGCGCCCCTTCCGGGCGTCCGGTGCCGGTCGATCAGCGGCTCCGGGTGCGCTCCTGCTCGTCCGCGGCGCCGCCCGCCCCGACGAGCCCCCTGGAGACACCGGACAGCCGGGGCTCGAAGCGCTTCATCTCCCGCTGCCCGACCGTCGCGATGATCCCGGGCAGGTAGCCGCGCACCCCCTGCATCCCGCGCAGCCACCACTGCGCGTACACGTGCGGGGAGCGCCGCTCGATGCCCGCGACGATCCGGTCGACGGCAGGCCCCAGCGGGTAGGTGCGGTTCGACGGCCACGGCAGCCTCTGGCGCAGCTCCCGCATGACCTCGTCCTGGTCGGCGCCGCGCACCATGTCCGTGTCGGTCCAGGAGAGGTAGCCGACGCCGACGCCCACGCCCTTGTGGGCGACCTCGGCGCGCAGGCAGTGTGCGAAGGCCTCGACGCCGGACTTGGACGCGCAGTAGGCGGTCATCATCGGCGCCGGGGTGATGGCGGCGAGCGAGGCGATCTGGAGGAAGTAGCCGCGGCTCTCCGTCAGCACGGGCAGGAAGGCCCGGGCGGTGACGGCCCCGCCGATCAGGTTCACCTCGATCACCCGGCGCCAGGCGTCGGGGTCGGAGTGTGCGAACGGTCCGCCCGCGGCGACGCCCGCGTTGGCGACGACGATGTCGACCTTCCCGAAGCGCTCCTTGGCCTCCTGCGCCACGCGCGCCATCGCCTCGTGGTCGGTGACGTCGGCGTACCAGTGTTCGCTGTCGGTGTGCAGGCGCTGGGAGACCTCCTTGAGGGCCTCCGGCTCCAGGCCGACGAGCGCGATCCGCGCGCCCCGGGCCGACAGCTTGCGGGCGAGCAGCTCGCCGACCCCGCGGGCGGCCCCCGTGACGACGGCGACCCGGCCTTCCAGACTCCTGCGAGCACTCACGGTGTCTTCTCCTTCTCGGTGGTGTCGAGATAGTGCGCGGTCAGCTCGCACAGGGCACGGGTGACGGCCTCGGGAGCCTCGACCGGGGTCATGTGCCCGATGCCGGTGAGCTCGGTGAGGCCCACGCAGTTCGGCAGCGCCGCGGCGAGTCCTCGGGCGTGCACGATCGGCGTGAGCCGGTCCGCGGTGCCGCCGATCACGGTGGTGGGGACGGTCAGCCGTGCCACGTCGGCGTCGAGGTCCAGCCCGGACAGCACCCGGGACCAGGCGTGCCGCACCCCGGTGGGGCACGCATGGACGATACGGGCGCACGCCTCGACCTTGTCGGGCGCGGAACCGGGGCCCATGGTGGCGTACTTCAGGATCGAACGGGCCACGGGCGTGACCGGTCCGAGCGGGGCGCGCGATCCGAGGAACGCGCCGGTGACACGGGTCCGGGCACGCCCGGCGCGGACCGGCAGCACCCGCGCCTGCGCGACCAGGGCGGAACTGCCGGTGCTGCACAGCAGCGCGGCCGCGGCGTGCTCGGTGAACTCCGGCCGGGCCGCGGCCGCCATGATCGTCATGCCGCCCATGGAGTGCCCGGCGACGACCGCGCGCTCCCCCGGGGCGAGGGTGGCGCCGAGCACCGCCACGAGGTCGTCGGCGAGTGCGGTGGTGCTGTGCTCCCGGGCGGCGGGGCTGCGCCCGTGTCCGCGCTGGTCGTAGGCGACGACCCGGTGGGTGACGGCCAGGGCCCGTATCTGCGCGGCCCAGAACGCGGTGGAGCAGGTCCAGCCGTGGGACAGCACCACGGGCGGCGCCCCCTCGTCCCCGTGCACCTCGACGTGCAGGCGGGCCCCGTCGGCGGAGACGGCGACGAGTTCGCGCCGCGCGGCGGGCGGGGCGTAGGGACCGGAGGTGACGTGCGCGGGCCGGCTCACGCGGCGCCCTCCGCCTGCGCGGCGAGCGGTGCGGGATCGGCGGCGGGCAGCGGCGCCGGATCGCGGGACGGCAGCGGTGCGGGCGCCGTGATCCGGTCGCGCTCGCGCCCCCGTACCCGTACGACCTCGTACTCGGCGAGGTCGACCGTCCGGGTCTCGCGGCGGAACTCACCGGTCGTGCCGGGCCAGACGGTGGTGTTGCGCCCGTTCTCGTCCAGGTACCAGCTGGTGCAGCCGCCGGTGTTCCACACGGTCCGCTCCATCCGCGCCTGCACCATGCGGTTCCAGGCCTTCACGGCGGAGGGGCGGGCGGCCAGGGCGACCCTCCCGGCCCCGTCCGCCGTGCCGTTCCCGCCGAGCACGGTGAGCTGGCGCAGGTAGTCGGCCATGTAGTTGAGCTGCGACTCGATCATCAGGATCATCGAGGTGTTCCCCAGCCCGGTGTTCGGGCCGATGATCGTCATCCAGTTGGGGAAGCCGGCCGCGGTCGCACCGCGCAGCGAGGCCATCCCGTCCTTCCACGTGTCCGCGAGGGAGCGGCCGTCGACGCCCACGACCCGCTCGGCGATCGGCAGGTCGGTGACGTGGAAGCCGGTGCTGAAGACGATCGCGTCGACCTCGGCCTCGGTTCCGTCGGCGGCGACCAGGACCGAGCCGCGGACCTCCTTCAGCCCGGAGGCGACCAGGTCCACATTGGGCCGGGCCAGCGCCGGATAGAAGGTGCTGGAGAGCAGGATCCGCTTGCAGCCGATCCGGTAGGAGGGCGTCAGCCTGGCGCGCATCGCCGGGTCCTTGATCGACCGGGCCATGTTGGCCTTGGCCAGGGCCTCGACGAAGCCGAGCTGGTTCGGCCGCTTGGTGAAGGCGCCGACCTGGAGGTCCCGGATCGCCCAGGTCAGCCCGCGGCGCGCCGCCTGGGTGAAGGGCAGCCGGCGGTGCATCCAGCGCTCCACCGCCGTGATGGCCCGGTCGGTGCGCGGCATCACCCACGCCGGGGTCCGCTGGAAGAGGGTGAGGCGCTCCACGTCGGGGGCGACGGCGGGCACGATCTGGATGGCGGAGGCGCCCGTACCGATCACGGCGACGCGCTTGCCGCGCAGGTCGTAGCCGTGGTCCCAGCGCGCGGAGTGGAAGACCTTGCCGGGGAAGCCCACCAGACCCGGGATCTCCGGGAGCTTCGGCTCGGACAGCGGGCCGGTCGCCGACACCACGACGTCGGCGGTGAGCTCCCCCTGCGCCGTCTCGATCTCCCAGCGCAGTTCCGACTCGTCCCAGCGCATCATCCGGACCTCGGAGTCCAGCCGGATGTGCGGGCGCAGTCCGAAGGTGTCGGCGACGTGCTCCAGGTACGCCCGGATGTGGGGCTGCCCGGAGAAGGACCGGGGCCAGTCGGGGTTTGGCGCGAAGGAGAAGGAGTACAGGTGCGACGGCACGTCGCAGGCGCACCCGGGATAGCTGTTGTCCCGCCACGTGCCGCCGACCGAGCCAGCCCGCTCCAGCACGACGAAGTCGGTGATCCCCTCGCGCCGCAGCCGTACGGCGGCGCCCAGTCCGCTGAACCCGGACCCGATCACCGCCACGCGCACGTGCTCGCGCGCCCGCCCCCTACCGCCCGTGTCACCCATGTCCGCCGCCTTCCACCTCATCGCAGTCCCAGCCACGCAACGCCGCACACAACATCGAAACACTGCCAGCAATCACTGGCACAATCGGGAGGGTAGAGCAGCCCCGTACTCATGGGTAGGGGGCGGACCCGGAAAGTTACCGCCGGTACCTCATAGGCTGCATCCGTGGCGAAGGATGAGATGCAAGCGAAGACGGTGCGCGAGTACCGCACCGAGGAGCTGGCCGAAGCGGCCGGCATACCAGTGCGCACCCTGCGCTTCTACCGCGAGCGCAGACTGCTCCCGCCGCCCCGCCGAGAGGGCCGCATCGCCTGGTACGACGACCACCACCTGGCGCGGCTGCGCACCATCGCCGGCCTGCTGGAACGCGGTCACACCCTCGGCGGCATCGCGGAGCTGACCGCCGCCTTCGAGAAGGGCCGCGACGTCGGCCAGCTGGGCGAGCTGCTCGGCATCGGCTGGTCGGAGGAGACCCCGGTGCGGCTCACCCCGGAGGAACTGGCCGACTACTTCGAGGGCGAGGTCACCCCGGAGAACCTGGCGGCCTCCCTCGACCTGGGCTACCTCGCCGTGGACGGCGACACGATCGTGCACGTCAGCCGCCGCCTGCTGGACGTCTCCTCGGCGCTGGTACGCGAAGGGGTGCCGCTGGCGGCGGTCCTGGAGACGGGGCGCCGCGTCCGCGAGCACGCGGACGCGATGGCGCTGCTGTTCACCGAGCTGATCTCGGACCACATCTCGCCGGAGGCGCTCACGCGGCTGCGCCCACTGGCCAAGAGCGTGGTCGAGGCGGAGCTGACGATGGCGATGGACCGCCTGCTGGCTTCCGGGCCGGGTCAGGCGCCGAGCTCGTAGACGACCGTCACGGGCGCGTGGTCGGACCAGCGCTCGGGGTGCGTCTCGGCCCGCTCGACGAAGGCCTTCACGGCCTTCGCGGCCAGCCCCGGGGTCGCCACCTGCAAATCGATGCGCCAGCCGGCGTCGTTGTCGAAGGCGCGTCCGCGGTAGGACCACCAGGAGTACGGGCCCTCGGTGTCGGGGTGCAGCTCGCGCACCACGTCGACGTAGCCGGCCTGCGCGTAGACCTTCCCCAGCCACTCGCGCTCCTCGGGGAGGAAGCCGGCGTTCTTGCGGTTGGTCTTCCAGTTCTTGAGATCGGCCTCCTGGTGACAGATGTTCCAGTCACCACAGACGACGACCTCGCGCCCGTCGGCGGCGGCCCGCACCTTCAGCTCGGCGAGGTAGGTCAGGAACTCCCCCATGAACCGGTACTTCTCGTCCTGCCTCTCCGTCCCCGCCTCACCGGAGGGCAGGTAGAGGCTGGCCACGGTCACACCGGGCAGGTCGACCTCCAGGTACCGCCCGGAGGCGTCGAACTCCGCACTGCCGAACCCGACCCGCACCTGCTCGGGCGCGCGCCGCGTGTACAGCGCGACCCCGGCGCGCCCCTTCACGGCGGCCGGAGCGAAGACGGTGTGCCAGCCCTCGGGAGAGCGCACCCCGTCCGGGATCTGCCCCTCCTCGGCCCGTACCTCCTGCAGGCACACCACGTCGGCGTCGGATCCCGCGAGCCACGCCCCGAAGCCCTTCTTGGCGGCGGCCCGAATCCCATTCACATTCACGGAGGTCACAGTGAGCATCCCAGCACCATAGCGGGATGGTTCCGTACGATGTTCGGATGTCTCATGGGATCGACCTCCGCACCGTGCCGTACGACCACCCGGACGCGGTCAAGCTCAACGACCAGGTCCAGCTCGAATACCAGGTGCGGTACCAGGGCGAGGGCGACGCCACCCATCTGGACCCGGCGATGTTCGTCCCGCCGCAGGGCCTGTACATCGTGGCGTACGACACCACGGGCGCCCCGGTGGCGACCGGCGGCTGGCGCAGCCAGGAGCAGAACGACGAGGGCTACTCGGACGGCGACGCCGAACTCAAGCGGATGTACGTCGTCCCGGAGGCCCGCGGCCTGGGCCTGGCCCGCCGCATCCTGGCGACCCTGGAGGAGGACGCCCGCGCGGCGGGCCGCCTGCGCATGGTCCTCGAAACGGGCGACCGGCAGCCGGAGGCGATAGCCCTCTACCTCTCCGCGGGCTACACCCCGTCGCCGAAATTCGGCTTCTACCGCTTCTACGACTCCAGCCGCTGCATGGCCAAACCCCTCCGGGCACACAGCCCCGCCGGCGTCTGAGGCGCGGGGGCCCTGGGCGGCGCCCCCGGCGACGGCGCCACCGACCCGTCTCCCGCAGCCACGGCTCCGCCGACCAGGCGCCTCCGGTGTCGGGGACGGCAGCCGCAGCGCCCGTACCAGCGCGGCTTCGTGGTGCGGGTAGTTGGCGTGCCTGCGGACCCGGCCGTCGGCGGTCCGCGGACCGCTCCGGCCGCGCGCGCCAACTCCCGCATCGGGAGCGGCCCTTCCCGACATCGGCGCTTGCGGCGTACCGCACCCGTCCGACGAGCTCCGGTGCGCCCCCCTGGACCGGGCCGGCCCGAAGTCCCAACCGCCCCCGGAAACGCCGAGATCCCGCCCGGTCTTTCGACCGGGCGGGATCTCGTGACGTTCACGAGAGCTACTCGCGAACTGTCGTCTGTGGACCTGTGGGGATTTGAACCCCAGACCCCCTCGATGCGAACGAGGTGCGCTACCAGACTGCGCCACAGGCCCTTGCGACGTGTGAAACATTAGCACCCCCGCGCCGGTGCTCCAAAACGCGTATGCACCAGGGTCCGCGCAGGTCACCGATCACTCGTTCGCCGCCCGCGGGCGGTCCTCGCTCTCGTACTGGTCGAAGAGCGGGGTGCGGCCGCGGCCCTGGCCGCGGGGGCGCTGGGCGGTCCGGTCCTGCGCGTCGTCCTCGCCGGTGGCCGGGGCGGGGACCGCCGGCTGGGCGCGCAGGCGGGGCTCCGTCGGCTCGGCCGTGCTGGAGCGGGTCGCGCTCCAGGCGTCCGGGGTCAGGGGGCCGGTGGCGCGGGGGGCGACCGGGGCCGTCACGTACGTCGGCAGCGGGACCGGGACCGGCTCCCAGCTGTCACCGCGGACGGGGCCGCGTTCGCGCTCGCGCTGCTGGTCCACCCACTCGGCGTGGTCGGTCTGCTCGACCAGCGCGCGCCGTCCGGCCTCCTGCGGGGAGACCGGTGGGGCAGGGTCCGGTTCGCTGCCCGCCTCCGCGCCCTCCTCGGGGTGGCGGCGGCGCGGGCGGGCCTCCCGCAGCTGCCGCGCGGCGGCCTCGGCGCGCCGCCGGTCCATGGTGAACTCGTAGCGCCGCCGCTCCTGGACCCGCAGGTGCGCGATGTACGCGCTCAGCAGGAGGGCGGGCACGGCGGGGGCCCACAGGTAGCGCAGCCCGCCCACCGCCGCTACGACGGCGCCGGCGGTGAAGACCAGGAAGAGGAGGGCGGTCGTGCGCCGACGGCGTGCGAGGACCTGGAGGCGCTGTTCCCGCCGGGCCCGCTCCGCCCGGTGTTCCCGCTCGGCGGCCGCCGAGCGCGGCTCCGCCCTGGTCGGGGACACGCCGAAGGCCCGGGCGTCGGCGTCGACGGAATTCACCGTTTCCGTCGCGGCGTCCGGGTCCGCGTGGGGCTCGGGCTCCGCCTCCTCGTCACCGCGCTCACGCAGCCCCTTGGCGTAACGGCGCTCCATTCCCGCCCGGCCGGAAAGCAGCCGAATGGCAGTGGAGAAGCGTTCCGTCGGACGGACTTCGTTCAGCTCGTCCTGCCTCCGGAGCCACATGGGCACCAAGTAGGCGGCCCAGGCCCCGACAATGACTGCGTAGATGAGGCCGCTGCTGCTCACACCTCACACCGTAGAGGGGCGCGGGCGAGGGGATCGGCCAATTGGGCCGGTGTGTCGCGCGTTCTCGCTGATATCACGGACTTTTTTTGTGATTCTTCGGATCAGGTTATGGGCGAATCGGTTACCCCGGGCCATTAATTCGAACACATATTCGTTTACCGCTGTGTCCGGGCACGGCCGGTTCGTCATCCCTATTTCGGCGGGGACTGCGAGTGGCGCGACCGGTGCCAGCGGCGCAGCAGCCCTTCCGGCACCTCCTCCTCCGTGATCGCGTACACGAGGTGGTCGCGCCACGCGCCGTCGATGTGGAGGTAGCGCGGACGCAGTCCCTCCTCGCGCAGGCCCAGCTTCTCCACGACCCGTCGGCTCGGCCCGTTCTCGGGGCGGATGCACACCTCGATCCGGTGCAGGCCGACCTTGCGGAAGCAGTGGTCGACCGCCATCGCGACCGCCGTCGGCATCACGCCGCGGCCCGCCACGTCGCGGTCCACCCAGTAGCCGATGTGCGCCGCGCACATCGACCCCCAGGTGATCCCGGCGACCGTCAGCTGGCCCACCAGCCGCCCCTGGTACTCGATGACGAAGGGCAGCATCCGGCCCGCGTTCGCCTCCGCCCGCAGGTGGCGGACCATCTGGCGGTACGTGGGCCGCTGGATCACCGGCCCCCACGGCGCGGGCGGAGGGATCGTGGCCTCCCACGGCCGGAGCCAGTCGCGGTTGCGCTGGTTGACCTCGCGCCAGTCCTTCTGGTCGCGCAGTTTTATCGGCCGGAGCGTGACATCGCCGTCGGTCAGGACCACGGGCCAGGTGGGGCCGTTCAGCTCGCACTCCCGGAGGGTCCCGCCGGTCTGGGGTGGTCGCCGCCGCGGATCTGGTCCACCGCGTGCGACAGGATGCGGGACAGAACCGCGAGGCCGTCGCGCACCCCGCCCGTGGAACCGGGGAGGTTGACGATGAGGGTGCGCCCGGCGACGCCCGCCAGGCCCCGGGACAGAGCCGCGGTCGGCACCTTCGCCAGGCCCTCGGCGCGGATCGCCTGCGGGATCCCCGGGATCTCGTAGTCCAGCACCCGCGCGGTGGCGTCCGGGGTGCGGTCGGTCGGCGAGATCCCGGTGCCGCCGGTGGTCAGGATGACGTCGTACGCGGCGGCCACGCCCTCGCGCAGGGCCCGCTCGACGGGGTCGCCGTCCGGGACGACCCGCGGGCCGTCCACCGTGAAGCCGAGCTTCTCCAGGGCCTCGGCCAGCAGCGGGCCGCCCTTGTCGGCGTACACGCCCTGCGAGGCCCGGTTGGACGCCGTGACGACGAGAGCCCTCCCGAGGGACTCCGCGGCCCCGGCCGGGGCCGCGCCGGCCTCCGGCGCCGCCACCGCCTGGTGGCTGTGCACCTCCCCGCCGCGCGGGGCGTTCACGAGCGCGTCCAGTCGCCGGACTTGCCGCCGGTCTTCTCCTCCACCCGGACGTCCGTGATGACGGCGCCCTTGTCGACCGCCTTCACCATGTCGATCACGGTGAGTCCGGCGACCGCGACGGCGGTCAGCGCCTCCATCTCGACGCCCGTGCGGTCGGTCGTCTTCACCGTGGCGAGGATCTCCACGGCGTCGTCGGCGACCGACAGGTCGACCTTCACGCCCGAGACGGCCAGCGGGTGGCACAGCGGGATCAGGTCGGGGGTCTTCTTCGCCCCCATGATCCCGGCGATGCGCGCTGTGGCGAGGGCGTCCCCCTTGGGCACGCCCTCGCCGCGCAGCAGCTCGATCACCCGGGGGGAGACCAGTACGCGTCCACTGGCGCGCGCCGTCCGGGTGGTGACGTCCTTCGCGGAGACGTCGACCATCCGGGCCGCACCGGCCTCGTCGATGTGGGTGAGCCTACTCTCGGTACTCATTGCTGTGCCGCTCCGCTCGGGGCCCCCGGGGGCCTGTGTGGTGCGACACACGCTACCCGCACGGGCCGCCGGAGGGGCGCCCCGGGGGAACGGCTCCGGGCCCGCCCGCGGCGACGACGCGGCTCAGCCGAGCAGGACCACTTCCAGCTCGGTTCCGGGCTCCACCGAGGTGACGTCCTCCGGTACGACCATCAGCGAGTCGGCGTGCGCCAGTGCGGCGATCAGGTGGGAGCCCGATCCGCCGACCGGACTGACCGTGCCGGTCTCGGCGTCGTACTTGCCGCGCAGGAACTGGCGGCGGCCGGCCGGGGAGCCGAGTGCCTCGTCGGCCTTGAGCACGGCCCGCACGCTCGGCCGCCGGACCTCGGACTCCGGCAGCCCCATGAGGGCGCGGATCGCGGGGCGCACGAACAGCTCGAAGGAGACGTAGGAGGAGACCGGGTTGCCGGGCAGCGCCAGCAGCGGGGTGTGGTCCGGGCCGATCGTGCCGAAGCCCTGCGGCTTGCCGGGCTGCATGGCGAGCTTGCGGAAGTCGATCCGGGTCGCGTCCACGTCCACGTCCGCGTCGCTGTCGCACGTACCGGACGAGCCGGACGAACCGACCGAGGAGAGGGCCTCCTTGACCACGTCGTAGGCGCCGACGCTGACGCCGCCCGTGGTCACGAGCAGGTCGGCCCGGATCAGCTGGTCCTCGATGGTGGAGCGCAGGGTGTCGGCGTCGTCGGCCACGGCGCCCACCCGGTAGGCGATGGCGCCGGCGTCCCGCGCGGCCGCCGCCAGGGCGAAGCTGTTGGAGTCGTAGATCGTGCCGCCGGTGAGCGGCTCGCCGGGCTGGACCAGCTCGCTGCCGGTCGACAGGACCACCACGCGCGGGCGCGGGCGCACCCGGACGGTGCCGCGCCCGATGGCGGCGAGCAGGGCGATCTGGGGCGGGCCGAGCACCGTGCCGGCGGCGAGGGCCAGGTCGCCCGCCTGGACGTCGCTGCCACGCGCGCGGACGTGCGCCCGCGCCTCGGCCGCGCGGTGCACCCGTACCTCGCCGCCCGCCTGCTCGGGGGCGGCGCTGGCCGGGGTCATCCCGGCGGCGGCGCCGCCTCCGGTGCCGCCGTCGGTCCACTCCACCGGTACGACGGCTTCCGCACCGGGCGGCAGCGGGGCCCCGGTCATGATCCGCGCGGCCTCGCCGGGGCCGACGGTGGGCAGCTCGCCGCTGCCCGCCGCGACGTCCCCGATGACCGTCAGCACCGCGGGGAACTCCTCGCTCACACCCTGGACGTCGGCCGTGCGGACGGCGTAGCCGTCCATGGAGCTGTTGTCGAAGGGCGGGAGGGCGACGGGCACGGTGACGTCTTCGACCAGGACACAGCCCTGGGCGTCCAGCAGCTGGAGCTCGATCGGCTCCAGCGGCCGGACGGCCCCGAGGACGTCCGCGAGGTGCTCGTCCACGGACCACAGACGGTGGCCGCCCGCCGGTCGTGGATGCTGCGGTGCGGAACTGCTCAAGGTGCTACATCTCCTCCGTGACGTAACGGTGAAGCCAGGTGCGGAACTCGGGGCCCAGGTCCTCGCGCTCGCACGCGAGGCGGACGATGGCCCGCAGGTAGTCGCCGCGGTCCCCGGTGTCGTAGCGACGGCCCCGGAAGACCACGCCGTGCACCGGGCCGCCGACGCTCTCGTCGGCGGCCAGCTTCTGCAGGGCGTCGGTGAGCTGGATCTCCCCACCGCGGCCCGGCTCGGTCTCCCGCAGTATGTCGAAGATCGCGGGGTTGAGGACGTAGCGTCCGATGACCGCGTAGTTGCTGGGGGCGTCCTGGGGCTCCGGCTTCTCCACGAGGCCGGTGATGCGGACCACGTCCGCCTCGTCGGTGGCCTCGACGGCGGCGCAGCCGTAGAGGTGGACGCTGGCCGGGTCGACCTCCATGAGGGCGATGACGGTGCCGCCGGTGCGGGCGTGGATGTCGGCCATCTGACGCAGCAGCGGGTCGCGCGGGTCGATGAGGTCGTCACCGAGGAGGACGGCGAAGGGCTCGCGGCCGACGTGCGGCTCGGCGCACAGCACCGCGTGGCCCAGGCCCCGCGGGTCGCCCTGGCGGACGTAGTGCATGGTCGCGAGGTCGCTGGATTCCTGGACCTTCTTCAGCCGGTCGTCGTCGCCCTTGGCGATGAGGGCCGACTCCAGCTCGTAGTTGCGGTCGAAGTGGTCTTCCAGGGGCCGCTTGTTACGCCCAGTGATCATGAGGACGTCATCGAGCCCGGCCGCGACGGCCTCCTCCACCACGTACTGGATGGCCGGCTTGTCCACAACCGGGAGCATTTCCTTCGGGGTCGCCTTGGTCGCCGGAAGGAAGCGGGTGCCGAGGCCAGCGGCCGGAATGACGGCCTTCTTGATCACGGGGTGCAACATAGTCATGGCCAGAACGATAGTGGGTCCTGCCGAACGCCCGACGAGTCCGCGGTCAGTAGGTCCATATATGCCCTGATTCGAAGGAAATTTGATTCTCGTGGCAGAGAAACCGCCCACGGCGTCCGCCAAGTCCGAGCTGCGCCGGGAACTCCTCGCGGCCCGTCGCGCCTTGTCCCCCGACGCCCGCAGCACGGCGGCCGCGGCGCTCGCCGTGACCGCTCTCGAACTGCCCGAACTGGCCGGTGCGCACACGGTCGCGGCGTACGTCTCGGTCGGCGGCGAGCCCGGTACCCGCGCACTCCTCGACGCCCTGCGCGCGGCCGGAAAGCGGGTGCTGCTGCCCCTCCTGCTGCCCGACAACGACCTCGACTGGGCGGCGTACGAGGGCCCGGGCAGCCTCGCCGAGGTGGCGCACCCGGGCAGGATGCGGCTGCTGGAGCCGTCCGGCCCGGCGCTCGGCCCGGACGCGGTGACGGGGGCCGACGCCGTGCTGCTGCCCGGGCTCGCGGTGGACGGGCGCGGCATGCGGCTGGGCCGCGGCGGAGGCAGTTACGACCGGGTGCTCCAGCGGCTGGAGCGGGCCGGGGCGCATCCGGCGCTGGTCGTGCTCCTCTACGACGACGAGGTGGTCGCGCGGGTCCCGGAGGAACCGCACGACCACCCCGTACAGGCGGTGGCCACCCCCTCGGGGGTGCGCCGCTTCAGCTCATGAGGCGGCCGGCCTGAGGGTCAGGGTGTCGACCGTGGCCTTGTCGACGGCGTCCTTGCCGAAGGGCCACTCCAGCAGCTCGCCCTTGGCCCACATGTGCGTCTGGTCCGTGTAGTGGGAGTTGTACGCGTGGCCCGAGGCGCCCGTGAGGTTGATCCAGCGGGACTTGTCGAGGTCGTTGAGGTTGACGACCATCCGCATCGACGGCACCCACGTGACCCCGTAGCCGCTGGAGGCGTTCCAGCCGGTGGCGTTGACGGTCGCCTCGCCGCCGCCCACGTTCCACGGGCCGCGATTGAGGAGCCACTGCATGAAGCCGGGGCCCTCGGTGCCGATCGTCTGGTTCTTCAGGTTCAGCTGGTGCAGCCGGCCCCAGCTCCAGGTGGACTGGTCCTTGCCGAGCTTGGCGGTCAGCTCCCAGCGGGCGTCCGCCATGGCCCGCGCGAACAGCTCGTCGCGGGTGGTGGTGGCCGGCTTGTTCAGGCCCTTGGCGGGCGCGCTCCACCAGGCCGACTTCTCGTCCTTGACCAGGCGGCGGACCACCTCGAACCAGCGGTCGCCGCCGTCGGGCTGCGCCGAGTCCGCGTCACGGGTGCCGCACTCGCGGACCGTCTTGGACAGGTCGTCGGCCGGGCCGGTGCCGTTGCCGAGGACGTTCATGCAGCTGCCCTCGATGCGCAGCTCCTTGGGCATCTTGTCGCCGAAGGACAGCTTGAGGATGTTGCGCCAGACCGCGTTGAAGTAGGCCGCGGCCGCCGAGTCGGACTCCTGCGTGTAGTTCCAGCCGTCCAGCAGCTTCTGTGCGGCGCGCACGCCCGGGTCCGAGATCTGGATCTTCGACAGCATCGGGGTCAGGAGCGCGGCGATCTCGCTGCTGTTGTCCATCTGCATGGTGCGCATGTCGTCGGTCGAGATCTTGCCGCCGTCCTTGATCTTCGCCTCGATGAGGTCGTTGATCCGCTGGCTGCGGGCGCCGTAGCCCCAGTCGGTGGTCAGCAGGTGCGGGTACTTGCCCGCGCCGGTCCCGCCCTCCGCGACGGCCTGGTTCGCGGTGACGATGTAGCCGCGCGAGGGGTTCTGGTCCCAGGGGAGCTCGTTCTGCGGGATGTAGCCGGTGTTGCCGTCCCGGCCGCCCTTCCAGGCGTACTTGGAGTCCCAGCCCGGGGCGGGCATCCGGCCGTCGCCCTGGCCGCGGACCGGGATGCGGCCGGGGGCCTGGTAGCCGATGTTGCCGCTCTGGCCCCTGTTGTCGGCGTAGATCAGGTTCTGCGAGGGGACGTCGAAGTCGGCGGCCGCCTTGCGGAAGTCGTCGAAGTTCTTGGCCTGGTCGAGCTTGAAGACCGCGTCCATGGTCCTGCCCGGGTCCAGCGCGGTCCAGCGCAGGGCGATGGCGTAGCCGTCGCCGCGGTCGGGGGCGGAGACGTCCACGGGGGCGCGGGTGCCGACCGTACCGAGCTCCTCGCTGCGGTCGGAGACGAGCGGGCCGTTGTTGGTGGTGCGGACCGTGATCTTCTTGCTGGCGCCGCCCGCGACCTTGATGACCTCTTCGCGCAGGCCGAAGGGGATCACCCGGTTGTCGTAGACGTAGCCCTCGGGCTTGATCTGCTCCAGGTAGAGGTCGGTGACATCGGCGCCGAGGTTGGTCATGCCCCAGGCGATGTCGGCGTTGTGGCCGATGACCACGCCGGGCATGCCGGAGAAGGTGAAGCCGGCCACGTCGTACTTGCACTGGGCCGAGACGGTGCGGCAGTGCAGGCCCATCTGGTACCAGACCGAGGGCAGTTGCGGCGACAGGTGCGGGTCGTTGGCGAGCAGCGGCTTGCCGGTGGTCGTGTACTTGCCCGAAATGACCCAGGAGTTCGAGCCGATGCCGCTGCCGTTGGGGCCGAGGATCGCGGGCACCTTCTCCAGGGTGTCGGCCAGGGCGCTCAGCTGGGTGCGCAGGCCCACGGTCGCGCCCTGGGCGGTGGCGTTGCCGGCGAGGCCGGTGGGGTCGCCGGCACCCGCGGCGGTGGAGGCCTGGGACGCGGCGGGGCCGCCGCCCGAGCCGCTGCCGGATCCGGAGCCGCTGCCCGAGCCGCTGCCGGAGCCGCTGCCGGAGTTCCCGGTCTGGCCCTGGGGGGTGTACTTCCCGCCGTCGACCTTGCCGCCCTCGACGACCGGCTTGTTCCGGTCAAAGGGGTACGGCGGGTAGAGCTCGGCGATCTGCGCCTGCGAGAGCTTGCCGGTCATCAGCGCGCGGTCGATCTCGTCCTGCATGTTGCCGCGCAGGTCCCAGGCCATCGCCTTGAGCCAGGCCACCGAGTCCACCGGCGACCACTTCTCGGGGGCGTAGCCGTCGCTGAGCCCCAGGGCGGCGTGCTCGACGGAGAGGTCCTTGCCGGACTTCCCCTTCAGGTACGCGTTGACCCCGTCGGCGTAGGACTGCAGGTTCTTCTTCGTCTCGGCGGAGAGCTTGGTGTCGTACTCCTCCTGCGCGACCTGGCGCCAGCCCAGCGTGCGCAGGAAGGCGTCGGTCTCGACCTGGCCGGCGCCGAACATCTCCGAGAGCCGCCCCGAGGTCATGTGGCGGCGTACGTCCATCTCCCAGAAGCGGTCCTGCGCGTGCACGAAGCCCTGCGCGCGGAAGAGGTCGCCGTCGTTGTCCGCGTAGAGCTGGGGAATGCCGTTGGCGTCGCGCTTCACCTCGACCGTCCCGGTCAGGCCGGGCACGTCGAGGGAGCCGGTCGTCTGGGGGAAGGAGGCGCGCACGCCGTCCACGCTCCAGTACGCCCCGTAGCCGAGGCCCGCGACGAGTCCCAGGACCAGTACGAGCACGATCAGACGGGCGCGTCGTCCCTTCTTCTTGACGGGAGGAGCGGTTTCGTTGGCGGGCATCGCTGTCCTTAGAGGGGCAGGGTGGTCCTGGGAGTGCTGGGAGCAACCATAGGCGCAGGACCGACTCCGTTGATCCGCCAGGGGTGGAGGCCGTGTGGAGGGCCTGTATTCCGCGACGGTCCCGGAGGCGGCCGGAAAACGATCTACCGGCGGCTCCGGCGGTCCCGAGGACAGGGGCGGACAGCCGTTTCACAATGTGGTTATCGCGTAAAGGGCGCGTCAAAGATTAGGTAAGGTAACGAACTACTTGCCGAACTTGTCGCCGGGAGGATCGATCCGCCGGGCGCATTGAGGAGGGCCGCCCGCTGACTGTGCACACGCTCAATGAGCTCCTGCTGGTCTGCTCGCTCGTACTGCTCGTCGCCGTGGCCGCGGTGCGGGTCTCGTCACGCAGCGGCCTGCCCAGCCTGCTCATCTACCTCGGCATAGGCGTCGCCATAGGCCAGGACGGCATCGGGAACGTCGTCTTCGACAACGCCGAGCTGACCCAGGTCATCGGCTACGCCGCCCTCGTCGTGATCCTCGCCGAGGGTGGTCTGGGCACCAAGTGGAAAGAGATCAGACCGGCGCTGCCGGCCGCGATCATGCTGTCACTGGTGGGCGTGGCGATCAGCGTGGGCGTGACGGCGGCGGGGGCGCACTACCTCGTGGGGCTGGAGTGGCGCCAGGCGCTGCTGATCGGCGCGGTCGTCTCCTCGACGGACGCGGCGGCCGTCTTCTCCGTGCTGCGCAAGGTCCCGCTGCCCTCCAGGATCACGGGCGTCCTGGAGGCCGAGTCCGGCTTCAACGACGCACCCGTCGTCATCCTGGTGGTGGCCTTCTCCACGGTCGGCCCGGTGGACGACTGGTACGTCCTGCTGGGCAAGATCGCCCTGGAACTCGCCATCGGCGCCGCGATCGGCCTGGCCGTGGGCTTCCTCGGCGCCTACGGCCTGCGGCACGTGGCACTGCCCGCCTCCGGCCTCTACCCGATCGCCGTGATGGCCATCGCGATCGTGGCGTACGCGGCCGGCGCGATGGCGCACGGCTCCGGATTCCTCGCGGTCTACCTGGCGGCGATGCTCCTGGGCAACGCCAAGCTCCCGCACTGGCCGGCCACGCGCGGCTTCGCCGACGGGCTCGGCTGGATCGCCCAGATCGGCATGTTCGTACTGCTGGGCCTGCTGGTCACCCCGCACGAGCTGGTCCGCGACTTCTGGCCCGCGGTCGTCATCGGCCTGGTGCTGACGATGGTGGCGCGGCCCCTGGAGGTCTTCCTCAGCCTGCTGCCCTTCCGGATCCCGTGGCAGGAGCAGGTCCTGATGTCGTGGGCGGGCCTGCGCGGCGCCGTGCCCATCATCCTGGCGACCATCCCGATGGTGTCCGGGATCGAGGGCAGCGACCGCGTCTTCAACATCGTCTTCGTGCTGGTCGTCGTCTACACCCTGGTGCAGGGGCCGACCCTGCCCTGGCTGGCGCGCAAGCTGGACCTCGGGCAGGGCATGGAGACCGCGTCCGACCTCGGCATCGAGTCGGCGCCGCTGGAGAAGCTGCGCGGGCACCTGCTGTCCTTCGCCATCCCGTCGGCCTCGCGGATGCACGGCGTCGAGGTGAGCGAGCTGCGGCTGCCGCCCGGGGCCTCGGTCACGCTGGTCGTCCGGGACGGCAAGAGCTTCGTACCGGCGCCGACGACGGTGCTGCAGCACGGGGACGAACTGCTCGTGGTGGCCACGGACCCGGTCCGGGACGCGGCGGAGGCACGGCTGCGGGCGGTGGCCCGGGGCGGCAAGCTGGCGGGCTGGCTGGGGACCGGCAACGGATCCGCGCCGCATTAGAGCGGCGTTCTAATCGGCCGGATTCGGCGAGATCTGCCCGCCCCTATGCGGACATATGCGGTTTTTTGAATGCGAAGCTCTCGTTAATCGCAGGTGAAGACACGGGTTGTCGGCACAATCACAGGGCGTGATAACGGGTTCCCCTGTACGATGAAGGCACAACAGATCGAACCAACTCTGCCTGACGCAGAGCTGGCGCGACCGCAAAGCGGCCGTGGCACCCCCCGCAGTGGGCGCCCAGGTATCACTCGGTTATGCGCAAGAGGACAGCTCTCGGGGCTCCCAACACGTACGGGTGCGACCGCTCACAAAGCACGGCACCGTCCGCAGACGGGGATGCTCTACCAGGCAGCGGAAAGGCAAGGCCGTGACATCCGCGGTCACGACCGACAAGTCCGCCCGCCCCGGCTACGGGCAGCTCCTGCGCACGCCGGGCGCCCTCGGCTTCGTACTCCCCGGCTTCGCAGCCCGGCTCCCCTTCGGCATGCTGACCATCAGCATCCTGCTCCTGGTCCAGCACACCACCGGCTCCTACGGCAGCGCCGGCATCGTCGCCGCCGTCACCGGCATCTCGATGGCCCTCTCCGCCCCGCTGATGGGCATCTTCACCGACCGGTTCGGCCAGAGCGCCGTGCTCGTGCCCGTCGTCCTCGCGCACGCCGCCGCCGTCACCGGCCTCGCCGCCCTGGCGCTGGCCGACGCCGACGTCTGGCTCCTGGCGCTGGCCGCGATCCCGGCCGGCGCCTCGGTCCCGCAGGTCGGACCGATGGTCCGGGCGCGCTGGGCCGCCAGGCTGGAGGGCTCGCCGCTGCTGCCGACGGCCGCCGCCTTCGAGTCCGTCACCGACGAGTTCACCTTCGTCGTCGGCCCGGTCCTGGCGACCGCGCTGTGCACCGGTGTCCACCCGGCGGCCGGCCTGGTCACCGAGGCCACGCTGACCCTGCTCGGCGGTCTGCTCTTCGCGGCCCGGCGGGCCTCCCAACCCACGACGCACGCCCCGTCGGCCACCGGCGAGAAGCGCGCGTTCGCACTGTCATACCCGGGTCTGCGCGTCCTGATCTTCGCCTTCCTCGGGATCGGCGCCGTCTTCGGCGGCATGCAGGTCTCGCTCGCCGCCTTCTCCAACGAGATCGGCAACCCCGGCGCCAACGGCCTGCTGTACGGCGTCTTCGCGGCCGGCAACATGATCGCGGGCATCGCCATGGGCGCCGTCGCGTGGAAGATCGGCCCGCGCCGACGGCTGATCCTGGGCTACATCGGCCTCACCGCCGCCGCGTCCGTCCTGTGGGCCGCGAACTCGGTGATCCTGCTGGGCGCGCTCGGCCTGGTCGTCGGCCTGTTCATCGCCCCCGCCCTGATCACCGGCTACACGATGGTCGAGCAGCTGATCCCCGCGAACGCCCGGACCGAGGCCTTCACCTGGCTGACCGGTTCGATCGCCTTCGGGCAGGCCGTAGCGGTCATCCTGGCCGGCCGCCTGACGGACGCGCACGGGTCCTCGTACGGCTTCCTGGTGCCGATGGCGGCCACCGCGCTGGCGCTGGCCACCCTGCTGGCGCTGCGGGCGAAGCTCGCCCCGAAGGCCCCGAGCCGGATCGTGAACTCGTCCGCGCCGGACGGCGAGGCCGCGGCCGCCGCTGCCGTCACGGTCGGGGCCACCCCCGCCGCCACCCCCTCGCAGGCCCCCCGTAACCGGGTGAACGAGCGTGGGATGGGTCACCGCGTGCCGGTGGCGGTGGACTGATCCGCCGGAATGCGTCACCATGGAGCGTCGTTAGCACTCATTGAGTGAGAGTGCCAGGAGGAAATTCGTGCCGACCTACCAGTACCAGTGCACCGAGTGCGGTGAGGGCCTTGAGGCCGTGCAGAAGTTCACCGATGACGCGCTGACCGTGTGCCCGAACTGCGACGGACGCCTGAAGAAGGTGTTCTCCGCGGTCGGCATCGTCTTCAAGGGCTCCGGTTTCTACCGGAACGACAGCCGTGGCGCCTCGTCGAGCAGCACCCCTGCCTCGAAGCCCGCCTCCAGCTCGTCGTCGTCCTCGACGTCGACCGCCGCCGCTCCCGCCGCGTCGTCCTCCTCGACGTCGTCGAGCACGAGCAGCAGCTCCACGTCGGCCGCCTGACCGCTCCTTCCCGAGGCCCCGCCCGCCCCACCGGGCAGCGGGGCCTCAGGCATGCCCGGTTAGGGTGAGCGGCATGGTGAACGCAGAGATCGGTGTCATCGGCGGCTCGGGCTTCTACTCCTTCCTGGAGGACGTCTCGGAGGTCCAGGTGGAGACCCCGTACGGGCCTCCGAGCGACTCCCTGTACGTGGGCGAGCTGGCCGGCCGGTCGGTGGCCTTCCTGCCCCGGCACGGGCGCAGCCACACGGTCCCGCCGCACAGGATCAACTACCGGGCGAACCTCTGGGCCCTGCGCTCGGTCGGTGTCCGCCAGGTGCTCGGCCCGTGCGCGGTCGGGGGCTTGCGGGCCGAGTACGGGCCGGGCACGCTGCTCGTTCCCGACCAGCTGGTCGACCGTACGCAGAGCCGCGCACAGACCTTCTTCGACGGGGTTCCGCTGCCGGACGGGAGCGTCCCGAACGTCGTGCACACCACCTTCGCCGACCCGTACTGCCCGGTGGGCCGGTCGGTGGCGGTGGCCGCGGCCCGCGGGCGGGACTGGGAGCCGGTCGACGGCGGCACCATGGTCGTCGTGGAGGGGCCGCGCTTCTCCACGCGCGCCGAGTCCCGCTGGTACGCCTCGGCGGGCTGGTCGGTGATCGGCATGACGGGTCACCCGGAGGCGGTCCTCGCCCGTGAGCTGGGGCTCTGCTACACCTCGATGGCGCTGGTCACAGACCTGGACGCGGGTGCCGAGACCGGCGAGGGCGTCTCCCACACGGAGGTGCTGAAGGTGTTCGGCGAGAACGTCGGACGCCTGCGCGAGGTCCTCTTCGACGCGGTGGCGGCGCTGCCGCCCGCGGAGACCCGCGACTGCCTGTGCACGCACGCGCACGACGGCTGGGACCTGGGCATCGAGCTTCCGTAGTCCGGAGCCGGGCCGGCCGGGGCGGCCGGCGCGCCCGGTCGTGGGCTGTCACATCCGGGACGGCTGTCCTGTCTTCCTCTGTGAAGGCCCAGTCGGGACAGACAGCTCCGGGAGATGACAGTCGTGCCTCGTATCTCGCTCACCCGGCCCCGCACCCTGCTGACGCGCATCGGTGCCTGGTACTCGCGACGCACCTACGGCAAGGTGCTCGACCCCGGCCAGGCCTACGGGCACAACGCGCGCGTGCTGTTCTCGTACGTCCGCCTGGAACAGCGGGCGGCGAAGTGGAACGCGCTGGACGCCGGTCTGAAGCACCTCGCCGTGATGGCGGCGGCGGCCCGCATCAACTGCTCGTGGTGCCTGGACTTCGGCTACTGGGAAGGCCGTCAGCAGGGGATGGGGGCGGAGAAGATCGAGCGGGTGCCGCAGTGGCGGGAGGCCCCCGAGATGTTCAGTGAGCTGGAGCAGCTGGTCATGGAGTACGCCGAGGCCATGACCGAGACCGAGCCGGCGGTCACGGACGAGCTCGCCGCGGCACTGGTCGCGCGGCTCGGGGAGGCGGCGTTCGTCGAACTCACGGCGGTGGTCGCGCTGGAGAACTGGCGCTCGCGCGTCAACAGCGCCTTCGGCCTGACCAGCCAGGGCTTCTCGGAGTCCTGCCAGCTGCCTGCCGGGGGCCGGTGACGCCGACAATGACGGCGTGAACACCGACTTCTCCGCATCTTGCGGTTCTTCCGGCCGCGCCGGCGACGACCGGGTCATCGTGGCTCTCGACTTCGCCGACCGACGGTCCGCCGAGGTGCTCGTGGAGCGCCTCGGGGACGCGTGCGGCTCCTACAAGATCGGCCTGGAGCTGCTGACCGCCGCGGGCCCCGGACTCGCGCGGGACCTGGTCGCGCGGGGGCGCGAGGTCTTCCTCGACCTGAAGCTGTTCGAGATCCCGAACTCGGTGGCGGGCGCCGTCCGGGCCGCGGGCGCGTTGGGCGCGTCGATGGTCACGGTGCACGGCATGGGCGGTACGGGGATCATGGCCGCGGCGGTGGAGGCGGCCCGGGAGTTTCCGCGGCTGCGGGTGCTCGCGCTGACGGTGGTCACCAGCATGACCGCAACCGATCTCGCCGACATCGGCGTCGGGGCGGGCGCCGAGGAGCAGGTGCTGCGGCTGGCCCGGCTGGCGATGGGCGCGGGCTGCGACGGCGTCATCGCCTCACCGCGCGAGGCCGGGCCGCTGCGTGCGCTGCTGGGGCCGCAGCCGCTGATCGTGACGCCGGGAGTGACGCTGGGGCCCGCGGAGGGCGGGGCGGGCGTGCACCTGGGCGGGCACGCCCGGCCTGGGACGCCCGGGGCGGCCTTCGCGGCCGGGGCGTCGCACGTCGTGGTGGGCCGGTCGGTCGCGCGGGCGGCCGACCCGGTGGCCGCGCTGCGGCAGGTCCGGAAGGCCGCGGGCGAGGCCTCGGGGGCCGGGGTCCGTCACTCCGGGGGGTGAGGGGGTTTTCCACAGGCTGGGGACCGTCCACAGGCGTGAGCGGGATCCGGGGGGAGGCCGGATCGTGGGGTGTGTCCGGGCGGTGGGTCCGGGCACAGGAACTCACTGCGTCTGGTGGTGCTCGTCATGTCCCGTACGTCCGCGACGTCTTCGTCCTCTTCCGCAGCCTCCCCCCGGTCCTCCTGCGCGGCCCCGGCCCCGGCCGTGGCCCCGGCCCCGGCAGCCCCTGCGGGCCTGCCTTCCCGCTCCCTCTCCGGGTGCGCGACCTCAACCACCTGTCCTCCCCTGCGTCCCGTCCCGCCGTTCCCGCCGCTGCGGGTGGGCCGCGGGTCGGGCCGGCTGCGCCGGGCCGTGCGGCGTCGGCGGCGGGCCGTCTCGGCCGCCCTGGCCGTCGTGGCGGCGGCACTGGCCGTGGGGGGCACCGAGGCACAGGCCTCTCGGGGCGCGCCGCCTCCCGTGGTGAAACCGCCGCCGGCGGCGGTGCGGATGGTCTCGGCGCCCGTGCGCATCGCGGATGCCGCTACGGTGCGGCTGCTGCGGCCCGGGGACCGGGTGGACGTGGTCGCGGCGGAGCGGGCGCAGCCGCCCAGGGTGGTGGCGGCGGGGGCCAGGGTCGCCGAAGTCCCCGTCGCGGAGCAGGGTGTCGGGGACGGCGGGGCGCTGGTCGTCCTGTCCGTGCCGCGGGAAACCGCACGGGCCCTGGTGGGGGCGGGCGCGCTGACGCGACTGGCGGTGACGTTGTGCTGACCTGCACGCACGATCGGTCAATTCACCTCAAAGTGACGGCCGATTGGACACACCGCGCCCGGACTGCCGTAACTTTCGGAACCGTTGGCTCCGTGTTCGGCTCCTGTGAAGAAGGGCTCAGCGATGAGCGAGAAGAGGGAAAGCGTGCTGGCGGGCTTCAAGGCCTTCCTGATGCGCGGCAACGTGGTCGACCTGGCGGTGGCCGTGGTGATCGGCGCCGCGTTCACGAACATCGTGAACGCGGTGGTCAAGGGGATCATCAGCCCGGTGGTGGGCGCGGTGGGCACGAAGAGCCTGGACGGCTACAAGTCCTGTCTGAAGTCGCCTTGCGCCATCGGCCCCGACGGCCAGCCGACCGGGGTCGAGATCCTCTGGGGGTCGGTGCTGAACGCCACGCTGACCTTCGTGATCACCGCTGCGGTCGTGTACTTCCTCATGGTGCTGCCGATGGCGAAGTACCTGGCGCGTCAGGAGGAGCGCCGCAAGGCCCGCGAAGGGGCCCAGGAGATCGTCGAGATCACCGAGCTGGAGGTCCTCAAGGAGATCCGCGACACCCTGGTCGCGCAGCGCGCGGGCGGCGGTGTCGGCGGCCAGGCGGGTTCGCGCGACGGGTTCTGACCGGGCCGGCCGCCCCGGCCGGTCAGATGTGGTGCGGTGGCTTCTCGTCGAGGAAGCGGGCCAGGTCGGCCGCACTTCCGCCCGTGGGCGGCCGCTCGCCCCAGCCGCGGTCCGTGTCGTCGGACGACTGCTGGTCCAGCGGGTCGTCGAAGTCGATCCGCGGCTTGGGCCTGGGCCGGCGGGCCTCGGGGGCGGGGCTCTGGGGCTGCGGGTCGGAGGCGGGGGTGCTGCTCATGCCTCCAGGGTACGGCCGCCGGTGGTGGCGGCCCGGCCATGATCACCGGTGCTTCGGGCCGAGGAGCCACGGGCCGATCACCACGAGAAACGACAGGCGCGGGAATCCCGCTCCCCACCAGGCCGCCCCGGTGTTGCCGTCCATCCGCTCGTCGACCGTGACGGGTCCCGCCCGGAGCTGTGCGACGACGACGGTGAGGGCCGCCACCGGACGGGCGTTGAGCTTCGAGGACCGCTCCGGCTCCTGCTCGGTGGCGGCGCCCGGGCCGGGGCCCGTGTGCCGGATCCGCGGATCGCCGTATCCGCTGGCGGGCGGATCGGCGGACAGCGTTCGGCGCACCGGCCGGTTCAGCCCCGGTCGGCGCCCGGGCAGCCGAGCTGCCGGGTCATCTCGGGGCGGGAGTCGCCGAGCTGCCGCGCCTTCGCCGGAACAAGGTCCCGTCCTGTGCGGCGCGTTGGTCCGGGCGGCGCCCGGGGCACAGCGGCACAGCGGCCGCCCGGGGCACAGCCGGCGCCCGGACAGCGCGCCCGACCTGCCGGAAGCCGGTTCCTCTGGTCTTCTGGCCGCTATGGCCTACTCCCCCATGACCGCCCGCAGCCGCGAAGAGGACCACCGCACCTCGACACCGCTGGAGCTGTTCTTCGACCTCTGTTTCGTCGTCGCGATCGCCCAGGCCGGCGCCCGGCTCGTGCACGCGCTCGCGGAGGGCCATCCCGGGACCGGGGTGATCGGCTACTTCTTCGTCTTCTTCGGCGTGTGGTGGGCGTGGATGAACTTCACGTGGTTCGCCTCCGCCTACGACTGCGACGACGTCCCGTACCGGATCGCGACCCTGGTCCAGATCGCCGGCGTCCTCGTCTACGCGGCCGGGGTCACCGAGGCCTTCGACGAGATGGACTGGACGGTCGCCGTCATCGGCTACATCATCATGCGCGTCGCTTTGACGGCACAGTGGCTGCGGGCCGCCGCCGGGGAGAGCGGCGCCGCCCGCACCGCGGCCCTGCAGTACGCGGCCGGGCTGGTGGTCTGCCAGGCCGGCTGGGTGGCACTGCTGTTCGCACCCGACGACGCCAAGGGGTGGCTGTTCCTGGTGCTGGTCGCGGCCGAGCTGATGGTTCCGGTGATCGCGGAGCGCGGCCACCAGACACCCTGGCACGCCCACCACATCGTCGAACGGTACGGACTGTTCACCATCATCGTGCTCGGCGAGACGATCGCGGCGAGCACGGTGGCCGTGAAGTCGGCGCTCGACGAGCACGAGGCCCTCGGCCTGCTGCTCCCCATCGCCGCCGGCGGGCTGCTGATCGTCTTCGCCGCGTGGTGGATCTACTTCGCCGTACCGATGCACGAGCACCTGACGTCCAACCGGGAGGCCATCCCGTGGGGCTACGGCCACCTGCTGGTCTTCGCGTCCGGTGCGGCGATCGGTGCGGGCATCGAGGTCGCGGTCGAGCACGCGGTCGGCAAGGCGCACATCTCCCAGGTCTCGGCGAACGCCGCCGTCACGGTCCCGGCCGCGGCCTTCCTGTTCATGGTGTGGTTCCTGCACTCGCGCCACTTCAAGCGCGGTATCGCCCAGCAGCTGGTCCTGCCGGTGGCCGCCCTGGTCACCCTCGCCTGCACCTGGACGGGTGCCTACGCCGTCCTCTACGCGGGTCTCGTCGGGGTGGTCGCGGTCACCGTCGGCGTGATCCTGGCCGAGCGGCCGGGCGCGACGGCCTAGCGGCAGGGGCGGCGGGACAGACCGTCACTCCCGCGGCCCCGCCGCCGTTCTCCAGCACAGAACGAGCAGGACGAACCGCATCGACTGGAGGCCCGGCCATGACACTCCCGGCACAACGCCACGGCACCGACCCCGGGCGGGAGTTGGCCGAGCCAGGCTTCTGGCAGCAGCCGCCCGCCCACCGGCTCGCCGCCTTCGCCCGCCTGCGCGCCGCCGAAGGCCCCGTGTTCGTGCCCGAAGGGGCCGGGCACTGGGCCCTCGTCCGGCACGCCCATGTCCAGGAGGCCAGCCGGCTGCCCAAGGTCTTCGCAAGCGCCCCCGGCGTGACCACCCCCGAGCCGGCCCGTTGGGTCCGCGCCCTGTTCGGGGACTCGATGGTCAATCTGGACGGACCGGACCACGCGCAGTTGCGCAAGATCGTCCAGCGGGCCTTCACCCCGCGCCTGCTGGCGGCGGCCGAGGCCGACATCCACGCCGTCGCGGCCCGCATCGTGGACGACGTCTTGGCCCACCGGCCCGACGAGTTCGTCTCGGCGGTGGCCTCCCGGCTGCCGCTGGAGGTCATCTGCAACATGATGGGGATCCCCGAGCGCCACCGCGCCGAGATCGCCGACCGGGTCAACCACGCCTCCGAGAACATCGGCGTGGAGCGCGGCCTGGCCTCCCGGCTGCGGATGCCCGGCCGCGGACTGCGCGCCCTCGCCCGGATGCAGCGGATGGTGGCGGGCATCGGCCGGGAGCGGCGCAAGCACCCCACCGACGACCTGATCTCGGCGCTGGTCTGTGCGAACGTGGACGGCCAGGCCCTCGGCGCGCGCCAACTCGGCGCCTTCTTCTCGCTCTTGATGGTCGCCGGGGTGGAGACCACCCGCAATGCCATCACGCACGGGCTGACGCTGCTGACCGACCACCCGGACCAGCGGGACCTGCTGCTGTCGGACTTCGAGAAGTACGCGGACGGCGCGGTGGACGAGATGATCCGGCACTCGACGCCGATCATCCAGTTCCGCCGGACGGTGGTGGCCGAACACGCCCTGGGCGGACGCGACTTCCGGCCCGGCGAGAAGGTGGTCCTCTACTACGCCTCCGCCAACCGCGACGAGGCGGTCTTCGCCGACCCCGACGCCTTCGTCATCACCCGTTCGCCCAATCCGCACCTGGGCTTCGGCGGCGGCGGGCCGCACTTCTGCCTGGGCGCACACCTGGCCCGGGTGGAGATGAAGGCGCTCTTCCGCGAGCTGCTGACCCGGCCGGTCGGGCTGCGCGCGGTGGGCCTGCCGGACCTGGCGGGCTCGAACTTCGACAACCGGGTGCGCTCGCTCAGGTTCGCCTTCGAGCGGCCCTGAAGGGCGACGCCGAGGGGCGCCCCCGGGGGAGGGGGGACCCGGCCACCGGGCTGGCTGGGAGCCCGGCGGCCGGAGCGGGTGGGGCGGGCGCCCGGCGCGCGAGCGGCTACTTCTGCAGGCGCCGCACGGACAGCACGCAGTGGGCGCTGCCCGTGAGGACCTCCTCGTCGCCCGCGAAGGCCTGCAGGGTCTTCGCGTCGACCGGCCGCCCCGGGACCGCCTCGGGCCAGGCGCGCGTGGCGAAGAGGAAGTACGCCTGCCCGCTCTCGTCCGCCGCGGCGACCCACTCGTCGGGGGCGGTGCACTGCGCGTTCATCCCGGGCAGGGTGAGCGCGATCTGGTTGCCCTCCAGAAGGATCTGCACGGGGAAGCCGGCCGGGTTGCGGGTGCCGTCCATGACGACGTCGCCGATGGGCAGGCCGATCTCCTCCAGCAGCCCGCGGGCTGCCGCCTCACCGGCCTCCCGGCCACCCGGGCCGTCGCCCAGGGTGTAGGCGAGGAGGTACGGGATGTCGTGCGCCTCGGCGGGGTCGCCGATCCAGGCGAGCACCGAAAGGGTGCCGAGCTGGGACCGGTCGATTTCGGCTTGAGTAGAAGTCATGCGCCGCACCCTAGTGGTCGCGCGCCCGGGCCTTTCACGGCCTTTCACCCGGGCGGGCTAGACCGCCCAGAATCCCTCTCCGGAATTCGCCCGGATGTTCGCGTCCTGGTATTCGAGCCGCACAATGCGCGCGTTTTCCGGGATTTCGAACACGGCCCACCCCTCTGCCCGCTCACCGACCTCCAGGGAATCGAAGACGATCGGTTTGCCGGTCGTCAGCTCACCGGTGGGCACCACCGGGTGGCGCTGCCCCGCGCCGTCGTGCGCCCACATGCGTCCGAGCGCCCCGTACGAGGCACCGCCCACGTTGACGAAGGACATCGAGGCGGCCACCCAGCGCTTGCCGGCGGCCGGGGCGAAGTGCTTGTCCGCGCTGATCGCGGGGTTCACGAAGGCGCCGAGCACGACCTCCAGGTGGCGGCCGACCTGCGTGCCGTGCACCCGTACGACGTCACCCACATGGGCATCCCCCGCCCCGGGCCGGACCGGGGCGCCCTCGCCCCCCGGAGCCCCGTCGTCCACCGGGACGGCCGGCGCCGCGGCCGGGGCGAGGGCGTCCCCGTCGGGGACGCCCTGGCAGGCGGTGGCACCGAACAGCAGCGACGACAGGAGGGCGAGGGCTGGGAGGGCGGAGAGGGCGGGTAGGGCGGGCTGGCGCATGCGAGATCCCTTCGGGCACGTATTTCGGCCAGTTTCACGCGCCCGGGCCGGCAATTGCACCCAGCGACACGAGTGTGCGGAGTGAGTGCCCGCGGCCACCTGCCAGCACAATGCGTTCCGGCGGAATCCCGCCGCCCGCACCCCCTGGAGGAAGAATGCGCATCCCCGCCCGCCGAATGGCCCTGGCGGCCTTCTCCGCACTGGCCGCCACCACGCTGTTCGGCGCTCCGGCCGGCGCGACCGTTTTCGACCAAGGTATTTCCGTACATCACCACGCGTACGTCGCGGCGGACGGCACCGTCACCCTTTCCGGTTCGTACCACTGCGAGCAGGCGTCACCCACGGGGGCGATGCAGATCAAGGCGACCGTCGAGCACGGGGGCGGCAAGCTGAGCATCGGCGCGGAGCAGCCCGTCTGCGACGGCAAGGAGCGCCGGTGGGTGGCAACGGCCCCGGGCCGCTGGGTGCACGTTCGCCCGGGCCACGCGGTGGTCACCGCCGAACTCCAGGAGATCCGCCTCTCGGGCCTGATGCCGAAATCGGTCGCCACGGTCGCCGAGGCCACGGCGGACGTCGAGGTCCGCGAGCACTGAGCAGTGCAGGACACGCGGCACGCGCCATCCCGGTAGCCCCCGCTACCGGGACCGGCACTCGGGGGCGACGCCCGTCATCGACATGAAGGCCACCGCCTGGCAGCCGGGGTCCGCGTGCGGCCGCCCCGTCGTCCAGTCCACGACCGTCGGCACCCCGGCGGCCAGCAGGAGCACGGCGAGGATGCCGGTCACGGCGCCCTTGTTCAGCCTGCGCACAGCACGTTCCGTTCCATGGCGGCATCATCACCCCGGCCCCCGCCGCCCACAACTCGGCGTGGCCGACCGCTCACGCCGTGCGCCGGCCGCCGCCGCCGACGTCGAACTCGCACCACACCGCCTTGCCGTCGCCCCGGGACTCCACGCCCCAGTGCGTGGCCAGGGCGTCCACCAGCAGCAGCCCGCGCCCCGTGGTGGCCGCCTCGCCCGGGCTGCGCCGGCGCGGCCACACGCTGGAGCGGTCCTTGACCCACAGCCGGATCCGCCGCACCGGCTCCGGCAGCACCTCCATGGTCAGCACCGCTCCGCCGTCGGTGTGCAGCAGGGCGTTGACCAGCAGCTCGCCCGCCGCGATCTCCACGTCGTCGGCCAGCTCCGGCACGCCCCAGTCGCGCAGGGCCTGGCGCAGGGCGTAGCGGGCCTCGGAGAGGCCCTCCGGGTCGGCCTGGTGGATGTACTGGTGGATGCGCGGCGCCCGGTGGGTGCCGGGGTCGGGGGCCCTGCGCAGCACCAGCAGGGCGACATCGTCCCCGGAACCCCAGCGCTCCCACAGCCGGTCCGAGAGGTGGTCGGCGAGCGCCCCCGCGCCCTGGGGGCCGCTGCGCACCGCGTGGGCGAGGGCGTCCATGCCCGCGGTGATGGTCGTACCGGGCTCCTCCACGAGGCCGTCGGTGCACAGCACCAGCGTCTCGCCGGGGACCAGGTCGAGCTGGGTCTCGGGGAACTCCTCCTGCGCGAAGACCGAGGCCAGTCCCAGCGGCAGGCCGCCGCGCACGTTGGGCCAACCCGTTCGCCCGTCCGTGTGGCGGATCAACGGGCCGAGGTGTCCCGCGCGGACGGCGCGCACCCCGCCCGTCTCTAGGTCGACCTGCGCGTACATGCAGGTGGCGAACCGCTCGGTGTCGAGCTCGGCGAGGAAGCGCGAGGCCCGCGCCAGCACGGTGGACGGGGGATGGCCCTCCCCCGCGTACGCCCGCAGCGCGATCCGGAGCTGGCCCATGATGGCCGCCGCGTGCGTGTCGTGGCCCTGTACGTCGCCCACGACGATGCCGACCCGGTTGCGGGGCAGCGCGATCACGTCGTACCAGTCCCCGCCGACCTCCCGCCCGCTCCACGCGGCGTGGTAGCGGACCGCGATCTCCCCGCCGGAGATCTCCGGGATCCGGCGCGGCAGCATGGCCGCCTGCAGGCCCGTCGCGAACTCCCGCTCCTGGTCGAAGAGGAGCGCCCGCTGCAGCGACTGGGCCACGATGCCCGCCAGGCCCAGGCACAGGTTGCGCTCCTCCGGGCTGAACTCCTCGCGGTGCCGGTAGAAGAGGACCAGCCCGCCGATGGCCTTGGCCTGGGCGATCAGCGGCAGGTAGGCGGCGGCGTCGAACCGGATGCGGCCCAGGTACTCCGCGAGGAGCGGGAACTCGCCGCCGAGTTCGGTGAGCGAGGTGACGAAACGTGCCTGCCGGGTCAGCACGGCGTGCGAGAGCGGCAGCGACCCGTCCATCCGGGTGAAGCGGCGCTCACTGAGGATCTCCAGGGACTCACCGCTCAACGCGATGATCTTCATGGTGCCGCCCTCGACCAGCCCCAGGGCCAGCCCGTCGGCCCCCAGCCGCTCCAGCGCGCCCGCCCCGGTCAGCGCGGCCGTGACGTCGTCGACGGTCACCGCCCGCGACAGGGCCTCGGTGGTCCGCTGCACGATCGTCGTCTGCTGCGCGCGCGCCGCCTCCAGCTTGCGCAGCAGCGTCGCGTGGGCCAGCTCCGCCGCCGCGTCCCGGACGATCCCGGCGATGTGCAGCGCCTGGCCCCCGGCGTCCCGCACCACCCGGCCCGTGGTGTGCGTCCACTGGTCGCGGCCGTCGCGCCGGTGCACCGTGAAGTACGCGCCGAACGTCTCCCCGCCCTCCGCCAGGACACCGGCGATGGTATCGCGCAGCCGGGCCGCGTCCTCGGGCCGCACGCGCAGCGCGGCGCCCTCCGCGGTGCCGTCGTACTCCGCCGGCTCCAGGTCGAACACCGCCATGGCGGCCGGGTCCAGGGCCACCGTCCCCGAGCCCAGGTCCCACTCGAAGCTGCCCATGCCGTTCAGCGCGAGCCGCTCCCCGGCGTCGGTCACGGGGGTCCGCCGGGCCGGGCCGGGTCCGTCGCGCTCCGCCGCTGCCACCTTGCGCACCCCCTAACGGCCGGGCCAGCACGGCTGGGAGATCAGCCGCTCCCACTCCTCGTCGGGATGCCCCGGAAGGGTGCGCCCGGCCTCCCGCCAGCGCTTGACGACGGAAAGGTAGATCGTGGGCTGGTCGCCGGCGGACGCCGCCCCGTACGGGGCCGCATACGGCGCCGCGTACGGGGGCCGCTCGTGCCCGGCGGTCCGGGCCGTGGCGGACTGTTCGCCGCGGCTGGCGGGAATGCGTACCCAGCCGCGGCCCTGTGCTCGCTCCGCGCTCATCACGGACCCCTTCTCCCCGCGGATCTCACCGCAGGTACGTCTTCGGATGCCCCGGGGGTTGTACCCCCGGACCCGGCCCGGGGGAAGCAGCCCGGACGAGCCGGGCGGCACCGGAGGAGCCCGGCCGCGGCCCCCGGGCACCGAGGCGCTTGCGGACTCCTCTCACCAGTCTCCCCGCCGTGAAGCCCGCACCGTGCACGAATCGCATGGAAGGGCCGAATGAGGGAGCCGCCAGCAGCCCCGCGAAGAACAGCCCGGGCCACGAGGACTCGAAGGCCGGGCCCAGCTCCGGGGCCCTGCCGCCGCCGACGGTCGTCAGCGCCGAGCGCAGCCCCGCGTCGAGCATCTCCAGCCGGTGCAGGTCCGGGGCGAAGCCGGTGGCCGCGATGACGTGGGCGACGTCCATGACCACCGCTTCGCCCTGGGGTGTGGTCAGCCCGAGCCGGGTCCGTCCGCCCACCGCCGCCGCCCGGTGCAGCCGGTGCCCGAGCAGCGCGGGCACGCGCCGCTCGAAACGGTCCCGCAGCCACCAGGCGCCGGCCGGGCCCAGCGCGGTCGCCGCGATCCGCTCCCGGGTGTGCGCGGGCAGCCGGCGCACCGCCCAGGGCAGCTCCGACCACACCCAGCTGCGCCAGCCCGTGCCGAGTCCGCTGTGCGGATCGCGCAGCGCGCGCAGCGGGGGCCTGCTCAGCGGCTGCGGGACGCTGTTCCAGTTCAGCCGGGAGCGCCGGGCGACCAGGCACGGCCGGGAACCCTGCTCGGCCAGCAGGGCGGCGGTCTCCAGGGCCGCCTGCCCGGCACCGAGCACGGCGACGTCGCGGCCGGCGAAGCCGGACAGGTCCCGGTGGCCGCTGCTGTGCGAGTAGTGGCCGGGCGGGAGCCCGCGCAGCGCCTCGGGGTACTGGGTGAAGGGCATCACCCCGACCGCGACGGCGACCGTACGGGCGAGCAGGGGCGGTCCCTCGGCGGTGCGGACGCGGAAGCCGTCGCCCCGCGGGGTCACCTCCGTGACGGTCACCTCCTCCACCTCCGGCCCGGCGTGCCGGGCGAACCACATCCCGTACGCGCTGAACGTGCCGATGGGCAGCGGAGTGCCGTGTTCCGCGACCGTTCCGAGGGAGGCGCAGTACTCGGCGAGGGTGTGCCGGCCGTCCGGCGCGGACAGGTTGGACGACCACGGTTCCGACTTCAGGTACATGCCGTCGGGCATGTGGTCGCGCCACGAGGCCATGGGCCTCCCCAGCAGCCGGACGCCCAGACCCGCGCCGGCGGCGTGCGCGGCGATCGACAGCCCGTACGGGCCCGCGCCGATCACCACGAGATCGTCGATCCGCGTCACGGCCGCTCCTCCACCTCGATCGTCACCTGCGGGTCACCTGCCCGGCCCCGCCCGCCGGGCCCGCCCGGTCAACGGCTCACCAGCTCGTCCGGCTCGGCCGGAGCCTCCGGCGGCGCGGGGCGGGACACCGACCCGGCGGAGGTCACCCCCGGCTGCTCCCGCCCGCGCTGCCGGGGCGCGCGTACGACCGCGCGCGCGGTGCGGCGGCCCTGCGCCGGGACGCCCCGCAGAGCCCTCGCCCCCTTGGCCGCGCCGCGTCCCAGGAACGCCGCGAGCATGGCCAGGAACGGCCGGACGTCGTCGGCCGCGAACCAGGCCGCCTCGACCTGGCCCCGCTCGGCGGCGGGTCCCGGCGTGGGGGACGCGGGGTCCGCCGCCGGGCGGCGGCGCGGCAGGGACCGGCCCCGGACCGCCGCCAGCAGCGCGTAGTTCTCGGCGACGAACACCCGGCCCGTGGCGCCCGAGGGCTTCGGGACCCGTTGGCCCGTCAGATCCAGGTACATCGCCTGGACCACGTCCAGCCCGGCCGCGTCCGTGAACAGCCTGAACTGCGCGCCCGGGCGGGGGTTGAAGTCCACCAGCCGGAAGACCCCGCGCTCGTCCCGGCGGAAGTCCAGGTCCAGGATCCCCTGGTAGCCGAGGCGTTCGGCGAGCTTCAGCCCCGCCTCCTCCACCGCGGGGTCCGGCAGCCAGCGCCCCACCGCCGTCAGGCCCGTGCGCACCGGCCAGGACAGCTCCTTGCGGCCCGAACCGGCGAGCAGCGGACGTCCGCCGCGGGCGAAGGCTCCGTGGAAGAACCAGTCGGTGTCCGGGCCGGCCGGCAGGAACCGCTGGAGCAGCAGCCTGCTCCCCGCCTCGGCGGAGCGCTCGTACAGCCGGCGCGCCTCGGCGGTGGTGTGCACGAGTGTGGTGCTGCGCAGCCCGGCCGCCCCGGTGGGCAGCAGCCAGGGCCGGCTCCACTTGGCGACCACGGGCAGGCCCAGCCGCCAGGCGGCCTCCGCCGCATCCGTTCCGCTCGCCGGGACCACGGTCTGCGGGTGGGGGACGTCCCACCGTGAACAGAGCCGCGACAGCTCGGCCTTGTCGGCCACGCGGGCGGGCAGGTTGTCGGGCTGATGGGGGATGCGGAAACGGTCGCGGAGCATCGGGGCGAGCCGGGACACGGCGATGGCGCTCAGGTCGTCCATCGCGACGAGCACGGCCGGGCGGCCGATCCGCTCCGACACCCCGGTCAGGCACTCCAGCAGGGCCTCGGGCGCCTCGGGGTCCAGCCCCCCGGCAGGGCCGGGATGGGCGGCGCGCAGGTACCGCGAACGCCCCATGGGACCTCCCCCGGCCTCGACGACGGCATGGACCTCGACGCCTTTGCGGCCAAGGGATCTGACGGCGCCGAGGGTTCCGTGGTGGAACGGATTGCGGTCGAGTCTGAGCACAACGGCGGGCACATGGTTGGCGAACGCGTGCATGGCAACGGTGTCTTTCACCTAGTCGGACCAAGCGGGGGTGATGCTCAGCTGCTAATGGCCTACGCGGCGGTCACCGAACAGGCCGTTCGTCAGATGTGATGCCTAACGTCTCTGGCAAGCACACCGATTCGGGAAAGCTCGGGAGACGCCATGCCCAGACCAAGTCGCCGACTGGCGAGCACCTGCATCGGCACGGTCACGGCCGGACTGCTCGCCACCGGTGCCGCCCTCGCGGCGCCGGACGAGAACCGTGCCGAAGACTCCGGCATCGCCATGGGCGCCTATCTCGACTACGGGCCGAGGGGGGTGGCCCGCATCCCGTACCTCTCGCGCTGGCTGGGCGGCAAGGACATCCGGGTCGGCCACACCTACCTCCCCGGCGACCAGTGGGCCGGCATCGAGGGCCGGGTCTCCTTCCTGGAGGACTGGGCGCGGTGGCGTCGCGCGGACGACGACCGGATGTTCGTCCTGAACGTGCCCATGCAGGCGCGCAACGAGGCGCGGGTACCCGACCAGCAGGTGGCCCGGCTGATCCGGGCGGGCGCGCAGGGCTGGTACGACGAGCACTTCCGCAGGCTCGCCGAGCGGCTGGTGTCGCTGGGTGTCCCGGACACCGTCATCGTGCTCGGCTGGGAGATGAACGGCGTCACCTACACCCACCGCTGCCGCCCCGACCCGGCGAACTGGAAGGTGTACTGGCGGCGCATCGTCGACGTGATGCGTGCCGTGCCCGGCCAGAAGTTCAAGTTCGACTTCGCGCCGAACAGGGGTACGGACGCGATCGGCTGGACGAAGTGCTACCCGGGCGACGACTTCGTCGACATCATCGGCATGGATTCGTACGACCAGGGTCCCGGACAGACCTTCGACGACCAGATCTCCCAGCCGTACGGGCTCCAGAAGCACGTCGACTTCGCGCGGGCGCACCACAAGGCGATCTCGTACCCGGAGTGGGGGCTGTTCCGGCGCGGGGACAACCCGGAGTACGTACGGCGCATGCTGCGGTGGATCGAGCAGAACAAGCCGCTCTACCACACCATCACCGACTACTGCCCGCACGGCGTGTGGCAGTGCAAGCAGAATCCGCAGTCCACGAAGGCCTTCCGGGCGGCGCTGACGCCCGAGGTGCCCGGCCCGGTGATCCCGACGCCCGTCGTGCCGACGCCCGTCGTGCCCACGCCCGTGGTGCCGACCCCCGTGGTGCCCACCCCGGTCGTTCCCACGCCGTCCGTGCCCACGCCGCAGATCCCGACGCCCCAGGTCCCGACCCCCGAAGTCCCGACTCCGGCAGTCCCGACCCCGCAGGTCCCGACGCCGACCGTCCCCACGCCCCAGGTCCCGACCCCGACCGTCCCCACACCACAGGTCCCCACACCCCAGGTGCCGACCCCGCAGGTGCCGACGCCGCTCCCCGAGCCCTCGACGGCCGAACCGAGCCCTGTCCTGCCGAGCCCCGAGGTCCCGACACCCGTCGACCCCAGCCCCAGCCCGCTGGAGCCGGAGCCCGAGCCGAGCCCCGAGGTCCCGGAGCCCGGCACCCCGAGCCCCGAAGTGCCGAAGCCCCAGCCCACGCCGGCCAAGCCGCTGCCGCAGCAGCCGCCGCTCAACAGCATGCAGTGGTGCGTACCGATCAACTTCGGCGAGTGGCTGTCCAAGCTCGTCGGCAAGCAGTCGGTCTGCGTCAAGATCGACCTGGGGGAGGGCTCCGGCTTCTGGCCCTTCTAGCGGGTGTCCGCAAGGCAGCACCGGCCGGCCGCAGGGCGGGCGCGGCGGGGCTTTGCGGACACGACCTGCACGGGTCATCGCACCCGCAGTTCGTTGAGCCGCGCCCGCCAGTCCCTGGCGGCCGGCAGCGCCTCCCGCAGCGCGTCCACCGCCCGCTCGCGCCCCGTCACCTGCGACTCGTGCAGCCGCAGCAGGGGCGCGAGCGCGCTGGTGGCCATCAGGAAGCGCTGGTTGACGACCGTCGCCGGCCGCCAGTGGTTCTTGTACGGCTCGTTGCCCCGCAGGAAGCTGACCACGGGCCGGCCCTCCTCCAGCGCCCGGCCGGCCTCGTGGCGCAGCAGCAGCGTCGCCACGTCCACCTTGCGCGCCCGCAGGTCCGGGTCCGCCCCGTAGAGGTAGCCGCCGCTCAGTCCCGCCGACAGCAGCGTGACGTTGGCGGCCACCACCTTCCCGTCCAGCCGGAACTCCGTCAGCCGGCCCTCTCCCGCCCGCACCATCCGGCGGGTGGCCCGGGTCAGGTGCTCGGCGAAGCGCGGCCGCAGGTGCTCCGGCGTCACCCCCCGCCCGCGCCACTGCTTCTCGTGCAGCCGCAGCAGGTTCCGTACCGCGCGCGGTACCTCCTGCTCGGTGGCCTCGTGCTCCTCGATCCCGGCCGCGTCGGTCTTGCGCAGCTTCGCCCGCACCCGCTGGGCGCCGGAGGCGGGCATCCGCTTGACCAGTTCGTCGAACGGCAGGGTCGGCAGCTCCATGCACGTGGAGTCGGCTAGCCTGCTGCCGATCCCGGGCCACTGCCGGTACAGCTCCTCGGCGGCGGCCCCGGGACGGACCTCCCGCAGGTCGACCACCGCGCCGCGGGCCGCCCGGTGCAGCCCGTGGGCCAGCGCCGGGACGACCTGGCCGGCGTGTTCGGCGGCCACCAGCACGTCGAAGTAGTCGGTGATCCGACCGCCGAGGGGCACCAGCAGGGGTAGCGGCCGGTGCACGAGCATCAGGGCGGCCGCGCCGACCAGTTCACCGCCGCGCCGGACGAGGACGATCCGGAGCCGGCCTTCCTTGCCGTACGTCAGCCACCAGGAGTGAAGCCAGGCGTGGCTCTGGAAGGGGGTGGCGCTGGGGCAGGCGCGGACGAGCCGGTTCCACGGCTCCTCCAGCGCGGCGAACTGCCGGGGGTCGCGGCACAGCGTCACCGTCAGGGCGCCGGCGGAGCCCGAGCTCATCGAACGGACTCCTTCCCCTTGGTCGCGGCCGGCTCACCCTGCGCGGGGAGCGTGGCGTACTCCTCGGCCGGGGCCGCGGCCACGTGCTCCGCGGCAGGCCGGGCCACCGGAGCGGCGGCGGGTGCGGCCACGCCGCCCTCGGGGCGCCGCGCGCGGCCTGGCCGGGCCAGCAGCCACAGGCCGCCGAGCAGCCCGCCGGCGCACGTCCCCACGGCACCGCTGATGGCGGCGGACGGGGAGGCGGGCTCGGCGGGGGCCACGGCCTGGTTGAAGAGGAGCAGCTGGACGCCGGTGCTCTTGGCGGCCTGGTTGCTGCTCAGCGACAGGGCGTCGGCGACCGCGTTGGCGATGTCGGCGGCCTCGGCGGGGCTCGTGGAGGTCCCGGTGATGGCGATCATCGGGGACTCGGGGGAGGTCTCGGCCCGCACCTGGGTACGCAGCTGACGCGCGGTGAGGCCCGCGCGGGGCTGCGCGTAGGCGAGGGTGGAACTGCTGGTGGCGATACGGGCGTACGCCTGCGCGAAGCCGAGGGCGGTGGCGGGCTCGGTGGTGTCGTCGGGGACGGCGACGACATAGCTGGTCGCGGCGTACTCGGGGGCCTTGAGCACCCCGTACGCCCCGCCCGCGGCGAGCCCCAGCACGGCGCAGGCGGGCAGTGGCCACCACACGGGTGGCCGGGTGAAGCGCCGCCTGGGCCTCTTCCCGGAGCGGTGGTCCGCCTTCTTCTCCGGCTTCTCGGACTTCTTCTCGGCGCTGTCGGCCATGGTCGTGCTCGCTTCCTGGAGGGAGGTGGGTTCCTGCGGGGTCCCGGCCGGGACCCCTTCGGGCATGGGGGGTCAGCCGCCGGCGCCGGGCGCCTGCCGGGGGGAGCCGGGCCCGGGCACCGTCAGCCCCGCCGGCGGTCGGTGCGCGGGGCCCGGTGCGGGACCCGGTGCGGGGCCCGTTGAGGGTTCCGGTGCCTGCGGGGCCGGCGCCTGCGGGTCCGGCTCGGAGCCCCGGCCCGTCCCCGACCCGCGCGGCGCGGCCGAGAGGGCGAGGTCGTACACGTCCAGCAGCCGGCGCGCGCTGCCGGCGATGTCGTAACGGCGCACGACCGGCGGCGGGGGCAGCCGGCGCGCGCCCGCCTCCATGTGCCCGCGCAGCGCGGCGATCAGCTCCTCGGTGCCGGTGCCGATGCGGCGGGCTCCGGGGGCCTGGGCGGCGGGCAGGTCGTCGATGGCCGGACAGGTCACGTGCAGGACGGGCAGCCCGGCGGCCAGGGCCTCCACGACCGCGAGCCCGAAGGCCTCCTCCCGCGACGGCGAGACGAAGACGTCCATGGCGGCCAGCAGGGCCGGGATGCCCGGGGTACGGCCGTCCGTGCTGTCGCCCAGCGGGTCCCGCTCCCCCAGCAGGTGGATCCGGCTCTGCGCGCCGAGCTCTGCGGCCAGCCGGCGCAGCCCCGCCCGCTGCGGACCGTCCCCGGCCAGCAGCAGGTGCGCGCCCGGCAGCGCTGCCACGGCCCGGACGAGCACGTCGAAGCGCTTGCCCGGGACCAGCCGGCCGACCCCGCCGACCACGAAGGCCCCTTCGGGCAGGCCGGTGCGCGCGCGGGTGGCCCGGCGGACGCCCTCGTCGAAACGGAAGCGGACGGCCTCGATGCCGTTCGGTACGACGTGGACCCGCGCGGCCGGCACCCCCCACCCCTCCAGCCGGGCGGCGACGGTGTCCGACACCGCAACGGTCGCCGCGCCCAGCCGTTCACTGGCCAGGTACAGGGCCCGGACCCCGCCCGAGAGGGGGCGGCCCTCGATCTCGCCCTCGCCGAGGGAGTGCTCGGTGGCGACGGTCGCCGCGGTGCCCGCGAGGCGGGCCGCGACGCGCCCGTACACGCAGGCCCGGTACAGGTGCGTGTGCACGAGGTCGTACTGGCCGCGCCGGATGAACCGCACGAGCCGGGGCAGCGCCCCCAGGTCCCGGTTGCCGCGCATGCCCAGGTGCACGACCCGTACCCCGTCGGCGCGCAGCCCCTCGGCCACCGGGCCGGGGTTGGTCAGCGTCAGCACGTCGCACCGCATCGGCATGTGCCGCAGAAGCAGCCGCAGTTGCTGTTCGGCACCGCCGACGCCGAGGCCGGTGATGACGTGCAGCGCCCTGACCGACTCCATCGCCCTCACCGGAGCACCGCCCGCCGCAGCTCCCGGACCTGGTGGCGCAGGTGCTTGGCCCGCAGCCGGACACCGCCGTCGGCCTGGCTGACGTGCGTGCGCGGCAGGGCGTGCGGGCCGGCGAGCCGCCCGGGGTCGATGGCGCAGGCGTAGCCGTAGCCGGCCGCCCGCGTCGCGTCGACGACCCGGGCGTCGAGGTGCCCGTACGGGTAGCAGAACCCCTCGGGCAGGGTTCCGGTCAGCTCGCGCAACAGGTCGCGGCTGCCGCGCAGTTCCTGCTGGATCACGTCGTCGGCGGCCGCGGTGAGGTCCTGGTGGAGCAGGCCGTGCGAACCGATCTCCTGACCGGCGGAGGCGACTTCGCGGATGCCCTCGGCGGTGAGCAGGGATTTGCGCGGCCCCAGCGGGTCCCACACGTTGTCCACACCGAGCCGCCCCGGCAGTACGAAGAGGGTGGCGGTGCAGTCGTGGCGCTGGAGCAGCGGCAGCGCGTGGGTGAGGAAGTCGGTGTAGCCGTCGTCGAAGGTGAGTCCGACCAGCCCGGCTCCCCGGCCGGCCGCCCGGGCCCGCAGCAGCTCGCCGACCGACACCCCGCGCAGGCCCCGGGAGCGCAGCCACAGCAGCTGGGCCTCCAGGGCGAGGGGAGTGACCGTGATCCCGTACGGGTCCTCGGCGGGGTCGGTGAACTCGGCGACCGAGTGGTACATCAGGACCCACGGCGGAGCGGTCCGGCGGGCGGGGACCATCACGGCGGCGGGGGCCGTGTCGGTGTCAGCGGACATTGCGCAACCTCTGCGTGAACTGGGCGATCTGGGCGGGCAGGGCGGTGACTTCGAGGGCGCGTACGGCAGTGCCGGTGGCGCAGAACATGGCCGGGACCAGCAGGCAGCCGAGGGCGGCGCTGAGCAGGGGGTCGGGGATCATCGGCCCGGCGATCCACCCGGTGGCGCAGGCGGCACCGGCGGCCACCGCGAGCCGTCCGATGCCGGTGGCGACGCGGCGGAGGTGGATGGCGATGATCCGCGGGCCGAGGCCGGTGAGCAGCAGGGCGGCGGCGGTGGAGATGCCGGCGGCGTTGGCGGCGGCGATCCCGTAGGTGCCCCACCAGCGGACGGCGAAGGCTCCGGCCACGATGTTGACCAGCAGTCCGGCACCCATCGCGAGCGCCGGGAACCAGGTGGGCCGGGCGGTCGAGAAGAAGGGCCGGGACAGTGCCCCGACGAGGCAGTGGCCGAGCAGTCCGAGTCCGTAGACCCGCATGACGGAGGCGGTGGCGAGGGTGTCCCGGTGGGTGAAGGCGCCGCGTTCGAAGAGGACCTGGATGATCTGGGGGGCGTAGCCGATGACGAGCGCGGTGCCCATCAGGACCGCGAGGGAGGCCAGTGCCAGGTCCCGTTCCACCCGTCGGCGGGCCTTCTCCCGCTCGCCGCCGGCCATGGCCTGGGCGACGACGGGGAAGGTGACGGTGCAGATCATCAGCGACAGCACCATCGGCATCTGCGCGACCTTCTGCGCGTAGTTGAGGTGGGAGATCGCCCCGGCCGGGAGCGAGGCGGCCAGGAACCGCTCGACGAGCACCTGCGACTGCCGGAAGACGGCGAAGAGGACGACGGGGGCGATGACCCCGAAGGCGATGAGGGTGGGGCGGTCGCGGTCGCGCTGGCTGCGCGGGGCGGTGACCCGTTTGGCCCGGGGCCGCCCGAAGCCCACGTTGCGGATGAAGGCGGGGAGTTGGACGAGCGCCATCAGCAGGCCGCCGACGGCGACGCCCGCGGCGGCGGCCCGCACGCCCCACAGGGTGTGGAGGGCCACCATCGTGGCGATGATGCCGATGTTGTACGAGACGTAGATCGCGGCGGGCGGTACGAAGGAGCGGTGCGCGCGCAGGGCGGCGCTGAAGTAGCCGGCGACGCCGAAGGAGAGCACGGTCAGCGCGGTCAGGCGGGTGCATTCGACGGCCAGCCCGGGGTCGGGCAGGCCGGGGGCGAGCACGGAGACGACGGCCGGCGCGGCGACGGCGAGGACGGAGGCGACGACGGCCAGGAGCACGACGAGCCGCGGCAGGGTCGCCCCGACCAGCAGCCGTACGGGGTCCTGCGCGCGGGCCTCGCTGCGGGTCAGCCCGGCCCGGCCGGCGGCCCGTCGGGCCAGGGCGTGACTGAAGGCGGGGACCATCAGCAGCGCCATGGCGTCCTCGATCAGCAGCGTCGAGGCCATCTCCGGGAGGGTCCAGGCGATGAGGAAGGCGTCGCTGGCGTGCCCGGCGCCGAAGAGGTGCGCGATGGTCTGGTCGCGCACCAGCCCCAGCAGGGACCCGGCGGCGGTCAGCCCGGCGGTGACGGCGGCGGCCTTGGCCAGGAACCGCCCCAGCGGTGCCCCTCCTCCTGCGGCGGGCTCGACGGGCACGACGGGGACGGCGGGTACGGCGGGTACGCCGCGGCGGCGGCCGCGTCCTGAGCGGCCCCGGTCGGGCGCGGCGTGCTCCCCCGCGGGGCGGGCACGGCCGGCCCCGCCGGCCGTCGGTCCCAGGCCCCCGGACAGGCCGGCGGAGCCGCGGGCGGCTCGGGCCGCCACCCGCACGCTGTGCCGCTCCGGGACCTTGCCCGGATGTCCGGCGGAGCCGACTACGGGGGCCGGCACGGCGGACGCACCTCCCGGCAGGCGTCCGGCCACGAACCCTGGATCCGCCGGCACCGGCACGGCGGGGCGCCTGCCCGGCCCGGCGGCAGCGGCGAAACCGGGGCCGGTCCGGTCCGGCCCCTGGCCGGCCGGGGCACTGCGCGCGTACCCGGCGGAGCCGAAGGGGCGCGGATCGCCGGGCGGGGGCGGCGGGACACGGGTGGGGCCCGCCCCGGCCGGGGGGCCGGGGGCGGGCCGCCAGGGCGTGGTGCCCGTCACCGGCCGCTCGGGCTCTCGGGGGCCGGGCCCCCGCGCAGCGGACCCGCATCGCCCGGGGAGGGCAGCGCCCACCAGGCCGCCAGGCCGATGATCACGCCGGTCAGGACGGTGGACGGGCCGCCGATGTCCGCGTAGAGGAAGTCGGTCAGCTGCCACACGAACAGCCCGGTCGCGATCAGCCCGCAGTCCCGCATCCGCGCCCCGGCGCCGGAGGCGAGCCTCCGCAGCCCGGCGACCAGCAGCGCCGCCCAGGCGCCCACCAGCGCGATCAGCCCGATGAGGCCCTGCTCGCTGAGGATCAGCAGGTACATGTTGTGCGGGGAGAGCAGCGGCTGGCGGATGTACGCCTGCCCCGCGCCGGCGGTGTCGCTGCCGGAGGAGAGCCCGAGCGAGGCGTGGCCGTCGCGGTGGGCGGGGAAGCCCTTGAGCCCCACGCCCGCCGCCGGCCGTTCGCGCCACATCGACTCGGCGGCGGCCCACATCGTGTAGCGGTCGGTCACCGACTGGTCGGGGGCGCTGGAGACCTGTGTGATGGAGGTCAGTCGCTCGGCGACCATCTCGGAGCCGACGCCGAGCCCGGCCACCAGGACCACCCCGGCGGCGGCCAGCGCGGCGAGGACGGTGAGGGCCCGCCGGATCCCGGCCAGCGCCATCACCAGCAGCGCCGCGCCGAGGGTGGCGATCCAGGCACCCCGGCTGAAGGACAGCACCAGCGGCAGGACGAGCACCAGGGCGCAGCCCGCTGCGATCCGCCGCAGGCGGGGCGGCAGTCCGGGGGCGAGTGCGGCCGCGGCCGCGACGACCAGCCCGTAGGCGACGACCGTGGCCATGCCCATGACGTCGCCGGGGCCGAAGGTGCCGACGGCCCTGATGTCCTCGCCCTGGTAGGAGGCGCCGGTGTGGGTCGCGTACTGCACGACCCCCACCGCGCCCTGGACCAGCGCCAGGACCACGAAGCAGCCGGCCGCGATCCGGAACTCCCGCGCGTCGCGGACCAGCAGCACCACCGCGGCCGGGACGAGCACGAAGACCTGGAGGTAGCGGACGAAACCCGGGAGGGCGGCGTACGGGTCCCCCGCGGTCACCGTCGCGACCGCGAGGCCGACGGCCGGCGCCCCGAGGACGAGGACCCCCAGCGGGGTCAGTGCCCGTACCCGGCCGCGCAGCGCCTGCACGGCGCAGACGAGGACGAGGAGCAGCGAGGCGGCGTCGGCCGGGCCGACCTTGCCGGAGGCGGTCGCGTCCCCGGCCGGGAGCGGGGCCAGCAGGAACAGCACGGTCGCGGCGAGCGGCAGCAGCGGCCAGTGCCGTCGCAGCATGTCCGGTACGTCCGGCCGGGCCCAGTGGCCGGGGGCGGCGAGGCTCATCAGCTGCCCCCCAGCCGGAAGCGGAAGAAGGAGGCCGCGGTGCGGGCGAGGATCCACAGGTCCTGCCACAGCGACCAGGTGTCGATGTAGTGGTTGTCGAAGCGGGCCCGGTCCTCGATGGAGGTGTCCCCGCGCAGGCCGTTGATCTGGGCGAGGCCGGTGATGCCGACGGGCATCCGGTGGCGGGCCTCGTAGCCGGGGTGGACGGTGGAGAACTTGGCGACGAAGAAGGGCCGTTCCGGGCGCGGGCCGACCAGGCTCATGTCGCCCCGGACGACGTTCCACAGCTGCGGCAGTTCGTCGAGGGAGGACTTGCGCAGGAAGGAGCCCACCGGGCTCATGCCGCGGTCGCCCGCCACCGTCCAGCGGGTGGCGGCCTCGTGCGCGTCGGCGCGCAGCGTCCGGAACTTCAGCAGGGTGAAGGGGCGCCCGTACAGGCCGACCCGCTCCTGACGGAAGATCACCCCCGGCCCGTCCCAGAGCCGTACGGCCGCCGCGCAGAGCAGCATCACGGGCGCGGCGGCGACCAGGGCGACGAGGGCGAGTGCGGAGTCGATCACGCGCTTGGCCCAGCGCTCCAGCGGCCGGGCCGGGCGCGGCAGCAGCGGCTGGACGGCGTACCCCCACAGCTGGTCGGCGGGGTGGGCCAGCCGCATGCCGGTGACCTTGGCGGTGCCGGCCGGGTCCGCGAGCCACAGCCGGCAGCCGTGGTCGTGGAAGAGGCGGACCAGGGAGGCGGTGCGCTCGTCGGCTTCGGGCGGCCGGGTGAACACCGCGTGCCGGACGGAGTTCTGGATGACCGCGCGCCGGATGTCCTCGTGGGTGGCGAGGAGCGGTAGGGCGCCGGTGCCCGCGTCGGCCGCGGCCGCGGTGTCGGCGAGCCCTACCGGGCGCAGACCGAACTCGGGGCGGTTGTGCAGGGCTGCGGCCACCGCGCTCGCCCCGGCGCCGGGTCCGACGACGAGGGTGGAGGCGGGGTGGCGCAGGGCCGCGCGGCGGTGCAGCTGGTTGGCGACGCCGCGGCCCGCGCAGACCAGTACGGCCTGCAGGCACACGGCGGTCAGCAGCGCGCTCCAGCCCATGGCGCGGGCGGGGGCCAGGGCCGCCGTGACGGCGGCCGCCGCGCACCACAGGACAGCGGAGCGCGCCACCAGCGCGGGCAGTTCGAGGAGGGCGGAGGGGGCGAGCCGCGGCCGGTACAGGCCGGCCTGCGCGTGCAGTGCGACGAGCAGGGCGGGCAGCGCGGCGACGGCGGGCACGGCCGCCAGGGCGGGCAGGGCCGGTGCGGGCAGGGTGGCCGCGGTGAGTACGGCGGCCAGCGTGTCGGCGGTGAGCAGGGGCAGCACCCGGCTGCGGCGGCGGACGCGCCGCGGACGTGCGGCGGACCGGGCCTGCTCGGCCCTGGGCCCGCGCGGCGGGTGGATGGCGGTCGCGGAACGGCGGGCTGCCGCGTGGGGCGCGGGCGCGAAGGCGCTGCCGCCGGGCCCTGTGCCGCCCTGCCCGGTGTGCCGGGCGGGTGCGCTGTCCATCGTCATCGGCTGATGCGCTCCTGGTTCGAGGGCCGGGGCCTGCTGAGCAGTTCGTGGTACAGGCCGCTGACCGCGTCCGTGGTCCGCCGCACGTCGAAGTCGGTCCGGGCGTGCTGCCGGGCCTGGTCCCCGAGTTCGGCGAGGAGCCGCGGCTCGGAGAGCAGCCGCCCCAGGGCCTTGGCCAGTGCCGTCGGGTCGTCCGGCGGTACCAGGCACAGGCGTCCCTGGCCGGGCGGCAGGCTCTCCCGGGCTCCGCTGACGTCGGAGACCAGGACCGGTCGGCCACAGGCCATGGCTTCGAGCGGGGCGAGCGCCATGCCTTCCCACCGCGACGGCAGTACAACGAGATCGGCGGCCCGAAGCCACGGTCGGATGTCGGCGGCGGCGCCCGCGAAGTGCACTCCGGGCGGGGCCGCGCGCCGCAGCCGTTCGGTGTCGGGGCCGTCGCCGACGAGGGCGAGGCGGGCCGTGGGGACGGTCGCGAGCACCTCCGGCCAGGCCCGCAGCAGGGTGTCCTGGCCCTTCTGCGCGCAGATCCGGCCGGCGCAGACCGCGAGCGGCCCGTCGGCCGGGAAGGAGGACGGCAGCGGCAGGGCGGCGCGGGACTCGGCCCGGTCGCGGCCGGGGTCGGGTGCGCCGGGCCGGAAGTGGGCGAGGTCCACCCCGTTGCGGATCACCGTCCAGTGGGCGGTGATGCCCGCGGTCTCGCCCGCGCGGCGTTCGGCCTCGCTGACGCAGAGCACCCGGTCGGCCCAACGGGCCCCGTACCGCTCCCAGCGCAGGGCGAGAGCGGCGGTGGCTCCGCCGACGGCGTCGAAGGACCAGGCGTGGGGCTGGAAGACGGTGGGCAGCGACCCGCGCGCGGCGAGCCGTCCGGCCAGTCCGGCCTTGGCGCTGTGGGCGTGCAGGAGGTCGGGCCGGACGCGGCGCAGCAGCCCGCGGGCGCCGGCGAGTTCGGCGGGCAGGCGGGGGCCCGGGGACCGGCCGGCCCGCCAGGTGAACACCTCCGCCCCGGCGGACCGGGCCGCGCCGCCGAGCGTGCCGCCGGGCGGGCATCCGACGACGGTGCGGATGCCCTCGGCGGTCTGTGCGCGGACGAGGTCGGTGACGACCCTGGCCACACCGCCGTCGACGGGCTGGACGAGATGGAGGACGGTCGTGGGCTGTGCCGCCCGGGAGTACGTGGGCACGTGGAGTGGTCTCCTGCGTTCAGCGGCGCGCGTCTGTCTGAACGAAGAGCACACCGAGGAAATGACCCTGACTTTCGCCCGTGAACGTGAAGTTCAGGCTGCGGGCGCCACCGGACAGGGCGGGACTCAGGTCGAAGATGTCCGCGTCATATCCGAGATTGTTCATATAATCTGGCTGCCGTACGAACGGCTGACCTCCGAATTCCGTGATCGAGGAATTCATAACATCATTGAAAGGATTTTCTGCGTCGTTGAGGCTCACTCGGCGCCCGCTGTCGGCCGTCACGATGAGTGAGTCCCCGAGGGTTCCGCGGTCCCCGTCGTACCCGACCACTCCGACCTTGCCCGCCGCGCCGGCCGGCGCGTCCAGGCCCTCGATCCCGACCGCCGCGTCGCCGGCCCGGGCGGCGAGCGACTCGAAGCCCTCCCACAGGGAGATCCGGCGCAGCGGCTCCCGGGGGTGCTCGTAGGCGACGACCAGCGTCCAGCCGCCCCAGGCGCCGACCTCGGAGTGGCCCATGGCGATGTTCAGCTGTGAGACCGTCCACATCCCGGCACCGCCCTTGCGCACCAGCGGCGTCACGTCCGCGGATGCCTGGTAGGCATCGCTGCCCGCGTCCGTGCGGTGACCCATCACCGTGTCGGCGAGGACCTCCTTGTACGCCCCTCCCGGCTCGGCGACCAGCACCCGGCCGTTGTCCTCCGGCGGCTTCTGCTCGCCCACCCGCAGGTTCCCGCCCCAGTAGAGCCGGGCGTAGGAGACCTTCGCGCCCTGGGGGACCTTGAGCTCGGCCCGGGTGGAGTTGTAGGTGTCGGGGTCCTTGTCGACCTCGCTGTAGAACATCTCGAACTCGCTGTTGACCCCTGCCGCACCCCGCTTGACCTCGGCGCACGGCTCCGCCTGCGGGGACTTCTCCTTCCGGCAGCTGATGCCGGAGTTGGAGGCGCGGACCAGCCCGCCGTGCTGCACGGCCTGGTAACGCTGGGTGAACGGGACCCGGGGCAGCTCCTTCGGGGCGGGCGCGGCGGCGGCCGCGGGAGCGTTCACGGAAAGCGCGAGGCAGGACAGCAGGCCGAACGCCCCGAGGATTCTGCCGGAGGAACCCATGACCCCGTCTCCATTTTTCGATCAAGGGGGACAAAACAGGAGTGAACTTTGTCAGAAATCGGGCTGGAAATCACGCCGGACTCGCCCGTACGGCCTTTTGGGCGATGGCGCACACCCTCACAACGGGCGGGTCGTTATGAGGTGCACCATTGTTCGAACCGAAAGGAAATACGCAGATGAAGAAGGGGCCGGCGCGCGGCACCACCGTCGCCGCCGCGGGTGTCGCCGTGCTGACGGGCGGCGCGGACCTCGCTTCCGCGCACGGGGCGGCGCGACGGCCGACGGCCTCGCCGCCGGCTCCCCGGCCGTGCTGAGCGGCAACCTCGGCCAGTTCCCGGTCCGCGTGCCGGTGAACGTCTGCGCCCTCACCGTCAACGTGGTCGGCGCACTGAACCCCGCGTTCGGCAACACCTGCGTGAACGCCTGAACGTCAATCGCGCCCCCCGAAACGGCTGCATCCGAGTGAAGCCACGCAACCCGAGCCGGGTCTCGGCCGTTGATCCAGATGCTCCGCTACCGGGCAATCCTGCAAAAAAGGGACGACAATGATCAAGAAGATGATGGCCTCGGCCGCGGTTGCCGCCTCGGTCGTGGGCATGGGTGCCGCGATGGCGCCGCAGGCGATGGCGGTCGGCAACGACAACGGCATCAACACCGTCAACGGCAACAACTCCGCGCAGATCTACGGCAACCAGGCCACCTACGGCAACATGAGCCCGCAGATGGCGCTCATCCAGGGCTCCTTCAACAAGCCCTGCATCGCGCTCCCCGCGAAGGCCAACGTCCAGTCCGTGCTGGCCCTGGTCAACGTCGGCGTCCAGGACATCCCGGTCCTGTCCAGCCCGCAGAACCAGCAGTGCACCGAGAACTCCACCCAGGCCAAGGGCGACGAGGCTCTCTCGCACATCCTCAGCAACATCCCGGTCCTCTCCGGCAACGCCTCCGCCGGCAGCTGACCGCTCCCCGCGCACGCGAGGCCGTCGCACCTTCGGGTCGCGGCGGCCTCGCCGCATATCGGGCGGGACCGCATCAGGGGAATTGGCGGCGCAAATAGCCAGAAGACCGGCCGCCGGAATTCGTGCGGAGCATCGGGGTGAATTACCGGACCGCCGCCGAAAAGGCGCGGTTTCTTTTGCCCCGGCGGCTCGTTGTTGATTCTGCAGCGGAGACGCCTCTGCGGAAAGGATCGAAACGAAATGACGTACAAGAAGGCAGTTGTGCTGGCCGCCGGCGCTCTGATGGCAGCTGGTGCCGCCTCCCCCGCCATGGCCGACGCCACGGCCGACGCCACGGCCGCGGGCTCCCCGGGTGTCCTCTCCGGCAACGCCGTCCAGGTCCCCGTCAACATCCCGGTCAACGTCTGCGGCAACAGCGTGAACATCGTCGGGCTGCTGAACCCCGCGTTCGGCAACACGTGCGTCAACGCCTGACGCAGTGCGTGCGCCCGGAAGGGCAGACCTCCTCAGAGGCGGCCTCGCAGTGCACGGCGGTGCACTCCGAGGCCACCTCCGATTCACCACCGGCGCCTGCCGGTAGACAGGGTAAGGACCCATGCGACAGGTACTGAGCCGACAGGTTCTGGGCAAGGGCATGCTCACGGCGGCAGCCGCCTCGAGCCTGCTGTCGATCGCGACCGGTGCGGCCTGCGCGGCTTCCGGGACGGCCGAGGTCTCGCATTCGCCGGGCGTGCTCGCCGGCAACAGCGTCTCGGTACCGATCACTCTCTCGCCGAACGTGTGCGGCAACAGCGTGGACGGGGGCGCGGCGCTCAATCCCGCGATGGGGAACACCTGCGCCACCGGCTCCGGCGCGCACACCGACGAGGGCCACGACTACGGGCGCTACCTGAGCCCCGAGCACGCCGAGGCCTTCGAGCGCTACCTCGACGAGCGCCCGGGCCGCCACGCCGTCCCGGAGCAGCGCCAGGAACCGCGGCGCTACGAGGTGCCGCGGCAGGAGGTGCCGCAGCAGCAGGCCCCCCGGAAGGAGGGGCCACGCCACGCCAAGCCGCGCCACGAGGAGCCGCGCCACGAGGGCGGCCCCGGCGGATCCGGCGAGCAGCAGCAGGGCCCGGAGGAGGAGTGCGACGACCACCCCGCACCGCCCCCGCCGGCGCACCACGCCCCGCCCGCGCCCGAGCACCCGCATCCGATGCCGGAGCCGGTGGAGGACCACCCGGTCCCGCTGCCCGGCCCGGGGCCGGTCCAGGAGGCGCCCGCACCGCCCGCCGAACACCCCGTACCGCTCCCGGCGCCCGCACCCGCCCCGCAGCCCCCGGCGGAGGAGGTCCCGCACACGCTCCCCGCCCCGGCGCCCGGGCCGGGCCCCGTGGTCGAGGAGGGGGCGCCGCCCGCGCCGCCCCGCGGCAGCCACCCCGTGGAGCGCCCGGCTCCGGCCTCCGGCCCGGAGGCCGCCCCGCCCGCGGACCAGCCGCCGGCCGCCCCCGGCGGCGACACCCCCGTACACCTGCCGCCGGCTGCGGCGCCGGCGCCCGCGCCCGCGCCGCAGCCGGCTCCTGCTCCGGCCCCCGCCCACGTCGGCGCGCCCGTGCTGGCCGAGACCGGCGCGGGCCAGCCCGCGGCCGCGGCGGTGCTCGCCTCGGCCCTGATCCTGGGCGGCGCCATTCTGTACCGGCGCTCGCGCGTCGCCTGACCGGCGATACCGGTAATCGGAAGAAATGTCGGCCGGAGAATCCCTCGTCGGATTCTCCGGCCGCTGTCATGTACCCGCGCTCCGTTTCCACGGCGCCCGGTAATCGTTACGCATGGCGAAAGCGGCGCGCCGGTCGCCGCTGACGCCTCTGTCCACGAAAGAAGAGGATTTCGATAATGAAGCTCACGAAGGTCGCCGCCGTCGTCGTCGGCTCCGTCGCCGCCCTCGGCGCCTCCGGTACCGCGTTCGCCGCCGAGCCGGCCGCCGCGATGCCCCCCATGAGCCTGACCGGCGGGGTGACGCAGACCCTGGATGCCGTCGCGCCCGTGACCGAGAACCTTCCGCAGACGGTGGGCAACGGGCTGGCCGAGCAGGGGGACACCGTCAACGGGGTCGTGGGCACGGCCCAGAAGGTCAACAAGGCCCGCAACGACGTGCCCGGCACCGTTCTCGGCCTCGCCAACGGCGCCACCCAGGCGTCCCCGATGCTGGGCGGCGTACAGCTCAACGGCGGCAAGGGCTGAACCGCCCCGGCCAGGCTCCGGCCGGCCGGGTTTCGTCCGGCACCTGCCGACACGACTGTGGGCGCCACCGGCAAGGCCGGGGCGCCCACGGTCAGTTGTGCAACCGACCTCAGGTGTTGACGCAGGTGTTGCCGAACGCCGGGTTCAGCAGGGCGATCACGTTCACGGTGTTGCCGCAGACGTTGACCGGGACGTGGACCGGGACCTGCACCAGGTTGCCGGAGAGGACGCCGGGGGAACCCACGGCCGCGCCCTCGGCCGACGAGTCGGCGACGGCGGAGCCGGCGGCACCGGCCGCGGCGAGACCAGCGGTGGCCAGGACCAGGGCGGCCTTCTTGGCAGAGTTCATGGGAAGTGCACCTTCTGTTCGACGTTCCGCCCCGCTCCGGGGCTCACACCGAGCGAAACGGTCCACATTCCCAGACGACACGGTTCTGCGCACGATCTGACCTGTTCGGCTCAATCGCCGTCACCGTGTTGCCGTTCGGGGCCGTTACGGGACGGCGGGGAGCTGGAAGTCCGGGAGTTCGACCTCGGGGACCTCCACGTCGGGGACCTCCGGTACGAGTTCCACGGGAGCCGCCGGATCGGGCAGCGCCGGCGGCGTGAGCGGAGGCAGCTGCGGGACCTCGACCCCCGGGATCTCGGGCAGTTGCACCCCCGGGACGCTCGGCAGGTTGATCTCCGGGAGCTTGATCTCGGGCAGCTTGATCTCCGGGATCCTGATGTCCGGCAGGGTCACGCCCGCCGGGAGCAGCGCCTTGATCTGCTCCAGGAGGCCGTTGACGAGGTCGTCGATCGGGCCGGCCGGCGCCGCCTTGGACACCGCGCCGGAGCCCGAGTCGACGGCGCTCGCGGGGGCCGCCGCGCCGGTCAATATGACGACGGCGAGCGCCGAGGGGACGAGGAGGCGGGCGCGGGACGGCTTGGTGCGGTGCATGGGGGTTCCTTCGCGTGGGGACACGGGGGACACGGGGACGGACCCGGACGGGCCGCCCCTCACTCACCGTGCGAACACCTCTTTCGGAGCGCAACAGGAGCCGGCGCGGCTGGGGTCGCGTACGGGCTTCGCGCACGTGTCCGCAGGCGGCTCACCCGGGGTGGGGAAAACTTCGCGGCGCGCGGGCCGTTTGAGTGAAGCAGCGGAACCAACCTCCTGACCGGGCAGTTGATCAGGGCGCTCCATCAGCGGGCACTCGTGCGACAAAAGGATCAAGATGTTCAAGAAGTTCATGACCGCCGCCGCGGTTTCCACCGTTGCCGTCGGCGCGGGCGCTGCTGCCGCGGCCCCGGCCATGGCCATCGGCAACGACAACGGGGTCAACACCGTCAACGGCAATGGTGCCCAGCAGATCTACGGCAACCAGAAGACCCACGGCGACCAGAGCCCCCAGCTCAGCCTGGTCCAGGGCTCCCTGAACAAGCCCTGCATCGGCCTGCCGGCGAAGGTCAACGCCCAGTCGCTGATCGCCGCGCTCAACATCGGCGTCCAGGACATCAACGTGCTGTCCAACCCGCAGAACCAGCAGTGCACCGAGAACTCCACCCAGGCCAAGGGCGACGAGCCGCTCTCCCACATCCTGGACAACATCCCGATCCTGTCCGGCAACGGCTCCGTCGGCAGCTGATCTCCGCTCCCCCCGCCCCGCGCGGGGGTCCGGGCCGACGAGCCCGCCCAGTGATGTGACAGGGCCCCGGCAGCGTCCAGCTGCCGGGGCCCCCGCACGTGCCGCGCACGCGGCGGTCAGCCGGTCCAGAAGTCCCACCACCGGGTGAGGACCAGCATCCCGATCACCCCGATGTGCAGGGCGGGCGGGGCCCAGCCGAACTCGGTGAAGAAGACCCGCAGCGGGCCGGGGGCGGGGAGCACGCCCGTACGGACGTTGTGCGCGGTGACCGCCCAGAACATCAGCAGGGTCGCGACCCAGGCCAGGCAGCACCACAGGCAGAGCGCGTTGATCTCGTAGAGCGACTGGACCATCAGCCAGCTGCAGAAGCCCACGCCGAGGACCGTCCCGGCGTTCAGTCCGAGCCAGAACCAGCCGCGATAGCGGGCGCCCGCCAGCAGGCCCGCGCCGACGCAGACGACGACGGCGTAGGCGACCAGTCCCAGCATGGGGTTGGGGAAGCCGAAGGCCTGTGCCTGCTCGCTCTGCATCACGCTGCCGCAGGAGACCACCGGGTTGAGACTGCAGGCGGGCTTGAAGTCGGGGTCCTCCAGCAGGAGGAACTTGTCCAGGGTGATCACCCAGGACGCCAGCACCCCGGCCCCCCCGGTGACGGCAAGCAGCCACGCCAAGCCCCTTGGGGCCGCGTCCCGTTGGTCCTCGTGGCCGCTTCGGGGCCGACTCTGTTGGCGCGGGACGTCCACTGTATTCGTTGCCATGTGGCCCATAGTCCCCCGCTTCCACCCAGAGCGGGTCCAACCATGCCCAGCCGTACGCAAGTTGACCTGAAGGTGTGGCGGGAACCGCCGATGCTTCCCGGACGTTTTACCGAACCCCGGACGTGATGTCAGAGCCAGGGGTTACGTTGAGCTTCCGCGAAGTGACAAGCTGCGACGGCCTGGAGACCCACCTTGAGCGATCCGTACGAGACAACCGAGGCGCACCTCGACCGACTCCTCGGCCGCGCCCTCAACTCCTTCGACCTGCCCGACCGGCTGGTCGAGCGCCTCGGCACGGCGCTCGCCCACAGCTCTTCGCTCTGCACCACCCACCACAACCCGGCGGCGGGCGTCTGGCGGGAGACGCGCCGGCACACCTATCTGCTGGCCGACGGCGGCTCGGTCTCGCTGTGGGAGCTGTCGTACCGGCTGGAGGGCGACCGGACCGTGCGGCACGAGGTGTTCGCGGGCAGGGCGGAGACCTGCCTGGCGGTTGCCCGGCTGTTCGGCGAGGCCGCCGCCGGGGCGGTCCCCGATCCGCTGCCGCTCCCGGGTGAGGAGGAGCACGACGACGACCCGGCGGTGCTCGGCTCGCTGTTCGCCGCCCCGGAGCCGCCGGCCCGGCCCTGGGAGTACGCGGTGGAGGAGTCCGCCGACCACGCCCGGCGGGTGCTGCGCCGCGCGGAGAACCCGGACCGGCCCGGCGAAGAGGTGGCGGCGCTGCTGCGGTCGGCGTACGCGCACCACATCACGCAGGCGTTCGGCACGCGGCAGTTCCTACCGAACGGGCGGGGCGCGGGCTTCCACCTGTACGAGCACGCCTTCGTGCTGCTGGACGGGACCGAGCTGAGCCTGTGGGAGGTCGAGCACACGGCGACGCCCGACGGGCGGCACATGTGCGAGGTGTACGAGAACGAGGCCGCCGCGCGCGGGGCGATGGAGCTGCGCGCCCGCGTCGGCTGAGCCCCCTCCCCGCCCCCGGCCGCGTCAGGGCGTCCCGGGTTCGGCGAACCGGTCCGGGCAGCCGGTCCGCGGCCCGCGCCGTGGGCCAGGCCGGAGCAGAGGGCGCCGGGTCCGTCGGCCGCCGGCGATCAGGAAGCCGGCCAGGGCGGCTGCGCCCGAGCCCACCGTTTCGCGGGCGGCCAAAGAAAAGCGGACATGCCCGCCCCTGGCGGGCGGGCATGTCCGTGGAAGAAGGCGAGGCCGGGGCCTGGGCGGACACGACCTAGAGGGCGGGCACCTTCTCCGGGGTGCTGCCCGTGTGTTCGGCGGCGCCTTCGCGCTCCTCCATCGGGATCGCCTTGCGCGGCAGCATGAACATCACCACGGAGATCACGACCAGCACGCCCACGACCCACCAGAGCGCGCCGCGGAAGGCCTCGACGTAGGGGGAGCCGAAGGCCATGTCGTCCTCGATCAGCCCGAAGAAGACGACGGAGGTCAGGGCGAGGCCCAGCGCGTTGCCCATCTGGCCGGTGGTGTTGATCAGGCCGGAGGCCGAGCCCGCGTCACGGCGCGGCACCTCGGACAGCGTGGTGTCGTTGAGCGGAGCGACGATCAGGCCCATGCCGACGCCCATGAGGACCAGCGGGGCGGCCATCTGCCAGGAGGCTATCTCCATGCCGTAGTGCTCGGACTCCCAGATGTAGAGGATCAGGCCGGCGGCCATGACCAGGGCGCCCGCCTGGAGGACCTTGCGGCCGAAACGCGGGACGAGCTTCTCGACCGAGAGGCCCGCGGCCACGGAGACGGCGATGGAGAAGGGGATGCCGGTGGTGCCCGCGCGCAGGGCGCTCCAGCCGAGGCCCATCTGCATGTAGAGCGTCCAGACCAGGAAGAAGATGCCGGTCGCGATGCCGAACGTCAGCTGGACCGCGATGCCGCCGGCGAAGCTCTTGACCTTGAAGAGGGAGAGCTCGACGAGCGGGGAGCCGTCCTTCTTGATCTTGTACTTCTCGTACGCGATGAACGCGGCGAAGACGAACGGCGACGCGATCATGCAGACGAAGCCCCACAGCGGCCAGCCGTTCTCCCGGCCCTGGGTGAGCGGGAAGATCAGCATGACGAGGGCGAGCGTCGCGAGGACGACGCCGACCAGGTCCAGCCGCAGGGCCTGGGGGGCCTTGGACTCGCTGATGAACTTGCGGCCCAGGATCACGCCCGCGATGCCGACGGGCAGGTTGATCAGGAAGATCGGGCGCCATTCGAGGCCGAAGAGGTTCCACTCGGTGAGCAGCGCGCCGAGCATGGGGCCGGAGACGGCGCCGAGGCCCACGATCGCGCCGAACATCCCGAAGACCTTGCCGCGCTCCTGGGGCGGGAAGGTGACGTGGATGATGGCCAGTACCTGCGGCACCATCATGGCGGCCATGGCGCCCTGGAGGATGCGGGAGGCGACGAGCATGGCCGGGTCGGCCGCGATTCCGCAGAGCAGCGAGGCGGCGGTGAAGCCGGATATGCCGATGAGGAAGAGGCGCTTGCGCCCGTAGATGTCACCGAGACGGCCGCCGGTGATGAGACCCGCGGCGAAGGCGAGCGCGTAGCCGGCGGTGATCCACTGGATCGCGCTGGTGGAGGCGCCGAAGTTCTGGCGCATGGTGGGGATCGCGATGTTGACGATCGTGACGTCGACCAGGTCCATGAAGGCCGCGGTCATCACGATGGCGAGCGCCAGCCAGCGGCGGCGGTCGGGGGGTGAGCTGGGTGCGTCGTGGGCTACGTCGTTCCGCTCTTCTTGTACGGGCCCGTTCTCTCTTTCGGGCGATGTCTTGGACGTCTCGGTGGTCATGAGGAGAAACCTAGACGGGATGTAGGTCAGTGAGTGTCCTATTTCGCTGGCAACCTGGATCACATGACCGACACACCGGCACGGCTGCTGTCCCTGCTGTCCCTCCTCCAGACCCCGCGCGAGTGGCCCGGGAGCGAGTTGGCGGAGCGGCTGCGGGTGAGCTCGCGGACCATCCGGCGCGACATCGAGCGGCTGCGGGAGCTCGGCTACCCGGTGGAGGCCACGCTCGGCGCCGAGGGCGGCTACCGCCTGGTGGCGGGTGCGGCGATGCCGCCGCTGCTGCTCGACGACGAGGAGGCCGTCGCGATCGCGGTGGGGCTGCGGGCGGGTGCCGGGCACGCGATCGAGGGGGTCGAGGAGGCCTCCGTACGGGCCCTGGCGAAGCTGGAGCAGGTCCTTCCGTCGCGGCTGCGGTACCGGGTGGGGGCGCTGCAGTCGGCCACGATCGCGCTGACGCGCGGGGACGGGGCCAGCGTGGACCCCCGGACGCTGACGACCATGGCGTCGGCGGTGGCGGGACCGGAGCGGCTGCGGTTCGCCTATCGGGCGCGCGACGGGGCCGAGTCGCGGCGGCTGGTGGAGCCGTACCGGCTCGTCAGTACCGGCAGCCGGTGGTACCTGGTCGCCTACGACATGGAGCGGGAGGACTGGCGGACCTTCCGGGTGGACCGGGTGGCCGAGGCGTTCGCGACGGGCGCCCGGTTCGCGCCGCGGGAGCTGCCGATGGACGCGCAGGAGTTCGTACGGCGGGGGCTCGGCTCGCACGGCACGCAGGCGTACGCGGTGGAGGTCGCCTTCGAGGCGGGGGCCGCGGAGCTGCCGGAGTGGCTGCGGGCGGACGCCGTGCCGGGCGGGGGGACGCCGACCGTGGTCCGTTTCGACAGCAGGGACGCGCCGGAGTGGCTGGCGGCCCGACTGGCCCTGACGGGCCTGGCCTTCACGGTGCGGGAGCCGAGATCCCTGGCGGAGGCGGCCCGCACGCTGGGGGCACGGCTGAGCGGGGCCGGCTCCCTCGCGGGGGCGGACGGGTAGCGGGACGTGCAGTGGCGGGCCGGGCCACCGGGCAGGGGGAGCCCCGGCGCCTGGGGGGGATAGGCACCGGGGCTCGTACAGGGGGCTCGACGGCGGGTGGCTAGGCGACCGCGTCGAAGCCGGTGTCGCGCGCCATCCGCTTCAGCTCCAGCAGGGCGTGCTTCTCGATCTGGCGGATCCGCTCGCGGGTCAGGCCGTGCTGCTTGCCGACCTCCGTCAGGGTCCGCTCGCGGCCGTCGTCGATCCCGTACCGCATCTTGATGATCGACGCGGTGCGCTGGTCGAGCTTGCCGAGCAGGTCCTCCAGCTCCTCGCTGCGCAGCAGCGAGAGCACGGACTGCTCGGGGGAGATCGCCGAGGTGTCCTCCAGGAGGTCGCCGAACTGCGTGTCGCCCTCGTCGTCCACCGACATGTTCAGGCTGACCGGGTCTCGCGCCCAGTCCAGTACGTCGCCGACGCGCTTCTCCGTCGAGTCCAGCTCGGCGGCGATCTCGGCGTGCTCCGGCTCGCGGCCGTTCTCGCGGTTGAACTCGCGCTGGATCCGGCGGATCCGGCCGAGCTCCTCGACGAGGTGGACGGGGAGGCGGATGGTGCGCGACTGGTCGGCGATGGACCGGGTGATCGCCTGGCGGATCCACCACGTGGCGTACGTGGAGAACTTGAAGCCCTTGGTGTAGTCGAACTTCTCCACGGCGCGGACCAGGCCGGCGTTGCCCTCCTGGATCAGGTCGAGGAGGGGCAGGCCGCTGCGCGGATAGCGCCGGGCGACGGCGACGACGAGGCGGAGGTTGGAGCGGATGAAGACTTCCTTGGCCCGCTCCCCTTCGGCGGCCAGCGCCTCCAGTTCCTCGCGGGTGGGGGTGTCCCCGTCGCGCTCTGCCGCGCCTTCGAGGATCTGCTGGGCGTAGACACCGGCCTCGATGATCTGGGAGAGCTCCACTTCCTTGGCGGCGTCGAGGAGCGGGGTGCGCGCGATCTCGTCCAGGTACATGCCGACCAGGTCGCGGTCTGCGATCTCCCCGCCCACAGCGCGTGCGCTGCTCGTGGACTGACGGCGGGCGACGGCGCGGGTTGCCATGCGTGCTCCCTTGCGATGAGTTCGGTCGCGGTGCGGCTGCCGGACGGCCACCGGTGCTGCGGTGGTGCGCCCTCGGACACTCTCCCGAGTGCCCGCTTCCGAAGGAAACAACGACTGGAAACGGGACAGAATTCCCACGCTGGTCCCTCTTTTTCGAGATCTTGCAGTATGCTGCCCCGCCACGAGACGGGGTCGTATACCGCGGGTCCTCGAAGAGGTGCAGGTCAGACCCGGAACGAGGGCCGATCCGACGCCACCTCCAGGACTCGTGCGGCCACCAGTCCGTGAGACGGCCGTCACGCTCGGCGCACCGCGTTCACTCCGGGACAGCATCGTTCCCGACTGCACTCCCACCCTGAAGACGACCCCCACCGGCTTCCGGTTGCCTGGACTGACGATCGAGTGCCCGAATACCCCGGAACCGGCTTTTTACGCCCACAACCGCGCGGAGTCGGCCACCCGCCCGGGTGACACGCGGGCATATCCCGGTGGCACAGGACACCATTTCCGTAGCGTCCGGGCGTCGCTTGTGCCGCCCGGTCGGCGACGCCCACACTGATGAGGAGGTGCTGAACCATGACCGCTCTCGCACACGAGACGCAGGAGGCTGCGATGTCGAAGGTCACGACTTCCCCGTCGGACCTCGACGACGCCCTGTGGCAGGCGTGGAAGGCCATCGAACTCCCCGAGGGCTACCACGCCGAGATCGTCGAGGGGTTCATCGAGGTGTCACCCACGGGGCGCTACGCACACAGCCGGATCGTCAATCGCCTGCGGGACCGGCTCGTCCTCCACCTCGCCCAGAGCGAGTTCGCCGCCTGGCAGGACACGAACGTCATCCGCCGTCGCAAGGTCTGGATCCCGGACCTCTTCGTGGCGCGGGAGGACGCCGAGGAGCACGTCACCGAGGACGGGCTGGGCATCGACGCGTCCGCCGTCCGGCTGATCGTCGAGGTCGTCTCCCCCGGCAGCGACGGCATCACCCGCCACCGCACCCGCAAGCGGCGCGAATACGCCCGGGCCGGCATTCCCGTCTACGTGCTCATCGACGACTTCGACGAGGGCGGCACCATCACCGTACTGTCCTCTCCCGACCCGGAAGCGGCCGTTTACGCCGACGAGGTCCGGGCCGCATACCGCGCGGGCGTGACCCTCTCGGACGGGCCGGCCAAGGGGTTCACCATCGGGGAGGAGATCACCGGACCGGGCCGGGCGGACTAGCCGAACTGGAGGCTGCGCTTCGAGAGGCCCATCCAGAAGCCTTCCACCGGGTCGCGGCGGGTCGTGAGGTCGCCGGCGGCTTCGGCCGCGCCGAGGGTGACGAAGAGCGGGGCGAAGTGTTCCGTACGGGGATGGGCCAGGCGGCCGGAGGGGGACTTGGCCTCGAAGTCGAGCAGCGAGTCCAGGTCGCCGGCGGCCAGTGCCTCGCGGCCCCACGCGTCGAACTCCGCGGACCAGGCGGGGACGCCCGGGCCGGTGTGGCGCAGCGCGGCCAGGTTGTGGGTGAAGAAGCCGCTGCCGACGATGAGGACGCCCTCGTCGCGCAGGGGTGTGAGCTTGCGGCCGATGTCCATCAGGCGGCGCGGGTCCAGCGTCGGCATGGATATCTGGAGGACCGGTATGTCGGCCTCCGGGAACATCTCCACGAGCGGGACGTACGCGCCGTGGTCCAGGCCGCGGTCCGGGATGTCCTGGACCGGGGTGCCGGGGGCCCGGAGCAGCGCCCGGACCGAGGCGGCGAGCCGCGGGGCGCCCGGGGCGTCGTAGCGGACCCGGTAGTAGTGCTCGGGGAAGCCCCAGAAGTCGTAGACCAGCGGGGCGGGTTCGGTGGCACCGAGGGCCAGGGGGGCCTCCTCCCAGTGGGCGCAGACCATGAGGACCGCCGTGGGGCGGGGCAGCTGCGCCGACCAGGCGGCCAGCTCGCCCGGCCAGAGCGGGTCGTCCGCGAGCGGCGGCGCCCCGTGGCTGAGGTACAGCGCCGGCATGCGCGTCCCTCCGGTGGCCATGGGGGCCTGGGGTGCGGGGGCCGGGGTCATGGGGCGCTCCTCCGTCGTCGTACAGGGCTGCCTCGAAAAGACTAACCCCGCTTGGTTCAAATTTGAACCAAGCGGGGTGTCCAGTCATTCCCGCGGGCCCGCGGCCGGAGCTCAGGGGCTCAGTGGGCGATCACCGGGACCTTGAACCCGGCGTCCTCGGCGGAGCCGGACCCGGAGGCCACCGGGTCGCCCGCACCCGGACGGCCGGTGTTGATCAGCGTCAGGGCGATGGCCGCGCTGGCGGCCAGGATGCCGACCGCCCACCAGATGGCGGAGGCGTAGCCCTCGACCATGGCCTGCGCCTGCACCAGCTGGGCCGCGGCGCCGCCGCCGGCGGCCTCGGCGGCGTGGTCGGTCAGGTACGCCGTGGTGGCCGATGCGGCGATGGTGTTCAGCAGCGCCGTACCGATGGCGCCGCCGACCTGCTGCGAGGTGTTGACCATGGCGGAGGCGACACCGGCGTCGGCCGGGTTCACCCCGTGCGTGGACAGGGACATGGCCGGCATGAAGGCCGTGCCCATGCCGAGGCCGAGCAGCAGCTGCGCCGGCAGGATCAGCGCCGGGTACGAGGAGCCGACCTCCAGCTGGGTCAGCAGCAGCATGCCGGCTGCGGCGACCAGGAAGCCCGGGCCCATCAGCAGGCGCGGTGCGACGCGGGTCATCAGGCGGGCACCGATCTGGGTGGAGCCCAGGATCATGCCCGCGATCATCGGCAGGAAGGCGAAGCCGGTCTTGACGGGCGAGAAGCCCTTGACGACCTGCAGGTAGTAGGTGAGGAAGAGGAACAGGCCGAACATGGCGATGACGGCCAGGCCGAGCGAGAGGTAGACACCGCCGCGGTTGCGCTCCAGCAGGACGCGCAGCGGCAGCAACGGGGACTTCACCTTGGACTCGACGAGGACGAACGCCGCCAGCAGGACCGCCGAGGCGACGAACATGACCACGGTGACCGCGTCCGACCAGCCCGCCGACTCGGCGCGGGTGAAGCCGTACACGAGGGCCACGAGACCGGTGGTGGACAGGACCACACCGGGGATGTCCAGCGGGGCGCTGTTGCGGGAGCCTGCGGGCTCGCGGATGACCATCCAGGCACCCACGGCCGCGACGATCGCGAACGGGATGTTGACGAAGAAGGTCCAGCGCCAGTTGAGGTACTCGGTGAGGACGCCGCCGAGGATCAGGCCGACGGCGCCGCCGCCGCCCGCGATCGCGCCGTAGATGCCGAAGGCCTTCGCGCGCTCCTTGGCGTCGGTGAACATCACCGCGAGCAGGGAGAGGGCCGCCGGTGCGAGGAGCGCGCCGAAGGCGCCCTGCAGGGCGCGGGCGCCGAGCATCATGGCCTCGCCGTTCGCGGCGCCGCCGAGCGCGGAGGCCAGGGCGAAGCCGATGAGACCGACGACGAAGGCGTTCTTGCGGCCCCACTTGTCGGCGATGCGGCCGCCGAAGAGGAGCAGTCCGCCGAAGGCCAGCGCGTACGCGGTGATGACCCACTGGCGGTTGCCGTCGGAGATGCCGAGGTCGGTCTGGGCGGAGGGGAGGGCGATGTTCACGATGGTCGCGTCGAGGACGACCATCAGCTGGGCCAGGGCTATGAAGACGAGCGCCTTCCAGCGGCTGGGATCGGCAGCCGACGGGGGTGTCGCGGCTGTTTTCGGCATGGGGATACCCACTTCACTGTGCGGAATGACTGAAAAAGGCTAGTTCGTAAGCTTTGGCGGTGTCACAGGGTTTTTCAGCGTCAGGTCTTCCAAAGTGGCCGCCGAACCGGGGAGTTCGGAGTGGGCCGGGGCCCGCAGCCCGTCGAGGAAGAGCTGGAGATGGCGGTGGGCGAAGGTGTCGGTGTCGAAGCAGGCGGTGCCCGGGAGGGGGCGGCTGAGCTGGGACAGGGCGACCATCAGGTCGCCGGCGCCGATGTCCGCGCGGACCAGTCCGGCCTCCTGGCCGGCGGCCAGCAGGGTGCCGACGGCCGCCGCCAAGGCGGTGCGCGCCGCGAGGAGTTCGGGGTGGTCGCGGTCGAAGCCGTCGGCGAGCATCGGGCACAGGGCGCCGATCCGCTCGTCGGCGGCGGTGTGCGTGAACCGGCACAGCGCGGCGAAGGCGTCGGGCTCCTCGGCGAGGGAGGCTTCGGCCGAGGCCGTGACCCGCTCCGTGGTGAAGAGCACGACGTGGTGGACGAGGGTGTCGCGGTCGGGGAAGTGCCGGTAGAGGGTGGCGTTGCCGATGCCCGCCCGGCGGGCCACCTCGTCGAGGGGGGCCGCCGAGCCGAATTCGACGAAGGCCTCGCGGGCCGCCGCCAGGATCCGCTCGCGGTTGCGGACGGCGTCCGCGCGAGGTCGCGGAACGGCGCCCTCGCGGGAGGCGCGGGAGCGGCCGGCCTCCGGGACCGCCGGACCCGCGGCCGCCTTCGGGGCGGGCGGGGCCGCCACGGCGGTCGTGGTGGTGCGCTTCATCGCGGGGCCTTTCCGGGGCGGTGACGAACGGATCGGACGGGCGGGCCGACTCGCCAACCGGGGAGCCGCTCCCCGCTTGGCGGGACTCACGTACAAACGGGGAACGGCTCCCCGGTTATTTCACCCTTCCGTGTGAGCCGGGTCACGCTGCCGAGGGCCGCCCTTCACCGTTTGGCCTCTTCCGACGCGCGGGCGCGGCGCGCCCGGCGGAGGGTGAGCGCACAGGGCGCAGACCGGAGAGGGCCGGCTGCCGCGGACCCGAAGGCGATCTCCATGACGCAGACCCGCCACCGGATACGCAGACCACGCCTCACCGGCGCGTACATCGGCCTGACCGCGCTGGCGATCGGCGTCAGCGCGACCGCGAGCACGGGGACATCCGGCCGGGGCCAGTCCGCGGCCGGACCGGTGGCCACGACCGTCGAATCGGCTCTCGCGCCCTGCCGGATCGCCGGGACGATGGGCGTGCAGATGTCCGAGGGCATGCCGACCCCGCCCGGGTACTCGCGCTCGACGGGTGAGGTCCGGGCACTGAACCTGATGATCGACTTCCCCGACGCCAAGGGCGAGGGCACGGCCCTGGACCGGCTGGCGGAGTTCTTCCCCCAGACCTCCGACTGGTTCCGCACCAGCTCCTACGGCCGGCTGGCCTACCGGGCCGAGGCTCCGATAAGGACCTGGCTGCGGATGCCGATGCCCTTCGCGGCGTACGGGATCGAGCGCGGGTCCTCGTACGAGCCGGGCTACCGGCAGCTCGTCGAGCACATCGCGAAGGCCGCCGACGCCGAGGTGGACTTCAGCCGGTACGACCTGATCAACATCCTGGTCACGCCGAACGCCGGGCCCTCCGCCCTGGACACCGTCCTGTCGGTGACCTTCTCGGGCAACGGCGAGGCGCCGACTGCGGACGGGGTCCCGCTGTCCAACACGTCCTTCGTCTACAGCCGGCAGGACGACGGGTCCGGGACCTACCGGGAGACCGGCTACCGGGTGCTCCCGCACGAGAACGGGCACGTCTTCGGGCTCCCCGACCTCTACACCTCCGACGGCGGGAACACGGTGGGGCACTGGGACATCATGAGCGAGGACTGGGGTGCCAACAACGACCTGATGGGCTGGCACAAGTGGAAGCTGGGCTGGCTGGACGGCACGCAGATCTCCTGCGCGTCGAAGTCGGGCACCAGCGACCACGTACTGACGCCGCTGGCGGTGGAGGGCGGCATGAAGCTGGCCTTCGTGCCGCTGTCGGAGAGCGTCGGGTACGCCGTGGAGGTGCGGACCCGGGCCGGCAACGACGAGGCCGTCTGCCGGCCCGGCGTCCTCATCTACAAGGTGGACTCCGACGTGGACACCGGGAACGGGCCGGTGACCGTCTCGGACAGCTCGGACGCGAGCGGCGGCTGCACCCGCCGGCCCAATGTGCACGCCGAGCTGTCGGACGCGCCGTTCCGGCCGGGTGAGACCTTCACCGACGAGAAGGCCGGCATCAGCATCTCCGTGGTGGGCGAACTGCGCGACGGCGGCTACCAGATCCGCGTCACCCGCCCGTAACGCCCGTGCGGGCGGGTACGGATCGCGCTCCGGAGCCGGGGCCACGCTCGGCGTGGCCCCGGCTCCTCCGCATGCCCGCGCCGGAAGACGCATGGTGCGTGCAACTAAGCTTTGGCTAAAGCCGGTTCGTGCACGCTGGTTAAATTCCGGACGCCTGGCGGCGATATGACCGCTATGCGTACATTCTCCCGGAATCGACATTGGTAGCTTCCCCATAAGCGATCGTCGGAGGGGGGCCGGCCATCCGAGTCGTACGGCGGACGCTCCTCCTGACCCGCATCACTTACGGGACGTTCATGAGGAGTGACCACCCCATGTCGATGAAGACCACCCTGCGCATCACCCTGGCCACCGCGACCACCTTCGCGGCGCTGGGCGTCGCCGCCCCGCAGGCCGCCGTGGCCGACACCCCCGGGCGCCACTTCACCGTCGCCGCCCAGGCACCGGCCTCGACCCAGAGCCTCGTGGCGGCGAACCGGCAGGCGGCCGCCGCGGGGGCCACCGCCTGCGGCGCCGGCTACACGCAGATCCTCCTGGCGGAGCGCCTGCCGAGCGCCACCACCCGCTACGCCACGGTGTACGTCTACACCAACGGCAAGGAGACCGGCCCGCAGATCTACGACCAGCCGACCTGTGCCGTGCTGCACAACGAGACCGGCTCGGCCCAGTACATGGGCGTCCGTCTGAAGGACAACTACACCTCCACCCCGGACACCCAGGACTTCGGCACCTACACGTCCTACGCCGGCCCCGTCTACCAGAACCGCGGCTATTGCGGCCACGTGTACTCGTACATGAAGAAGTCCGGCAAGGTCGTCGTCGACCACATGCGCGTCGTCGGCTCCTGCAACTGACCGCAGCGGCGCCTCAAGACCCGCCACCACCCGGCACCTCCGTCCCGGCGTCCCGCCGGCCGGGAGACCGGGACCCCCGGCGTGCACTGATCTGACATGAGCATTACAAGCCTGGCCACTGGTGTCCGTCCCCGTGGCCCGGTCGGATCCTGCCGCCGGCTCCACCGCGAGAGAGCGAAGAGTGAACCGAAGTAGCCTGAGGCGTGCGCGGATACCCGTGACCGCCGCCATCACCCTGTCCCTGGCCGCCGGCGTCTCGACGTCGCAGGCCTTCTCGGCCCCGGCCCCGACGCCGCCCCCGAACGCGACGGCCGACCCGGCCGCCCGACCCCCCGGCGCCGAGGCGCCCAAACCCGAGGCAGTTCCGGAGAAGGACCGCTCCGCGACCCTTGGGAAGGACTACCGCGGGTCCAAGGACCGCGCGTGGACCACCTCCGGCGACGGCACGGGCTTCCACGTCCTGCTCGCCGACGAGAAGGACGGCTACAAGTGGCGCACCGCCGCCACGCTGGCCGAGCCCGGCTTCGACACCGACACCTGGATCGGCAACGCCTGCCTGACCCGGTCGGGCAACCACGCCGCCGTCGCGTACGCGCCGCGCACCTTCACCAACAAGCCGGAGCTCATGGCGCGCGGTGCCTTCACCGCCATCGTCGACCTGCAGACCGGTCAGGTGACCAAGCTGCCGGTGCAGGCCAGCCTCGGCTACTTCTCCCCGGGCTGCGGCACGGGCGACACGGCCGTCTTCTCGCAGTTCGCGGACGAGACGGCCCCGAAGAACGAGACGCGCCTGGTCAAGGTCGACGCCCCGACGGCCAAGTCGGACGTCCTGACCGTGCCCGGCCAGGTGACCTCGGCCATCCCGGTCAACGGCGAGATCGTCGCCGCGCAGGGACCGACGCTGGTCAAGGTGGCCAAGGACGCCAAGGTCCTGCCGATCAAGAAGACTTCGGCCGTCCCGTTCCAGCTGATGGCGGACGCCGAGGGCGGCGTCACGTACATCGACCGCGTCGAGCCCGGCGCGAAGAACGCCGCCAAGCCCGGCAGCAGCCTGCTCGCCCCCTCGGCGAAGGGCGGTCCCGCCGCGCCCGAGCCCACCGGCGCCGTCGCCCGGGTCACCGCGGACGACGTGAAGAAGGCCGACGGCACGGCCGCGGGCACCCAGGTGGCCACCGGCCGGCTGGAGGCCTTCGACCTGGCCCGCACCCCGTCCGGCACCGTCTTCGTCACCGGTACGGCCACCACCACCGGCAACCTGCCGGGTGCGGTGAAGAACCCGGGCGGCATCGCCAAGGAGTCCTCGGTCTCCAGCGAGGGCCAGGCCTCGGTCATGACCCGCTGGGCCGACGGCAAGGACTCCCGTCTGCGTCCCGAGGACACGCTGAGCGCCCGCGCCGCGCGCACCTCGCTCAAGGCCCTGGACACGGGCAGGACCGTCGAGCTCGACGCCCTCCCGACCTCGGACCCGATCGGCGGCGAGAAGTCCCTCAAGGACGGCCAGGCCACCTCTCCGGCCCTGGAGAACGCCGCGGGCGGTTCGGCCCCGGCCGCGAAGCCGGCCGCGAAGAACGCCCCCTCCGCCGTCTCCTCGGCCGCGGCGGCGGCTCCGGCCAACGACACCGTCGACGCCGACCGGTACTGCTCCGTCCCGCGCAACGACCCCCGCAAGCAGGCCTTCCAGCCGACACCGCGGCAGGTGGAGTGGGCGGTCAACCAGACCGTCATCGGCCAGCTCAACAAGGGCGCCAGCCGTCCGGCGAACTGGAAGAACACGGGCATGGCGGCGTACGCGCCGCAGTCCCTCTTCCCGCTCACGGTGCTGGACGGCGACCCCAACGGCACTCCCGACCGCGGTGACGAGTGGCACGTGCCCTCGCAGGTGATGCTCGGCATCACCGCGCAGGAGTCCAACATGTGGCAGGCCACGCGCTACGCCGTCCCGGGTGTCACCGCCAACTCCCTGATCGGCAACTTCTACGGCGTCAAGTACGCCTCCAACGGCCAGCAGCAGGACCCCTGGGCCATCGACTGGGCGGACGCCGACTGCGGTTACGGCATCACCCAGGTGACCGACGGCATGCGCATGCACGGCAAGGAGAAGAAGGACGAGAAGCCCAAGACGGCCGTCCAGCAGGAGGCCGTCGCCCTGGACTACGCGGCCAACATCGCCTCCGGCGTGAACATCCTGATCGAGAAGTGGAACTCCACTCGCCGTGACGGGCTGGTCATCAACGACGGCCACCCGAAGTGGATCGAGAACTGGACGTACGCCCTCTGGGCCTACAACGCGGGCTACCACCCGAAGTCGACCGCGGGCGCCAACAGCGGCAAGTGGGGCGTGGGCTGGACCAACAACCCGGCGAACCCGCTGTGGAAGGCGAACCGGACTCCCTTCCTGGAGGACGCCAGCGGCGGGAACGCGTACTACCACGCCGCCAACCCGCAGCACTGGCCGTACCAGGAGAAGGTGATCGGCTGGGCGGCGCGCCCGATCGAGGCGATGACCAAGCCGGGCGCCTTCGGCGCCGGCTACCGCGAGGCCTGGTGGCTCAACCCGGGCGAGCGCACCCGCGCGATGCCTCCGATCGGGCTGTTCTGCGACGCCTCCAACGACTGCGACAGGTCCAAGATCGCAGAGAACGACTCGAACAAGACCGGCCAGGGCGCCTGCCTGCTGCCGGGTGACCCGGACAGCAAGAACCCGCTGTACCTGAAGTGCTGGTACAACAAGCCGGCCACGTGGAAGAACTGCAAGGACGCCCAGTGCGGCACCCCGGTGCACCGGTTCAACGACACCTACCCGGAGCAGCCCGACGAGGCCTCGTACCCGCCGCGCTGCACCATCGGCCTGCCGGAGGGCACGCTCGTCGTCGACGACATGCCGAACGGTACCTACCCCGCGGGCGGGGCGCGCAACTGCGCCAACGCCGAGTCCGCCGGATCGTTCCAGTTCACCTTCAGCGGCTCGGGCGGGGTCTACCCCAGCAAGATCGACACGCACCAGATCGGCGCGGGCTTCCGCAACCACTTCTGGTTCACGCACACGCGTGACAAGAACACCGCCGAGGGCACCAGGCTCGCCGCTTCCGGTACCTGGACGCTGAACAAGCCCAACCGCGGCTGGATGCGCGTCTGGGTCCACATCCCGGACCACGGCGCGCACACCCGTCAGGCCTCCTACCAGGTCAAGGGAACCGACTCCAGGAGCCCCGTGCGCGTACAGCCGCAGCGCGTGCTGGAGAACAAGTGGGCGGACCTCGGCGTCTTCAACTTCACCGCCACGCCCCAGGTGGTCCTCGACAGTCACAGCATCGACGGTGACGGCACCGAGGACATCGCCTGGGACGCCGTGGGCTTCCAACCCCTCGGGGCCAAGCCGGCGAACTTCGTGGTCGCCATGGGCGACTCGTACTCCTCCGGTGAAGGCGCCTCCGTCTCGGGCGGCGGCGACTACTACAAGGAGACGGACCTCCTCGGCAAGGACAAAAAACTCCGCAACGCCTGCCACCGGTCCAAGCACGCGTGGTCGCGTCAGGCCACACTGCCGGGCTACTCCAAGTCGATCGGCGCCATGTCGGACGACCGTGACGGCAACATGGACTACCACCTGATCGCCTGCTCCGGTGCGCAGACCGAGAACATCCTCTCCAAGGACGACCGAATCGGTTCGGTCAAGGCCAAGAACGCCGAAGGCCAGTACGGCCAGCCCTCCTACGGCGAGCTCCCGCAGCTCGACAAGGGCTACCTCGACCAGAACACCACCCTGGTGACGATGTCGATCGGCGGAAACGACGCCCGCTTCACCGACGTGATCAAGGAGTGCATCTACAAGGCGGTCCTCCTCAACTGCCAGAGCGCGAGCCTGGACGGCGAGTCGGAGGATCTCAAGGTCACGGAACCCCGGCTGATCAAGGAGAAGGTCCGGCCCTCCATCGTCACGACGCTCAAGGAGATCGCCGAGCGGGCGCCGAACGCCAAGATCGTGCTGATGGGCTACCCGCCCCTCCTTGAGGGCAGCGTCTGCATCCCGGGCATCAACGGAGACGAGCAGCCCTGGATCAACGAGATCGGCGCCCTGCTGGTCAAGGAGATGACGGGCGCCGCCGCGGATGCGCGGGCCGCGGGCGTCAAGGCCTGGTTCTCCGACCCCACGGACGACTTCAAGGGCCAGGCGATCTGTGGAAAGCCCGAGACGATCCACGGCATCGTGACGGACAAGACCCCGGGTGACGAGGATGCTCCGACCTCCGCCCAGTCCTTCCACCCGAAGATCGCCGGTGCTCGGCTGTACGCGAACTCCCTGCAGAGCACGCTCAACAGTCCGGAAATGAAGTAACAGCCTCCGGCTGAAGGGGCCCTGAGTATCCGTACTCAGGGCCCCTGCCCGTTCCTCTGAAAGGCTTCCCCCATGAACAAGGCCTTCGGTGTTCTCGGCTCCGCCCTCGCCGGCGCCCTCACAGGGTGGCTGGCGCTCGCCCTGTGGCAGTGGGCCGACGCCGAGGAGAAGCGCACCTGCGCGGACAGCCAGTCCGTCTGCATCACCTTCCATCCGCTGATCGGCATCCTCACATGGGTGGCCCTGGCCGCGGTCGTCCTCGCCGTCGTCCTGCCGCTGCTGGGGGTACGGCCCCGGAAGTCGGTGACGGCCGCCGCCCTCACCCTGCAGGCGTACGCGCTGGCCATCATCGGCCCGCTCGCGCCGCACGACGTCCCTGACACCGACGCGCCGAACCTGATCGCCCTGGCGCTGGGCCCGGCGCTCGTCGCCGTCTGCTCGGTGCCGGCCTGGCGACGCGCCGGACTGATCACCGTCGCCGTGCTGGTGGTGGCGGCGTTCATCACCCTGGGCGTCGTCGACGACTTGTTCTAGACGCGCGGAAACACCGATGGGCCCCCGCTTCGCGCGGGGGCCCATCGGTGTTTCCGCAGGCCGCCGGGAGGGGTCAGCGGCCCGTGGCTCTGGGCCAGAAGGCGTCCAGCCAGACGAGGGTGTCCCGCATGACGTAGTGGTCGGCGTTCGGGCGCAGCGCGGAGAGCAGGAAGGAGCGGGCGCCCTCGGAGGGGACCCCGAGGACGGTGAACCGCGGGTCCGGGGTTCCGTCCGGGGCGACGGGGTGGAACCGCGGGCTCAGGTCGAGGCCGCCCGGCTGGAAGACCTCGCCGTCCGCCGACTCGTTGCGCCACAGCCGGACCACGCCCCGGTCGAGGAGGTTGCGGTAGAGCGGGAGGACGTCGAGCCGCGGGTCGAAGCCGTGCATGCGGGCCTCGACCAGGACGTCGACGGGCCGGGACAGGCCGGTGTGCGGGCCTTCGACCACGGTCTTCCCGCTGGCCTCGTCGACCCGGGTGCGCGCTCCCGGTCCGGCGCCGACGTCGAGCAGTCCGCAGTCGACCAGGGCGGCCATCTTGGCCATGATCTCGGCGGCGGCCCCGTTGGCCAGCCGGTTGTGGTGGCGTACGTAGGTCCCCAGGAAGTGGCGCTGGGAGGCGGGGGTCAGGCCCGCGTGGTCCACGGCGTACGAGATGACCTGGCGCAGGTCGCGCCAGACGCCGTCGGCGGCGGCCTTGTGGGGGTTCCTCAGGTTGCCCTGGCGGGCCCACAGCTGGTCCCGCGCCATGAACGCGGCGACCGACGCGCGGAACTCCTCGGGGGAGGCGGCGGGCGGGACCGGGGAGACGGCGCGGTGCCAGTCGAAGCGGTTGCCGTGGAGGTAGGTCTCCAGCCCCCATGCGGAGTCGAGGGGGTCGGTCACGGAGCCGGGCGGCACGGACCGGTCGACGCACCGGCGGACCTCGGCCTCGGCCGTGGGCCCGTACACGGTCCTCGTCCAGTGCAGCAGCACGTCACGGACCGGCCAGGACACGGTGGCCTGGGCCCCGAACAGTGAGCACTTGCCGCGCAGTACGCCCTCCAGCACGTCGGCGATCTCGTCCACGGCGCGTTCCAGCGGGGCGGTCAGGGCGCCGGGCCCGTCGGCGGGCGTGCCGGTCACGAAGGCCAGGTGGCCGGGGAGTGCGCGCTGGGTCAGCAGCAGGGCGACGGCCGGCCCGAAGAGGGTGACGTAGTGCAGGTGGGCCATCTCCAGGACGACCAGCGGCAGGAGGTCGCGCTCGAAGTCCAGCTGCCGGCGCCCCGTGCCGTCGCCGCCCGGGGGCCGGCCGACGTGGGCGCGCAGCTGGTCGACGGCCTCGCGCGTCAGGAAGGTGCCGGGGTGGTCGCCGCCGCCGTCGCTGGGCTTGTGGTTGTCGGGGCGGGCGAAGGTGAACAGGCCGGAGCCGCTGAACGCGACGACGGCCGCGGGCTCCCGGCCGGAGGGCCGGTAGACCAGGCGCGGTCCGTCCTGGTGGAAGGTGCCGCCGCGGCCCTCGGTGAGGTGCAGGATCGTGTCGATGGCGGTGAGGCCCATGCCGGCGCAGCCGACGACCGTGTCCGGTCCGCAGCTGCCCGCGCCGAGCTCCTCCTCCAGCGGGTACGGGTGCGGTACGTGGCGGGTCGCGCCGCCGGTGGCCGGGCGGTCCGCGGCGGAGCGCTCCGGGTCGTGGTACGAGTGGCCCGTCAGCAGGAGCACCTCGTCGGCGGTGCGGCGGTCGCCGTCGGCGGTGACGACCTCCAGCCGGTCGCCGGCGGCGGGGGCGATGTCCACGACCTCGGCGTGGTGCAGGTGGAGTTCGGCGCCGGGGTGGCGGCGCAGGTCCGCGGCGAAGGCGTCGAACATGTCGCGCAGGGCCAGTCCGTGGACGTAGCGCTTGGGCCAGTCCTCGGGGCCGAGGTCGAGGTCCGGGTCTGCCGTCTCCTCGAAGCGGCGGCGGCACCACTCGTGCAGGGTGGGCCGCTCGGCGGGCGGGCGCAGCGGTCCGGCGCCGGTCACCGTCTCGTCGGCGGCGAAGCCCACCTGGGCGCCGATGCGGTTGAGGTAGCTGGTGCGTGCCTGGTCGGGGGCGTGCGCGCGGCCCGCGCCGAACGCGCCGGTGCGTTCGTAGAGGTGGACCTCCAGGCGGTGCCCCTCCCCCAGCCGGTCGATCGTCGCCGACAGCCGCTCCAGGGCGTACGTGGCCCTGGGCCCGCCACCCACCACGGTGAGCCGGTAAGGCTCTGGCGTCGCCGCGGGTCGGCCGGATGCGTCAGCTCGGGGGGTGGTCACGGGCACCTCATTCAGGGGTCGGAGGAGATCTGCCGGGGCTCGGGGCCGTCGGTGGCGGGCCGTCAGCCGCGGGCCGTCAGGATCCGGGTGAGCGCGGCGAGGAAGCGGTCGATGTCCTGCTCCGTCATCTGCCCCATCGTGGAGAGCCGGAAGAAGTCCGCCGCCAGCTGTTCCTGGGCGCTGTAGATGACGAAGCCCTCCGCGCGCAGGCCGCCGTGCAGCTCGGCGTAGCGGCAGCCGGCCGGGATGCGGACGGCGGTCAGGGAGGCGGCGCGCTGCCCGGGCGGGAGCAGGATCTCCAGGCCGAGCGCCTCCAGGCCGTCGCGCAGCCGCCGGGCGAGGGCGGTGTAGCGGGCGTGGCGGGCCTCCCAGCCCTCGGCGAGGGCCAGGTCGAGGGCGGCGTCGAAGGCGTAGAAGCCGGGGATGGCCGGGGTGAAGGCGGGGGCCTGGGCCTTCTCCTGGGCGGCGTAGTGCCGGTGCAGGTCGAGGTAGTAGCCGCGGCGGGGGTGGCCGGCCAGGGCTTCGAAGGAGGTCCTGGCGGCGCTGACGAAGCCGAGGCCGGGGGCTCCTTCGAGGCACTTGTTGGCGGAGCCCGCCAGCCAGTCGACGCCGTCGGCGGCCAGGGAGATGCGTTCCGCGCCGATGCTGCTGACGGCGTCCACGACGACCTCGCGGCCGTGGGCGTGCGCGATCCGGGTCACGGCGGCGACGTCGTTGAGCATGCCGCTGCTGGTCTCGTGGTGGACCACGCCCACGTGGGTCAGTCCGGGGTCCGCGGCCAGGGCCCGGTCGACGGCGGCGAGGTCCACGGGTGTGGCCCAGCCCAGTTCGAGCCGGTGGGCGCGGATGCCGTGGGCGTCCGCGATGTGCCGGAACCGTTCGCCGTAGTGGCCGTTGTCGATGACCAGCAGGCCTCCGTCGTGGGGCACGGCCGAGCTGACGGCGGCCTCGACGGCGGCGGTGCCCGAGCCGGTGAGGACGACGGAGGTGTGCCGGTCGTCGCCGCCCGCGGCGAGGGTGGTCTTGTGCCGGACGCGGGTGAGGAGGTCGGAGAACTCCGGCTCGCGGTGGCACATGTCGGGTCCGGCGAGCGCCGTGCGCACCCGGTCGTCGGTGATGACGGGGCCGGGGTTCATCAGGACGAGGCGTTCCGGGCGCGGCGGCGTGCTGTCGTTCATCGGGCGATCGCTTCCTTGAATCGGGCCGCCGAGGCGGGCGGGGCGAGGGCCGGGCGGCCGAGGTTCGGGTCCGATCCGGGGGCGATGCGGACGCGGACCAGGTGGGCTCCCCCGTCCTGCTGTGCGCGCAGGACGGCGGCGCGCAGGGCGCCGGCGTCGCGGACGTCGTGGGTGGCCCGGTAGCCGCAGGCCGCGGCGATCGCCGCGAAGTCCACCCCGGCGGAGGCGGTGGGCTGCCCGCCGGTGGACTCGTAGGACTCGTTGTCCAGCAGGAGGTGGCACAGGTCGGTGTCGGCGTGGCGGCCGATGGTGGCCATGGCCTCCAGCCGCATCAGGGCCGCACCGTCGCCGTCGAGTACGGCGACCCGGCGGTCGGGGGTGTGCAGGGCGACGCCGAGGGCCACGCTGGAGGCGCAACCCATGGAGCCGACGACGTACAGGTTCTGCGGGCGGTCCCAGTCGTGTTCCAGTTCCCGGGCGGTCTTGCCGGTGGTGGCGACGAGCAGGGTGTCGGGGTCCATGGCGGAGACGATGTGGCCGATCGCCTCGGCCCGCTTCATCAGCTGCGGGCCGGCTGCCGGGACGGGGGCCGCGGCGGCGGGGGCCTCGTAGGGGGCGACGGCCCCCTTGGGCACGATGAACGCGAACGGCAGTCCGGTGGTGTCCATGTGCTCGGCGGCCACGTCGAGGCGCTCGGCGAGGAGCGCGGGGTCGTCGGGGAGCACCTCGTTGCGCACGCCCATGGACGTCAGCATGTCCTGGGTGATCCGGCCCATCAGCTCGTGCTGGGGCTCGTCGGGCCGGCCGGGACGGCCGCGCCAGGTGACGAGGAGCAGGACCGGCAGGCGCAGGGTGTGGCAGAGGGAGGTCAGCGGGTTGACGGTGTTGCCGAGGCCGGAGTTCTGGAGGATGACCACCGGGCGGCGTCCGGCGAGGACGGCGCCCGCGGCCAGGGCCACGGCCTCGCCCTCGTTGGCCGCGATGACGTACTCCTGCGGGTGCTCGGCCTCCAAGCAGGAGATGACCGGGCCGAGGAAGGAGCAGGGCACGCCGGTGAACGGGCCGTGCCCCTGCTGACGGAGCAGTTCGACCAGGGTGCGCGCCTGAAGGGGTCCGGTGCTCACTGTCCGCCCTCCCGGGTGGCGAACAGCTCGGTGGCGCGGGCGATGTCCTGCGCGGTCCGCAGTTCCAGCCAGCCGGAGCCGATCTCGACCGCGCCGACCCGGTGCCCGGCGGCGAGCAGGTCGGTGAGCAGGTCGGCCAGGGTGCCCTCGCTGCCGTCGGCGCGGCGCTTCTCGGCGACCTGGCGCAGTGCGGCGAAGCCCTGGGCGGAGAAGGCCGCGGCGCCGGCGAACTCGCCGTCCGCCTCGGTACCGGCGACGGCGAGGACCTCGCTGCCGGAGGCGCCGCCGAGCCGGCGGCCGCCGCGGAGCGTGGAGTCGAGGGTCAGCGGCAGGGCGTCGGCGCGGCGCTCGGCGCCGGGTCCGCCGGACACGTCGACGAGCACGGCGATGTCGCCGCCCGCGGCGACGAGGCGGCGCAGCGGCTCGCCCTCGACGAAGACGTCGCCGGAGACCAGCACGGTGCCGCTCAGGGCGTCGTCGTCCAGGGCGAGTACGGCGCCGGTGGCGTCGGCCTGGGCGGGCAGGAGCGTGACGTCCTGCGGGGCCCGCGCGGCGTCGGCGCCCGCGGTGGCGGACACCGATTCGATGTCCGCCCGGCGCAGTGCGGCGCTCTGCTCGGCGAGCAGGCCGGCGGCGGGGGCGGTGGGCCGGCCGGGGACGACGACGGCCCGGGCGCGGCCGGCGTACGGGGTGATGAACTCGGCCTCGTGGCGCTTCTGGAGGGCCATGCCCTGGAGGTCGAACACGGTGGACAGGGGTGCGATCCGGTCCTCGATGCCGGTGGTGCGGTCGTCGCGCAGGATCGAGGCGAAGGTCTCGCTGACGGCGGCGATGCCCGCGCGCAGACCGTGGTTGGCGTAGATGACCATCTTGGCGCCGGCTTCGGCCAGTTCGGTGGCGGTGATGGTGTGGTAGGTGGTGGGGACGACGACCACGGGGGTGGGCAGGGTCCAGCGTTCGAGGAAGCGCAGGACCGGCTCCGGGGAGCTGCCCTTGGCGTGGATCAGTACGGCGTCGGCGCCGGCCGCCGCGTAGGCCTCGCCGCGGCGCAGTGCCTCGTCCATGCCCCAGCCCGCGATGAGGGCCTCGATGCGGGCGATGACCATGAGGTCCGGGGTGCTCTGGGCGGCCTTGGCGGCGCGCAGCTTGCCGCAGAACTCGGCGATGGGAGCCAGTTCCTGACGGCCCGGGATGAAGCTGTTGACCTTCGGGAAGCGCTTGTCCTCGATGGACACGCCGGCGATCCCGGCCGCCTCGTAGCGGCGGATCATGTTCATGACGTTGTGGGCGTTGCCGTAGCCGGCGTCGCAGTCGGCGACCACGGGAACATCGACGGCGGCCGCCAACGAGGTGGCGGTGGCGAGGAGTTCGCTCATGGTCAGGATGTCGGTGTCGGGCACGCCCTGGGAGGCGGAGACCTCCAGGCCGCTCGACCAGACGCCGTCGAAGCCAGCCCGCTCGGCGAGGCGCGCCCCGAGCGGGTTGTGCGCGCCGATGATGCGTACGGTGCCCGGGCGGGCGAAGAGGTCGCGGAGCTGCCGGGCTCCGGTCGTCCTGTGGTCCCCGCGTGCCTCTGTCGTCCCAGTAGTCATGCCGATTCTCCTGTTGTCCGCATTCGTGCGTGAGGGGGCGCAGCATCATCGGGGCGGCCCACATAATGCAATTGCCGGTAATTCAAATTGGTCGGTCAAACGGTGACGGCCGTGAATACCAGGCCGTCGGCCACCAGCCAGCGTCCGTCGAAATGCCGGACGGTACGGCCGGCCACCTCCGGGCCGTCGGCCAGGAGGCGTGCGTGGAACTCGCCGTCGGTGGTGGCCGGGCCGGGTTCCGGGTGGAACCGCAGTTCGGCCTGGGTGAAGTCGAGCCAGCGCCCGGTGAGCGGGAACCACGTCTTGTAGACGGACTCCTTGGCGCTGAAGAGGACCGTGTCCCAGTGCAGACCCGGCCTGGACCGGGCCAGCGTCCGGAGCCGGACGCGCTCGTGCGGGAGCGCCACCGCCTCCAGGACTCCCGGGGGCAGCGGGACGTGCGGTTCGGCGTCGATGCCGAGTCCCGTCAGATCGGCGGACCGGGCGGCGGCCGCCGCCCGGTAGCCGTCACAGTGGGTGATGGCGCCGGCCACGCCCGTGGGCCACAGCGGTTCTCCGGAGCCGCCCACGGCGACGGGCCCGGCGGGCACGCCCAGGCGGTCCAGTGCGCGGCGGGCGCAGAGCCGTCCGGTGGCGAAGGTCCGTCTGCGTCCTTCCGAGGCGCGCACCACGGCCGCGCGTTCCTCGGGGTGGAGGCGGGAGACGGCGCCGGGTGGGTCCGCGTACTCCGCCGAACTGGCCACGCAAGCGGGCAGGATCCGCTCGATCACTTCGTGCGCCCCCCGCTCGCGTGCTCCGGGTCGGTGTGCTCCGAGTCGGCGTGCTCCGGGTCCGCGTGCTCCGCGCCCGCCCGGCCGGGGCCCGCGAAGAGGCCGGCCACCGCGCCGAGGGCGGCCACCGCCGCAGTGGCGAGCAGGGCGTGCTGCATGCCCTCCAGGAACACGGCCCGGGCGATGTCCGTGAGGGTGGAGCGCGCCGCGTCCACCGTCCCCGGATCGGGCGCGAGGCCCACGGCCACCGCGCGTACGGCCGCGTCCAGGGCGCCGGGGGCGATCTCGACGCCCTCCGCGGCGAGGCGGCCGGGCAGGGCGGAAGCGGCGTGGGCCGCGACGAGGGCGCCCGCGGTGGCGGTGCCCAGACTTCCGCCCACTTGCATGGCCGTCTGCTGCATGCCGCCGGCGACACCCGACAGTTCGACCGGTGCGCTGCTGATGACGAGCTTGGTGGCGCCGACCATGACCGGGCTGAAGCCGAGCCCGAGCAGGAAGAAGCACAGCGTCGTCTCCAGCGTCCCGGACTGCGCGTCGAGACGGGACAGGGCGCACATGGCCGCCGCGGTCACCAGCAGTCCGGCGACCACCGGGGCCCGGGGCCCGGACCTGCTGATCCACATCGCCGCGAACGGCGCGCCCACGATCATCAGCAGGGTCAGCCCCAGGACGCGGACGCCCGACTCGGCGGGGGTCAGCCCGAGCACGTTCTGCAGGTAGAAGATCAGGACGAACGGCGCGCCGAACATCACGAAGGACATGGCGAGCATGGCCAGGATTCCGACGGTGAAGCGGACCGACCGGAAGATGCGGGGTGGGACCAGCGGGTCGGCGGTGCGCCGCTCCCACCAGGTGAAGAAGGCACCGAGGAGCAGCGCCGCGGCCAGCAGCGCCAGAGTACGGGCGTCGGGGCGGCCCTGGTCGGCGACCGTGGCCAGGCCCCCGACGAACAGGCACAGCGCGGCGCCCAGGACGGCCATGCCGGCCAGGTCCGGGCGGCCGGGCGGCCGCTCGCCGCGCACGTCGCGCAGCACCGTGACGCCGAGGGCCAGGGCGACCGCGCCGAGCGGCACGTTCAGGTAGAACACCCAGCTCCAGGCGGCGTGTTCGACGAGCAGGCCGCCGACGACGGGGCCGGCCGCGGTGGACGCGGCGATGACGGCGCTGCGCACGGCGATCGGCATGTTGAGCCGGTCGGCCGGGAAGGCGGTGCGCAGCAGGCCGAGGGTGGCGGGCTGCATCAGCGCGCCGAACACGCCCTGGAGGACGCGCAGTGCGATGACCCGGCCCAGGCTGTCGGAGGCGCCGATGGCCACCGAGGTGGCCGTGAAGCCGGCGGCGCCGATGAGGAAGACGGTGCGGTGGCCGTAGCGGTCGCCGAGCCTGCCGGCGGCGATGAGCAGGGCGGCGACGGCGAGCAGGTAGCCGTTCGTCACCCACTGGATGCCGGTCAGGCTCGCGTCGAGGTCGGCCTGCATGGCCGGCTGGGCGACGGTGACGATGGTGCCGTCGAGCGAGACCATCATGGCCCCGACCGACAGGGTCAGCAGGGTCAGCCAGGGGTGGCCCCGTACCCCGCGGCGCGGCGGGGAGGGCGGGCCGCCCTGCCCCTCCGCGGCCGCGGTGTGTCCGGTCGCCCCGCTCATGTCAGGAGCTCACCCGGCTGTCCCGCGGCGGCCGTCCGGCCGGCGCCGTCGCGCTTGCCGGCGCCGTCACGGCGGCCGGAGCCGTCCTCGGCGGGCTTCCAGCCGGGCGGGCCGAAGACGTAGCCGAGCTTGTGGCGCAGCGTGCTCGCGCCGCGCACGTCGCGGAACATGTTGCCGAACTCGTGGACCTGGATCTTCCAGATGGAGAAGGTCTCGATCTGCTTGGTCAGGCCGTACGTGGGGCGCTGCACCTCGGGCTGGAAGGTCCCGAAGATCCGGTCCCAGAGGATGAGGATGCTGCCGAAGTTCTTGTCCAGGTATTCCGGGTCGTTGCCGTGGTGCACGCGGTGGTGCGAGGGCGTCACGAAGACGTACTCGAACCAGCGGGGCAGCTTTCCGATCTTCTCGGTGTGCGCGAAGAGCCCGTACACGAGGTGGGCCGAATGCATCGTGAAGACCAGCGCGGGGTGCACGCCGAGCAGCGGGAGCGGCAGCCAGATCATCTTCTCGAACCACTGGGCCCACTTGCGGCGCAGCGCGGTCGAGAGGTTGAAGTACTGGCTGGAGTGGTGCACCTGGTGACCGGCCCAGATGAGCCGGATGCCGTGCGCGGCGCGGTGGTACCAGTAGAGGAGGAACTCCACGCCGAAGAAGAGGACGACCCATGTGGTCCAGGACGAGGACGACAGGTGCCAGGGCGCCACGTACTCGTACACGAGCAGGTAGAGCGCGAGCGCCACGGTCCGCAGCATGGTGGACGAGAACAGCGCGCCGAAGCCCGTGAGGATGCTCGCGCGGTGGTCGCGCAGGTCGTATCCGGGCCGCTCGTCGTGGTCGTCACCGAACTTGATCGCCAGCATCTCGATCACGATCAGCAACGCCATGGCGGGCAGGGCGTAGACCGCTGGATCGTGCAGCCGGTCTATGACCTTATCGAGCATCGCTCTCTCCTCGTTTCGACTTCCGCAAAAGCCTAAACACGCTCCCTAAAAAGCCCCCTAAAGCCCGCCTTAACTTTTGCTTCACCAGGACGACGGCCCTGCGGGCAGAACTGTTTAGTGGCGTTTTAGCATCCCCCGGGTACGCTCGCCGTCGGCTTGGCAGGAAATCGCAATTTCCGGATCGTCGCCACTTTTTCGAGGAACTGGCCGCAAAGATCCAGGAACGGGGTGCGAATGGGCGGGAACGGTCTCGCGGTCCGAATGGGGCGGCCCGCCCGCGGCGGTGGCGCGGTGCGCGTGCTCGCCCTGCACGGGCTGGCCGCGAGCGCGACCACCTGGACGGCCTTCGGTGAACACGCCGCGGACGAGGTCGAATTGTGGACGGCCGAGCTGCCGTGGGGAGTCGGCGGCCCGACCTCGTGGAGCCACCGCGGCGACCCCGCCGAGTGGATCGGCCGCGCCTTGGACGCGGTCCCCGGCGGGGCCGACGTCCTCGTCGCCCATTCCTTCTCCGCCGTCCTCGCCGTGGAGCACCTCGCCCGCGTCCCGCACGCCGGACGGCCCCGCGCCCTGGTGGCCGTGTCGCCCTTCCACCGACGCGACCCGGCCGACTTCCACTGGGACGACGCCGGCCACTACCTCGGCATCTTCCAGGAGGTGTTCGAGGAGGCGCTGGGCGTCGCCTCGGCGCGGCGGCTGTCACCGCAGACCCGCCGGGACATGGCCCTGCTCGTGCGCGACCGCGTCGGCCCGTACGGCTGGACGCGCTTTTGGGAGAGCTACCTGCGCAGCCCCTTCGTCGACGTCGGCGGCCTCGACCTGCCGGTGCTCGTCGTGGCCGGGGAGCAGGACCGCTTCGCGCCGCCGCGGGAGGCCGGGCTGCTGGCGGCCGCGCTGCCGCAGGGGCGGTTCGAACTGCTGCGGGGCTGCGGCCACTTCCCGATGACCGAGCGGCCCCGGCCGTTCGCCGACGCCGTCCGCCTGCTGATCGCCGGGTCGGCCGCGCAGCCTTCCGCGGCTCCCACGAGAGTGAGTTGACCCTTGCGCCCCTCTGCCACCCCCGACGTCTTCGTGACCGGAATCGGCGCCGTCAGCTGCCTCGGCGCCACCGCGGACGCGTTCTGGACCGGGCTGAAGGCCGCCGCCTCGCGGCCCACCCCCGTACCGGGTCTGACCGAGCACGTGCCCGACGTACTCGCCTACCAGGTGCCCGACGACGGGACCGGTACGGCGGACGCGCCCTCCGGCGCCCCGGGCCGTGCCGCGCGGTTCGCGCTGACCGCCGCCCGCGAGGCGATCGCCGACGCCGGCCTGGGCGCGCACGAGGTCTCGGAAGCCGCCGTGGTGATCGGTACGGCCGTCGGCGAGAGCGGCGGGCGCGAGGAAGGGCCGGGCGGCGAGGGCGCCGGGGACGGGACGGCTCCGGCGGCGGGGTCCTGGGAGCCCATGTTCTCCGTCGCATCCACGGTCGGCGCCGAACTCACCGCCTTCGGGCCGAACATCAGCGTCAGCAACGCCTGCGCCGCGAGCGGCTACGCGCTGTCCGTCGCCGTGGACCTGATCCGCCGCGGCGAGGCCGACACCGTGCTGCTCGGGGGTGCGGAGGGCATCTCCCGGGTGCCCCTGGCGAGCTTCAGCCGGCTGGGCGCGGCCGACCCCGAGACCTGCCGGCCCTTCGACGCCGGCCGCCGGGGGACCGTCTTCGGCGAGGGGGCCGCCGTGCTGGTCCTGCAGTCCGCCCGGGCCGCGGCGGGCCGGGCCGTCTACGGCCGGGTGCTGGGGACCGCGTGGAGCTGCGACGCCCACCACCCCACCGCGCCCGATCCCGGCGGCGAGCAGCTGGTACGGGTGGCCCGCGCGGCCCTGGCGGAGGCCGGGCGCGGTCCCGGCGACATCGGGTGCGTCGTCCCGCACGGCACCGGCACCCGGCAGAACGACGTGGTCGAGTACCAGGTCCTGCGCGAACTCCTCGCCGACCGCGCCGCGCACACCCCGCTGTTCAGCCTGAAGGCCTTCATCGGGCACACCGCCGGCGCCGCCGCCGCCTTCGCCGCCGTGTCCGCGGCGCTGATGGTCCGGCACGGGGAGATCCCGGCGAACACCGCGCTCGCGCAGCAGGACCCGGAGTGTCCCGTCTGGCTGCCACAGGACGGACCGACCGTGCTGCGGCAGCCGAACGTCCTGGTCAACGCCTACGCGTTCGGCGGGAGCAACTTCACGATGGTGTTCGGGGGCGGGGCGCGGTGACGGTACGTGTCGTGGTGGCAGAGTCCGTCGTCCACGGGGCGGGACTGGTCCTGCCGCCGGAGGGGACCGGCCCGGCGGAGCCCTGGTTCGACCACCGGGCGCGGCTCGGCCGCGGGTACAAGTACCTGCCGCCCGCCTGCCAGTACCTGCTCGCCGCGGCCCGGACGGCCCTGGAGGACTCCGGCCCGCACGCGGACCCGCACACCGCGGCCCCGGAGCTGCGCGGAGCCGTCGTCGGCACCAACAGCGCCGTGGCGGCCCTGCACGCGGCCATCGACGAGACCGTCCGCCGCGAGGGGGCCTCCGCGCTGAGCCCGATGAGCGTGCCGTACTTCGCGGTGAACCTCGTCGCCGGCCGCCTGTCGGCCGAGCACCAGCTCAAGGGCTTCAACCTGACCGTGACCTCGCCGCGGGTGGCCGGCGTCGAGGCCCTGCACCTGGCCGCCCTCGAACTGGCCGCGGGACGCGCCGCCGTGACGCTGGCCGGGGCCGCCGAGGCCCCCGACCCGCGGGCGGGCGACGCCGAACCGGAGGCGGGCGCCGCGCTGTTCGTGCTCCGCCCGGGCGGAGGGCCCGTACCGGCCGGCGGGGCGGTCCTGCGGACCGTACTGCGCTTCGTCCCGCCGCCGGCCCTGGCCGCCGCGGAGGGCCGCCGCCGCGCCCGGGACTCCGTACGGCAGGCCCTGGACGCGCTGGGCGCGGACGGGCCCGCACCGGACGAGGTCGAGCTGCTGGCCGACCCCTCGCCGGTCGGCGACGCCGTCGCCGACGCCCTGCGCTCCTGGTGCGCCGACCGCGCACCGGTGTCCACGCGCCGGTCCGGGGCGCGGGCCGGAGCCCTGGCCCCGGTGGTCCGGCTGGCCGCACGCCCCCTCCCGGCGGGCGCCGGCCGCCGGCTCGTCGTCACCGCCTCCCGCGCGGGCAACGTCGCGCTCGCCACGGCACACACCCCCGAACACACCGACTGAGAGGTACGCATGCTGACATCCCTCAAGGGCTCCTGGTGCCTGATCCTGGGCGCCTCCAGCGGCATGGGCCGGGCCACCGCCCTGGCCATGGCCAAGGAGGGCGCCAACATCTTCGGCGTCCACTTCGGCACGGCGGCCCAGCAGGAGGAGGCCGACGAGCTGGTGGCGGAGCTGCGCGCCACGGGCGTGCAGGTGTCCTTCCACAACTGCAACGCCGCCAGCAAGCAGACCCGCGCCGAACTGGTGCCGGTCCTCAAGGAGCTGGCCGGGCCCGGGGGCGTACGGGTGCTGCTGCACTCCCTCGCCTTCGGCAGCCTGCTGCCCTTCCTCCCGCAGGAGGGCCAGGAGGACGTCATCACCCCGCGCCAGATGGACATGACCGTCGACGTCATGGGCCACAGCCTCGTGTACTGGGTGCGCGACCTGTACGTCGCCGGCCTGCTGCCGGCCGGCGCCAAGGTGTTCGCGCTCACCAGCCGCGGCGACGGCCGGGTGATGCCCAGCTACGGCGCCGTGTCCGCCGCCAAGTCCGCCCTGGCCTCGCACGTGCGCCAGCTCGCCGTCGAGCTGGCTCCCTCCGGCGTCTCGGTGAACGCCCTGCGCGCCGGCCTGACCCTCACCCCGGCGCTGCTGCGCATCCCCGGCAGCGAGGGACTGGCCCGCTACGCCACGGAGTCGAACCCGCACGGCCGCCTGACGGTCCCCGAGGACGTCGCCGAGGCCGTCGTCATGCTCTCGGCCACCGACTCCTCGTGGATGACCGGCAACGTCATCGACGTCGACGGCGGCGAAGGCCTCGTCTGACCCTCCCCCGCACCACCCGCACACCCATCCCAGGAGAAAACGATCATGTCCGAGCAGACCACCAGCGCCGCCGCCGTACTGGACACCGAGGACCTGCGCTCCACCATCGCGGAGATCCTGGACGTCGACCCCTCCGAGGTGACCGACACCGCCGACTTCAAGGAGGACCTCGACGTCGACTCCCTCCTGGCGCTGGAGATCCTCGTCACCCTGGAGCGCAAGTACCAGGTGAAGATGGAGGAGTCGAACCTCCAGCTGATGCGGTCCTTCAAGGTCGTCCACGACCTGCTGGCCGAGAAGCTCGCCGCCTGATGCCGCACGACACGCGCAGGGTCGCGGTCGTCACCGGCGGGTCGCGCGGCATCGGCCGGGCCGTCGTGGAGCGGTTCCTCTCCGACGGGTACGACGTCGGCTACTGCTACCGCTCCCGGCCCGCCGACGCCGACGCGGTCGAGCGCCTCGCCGCCGAGCACGGCGGCCGGGTCTTCGACGCGTCCGTGGACGTGACCGACGCCGACGCCGTACGCGGCTTCCTGGAGCGGACGCAGGAACGGCTGGGGCAGATCGACGCACTCGTCACCAGCGCGGGCATCGTCCACGACGGCCCGCTGGTGACGATGGGCCAGGACGCCTGGAACAGCGTCATCGACACCAACCTGACCGGCACCTACAACGTGTGCCGCGCCGCCGTCTTCGCCCTCATCAAGCAGGGCCGGGGAAGCATCGTCACCGTGTCGTCCGTGGCGGGCGTCCACGGCAGCGCCACGCAGACCAACTACGCGGCCTCCAAGGCCGGGATCATCGGCTTCACCAAGTCGCTGTCCAAGGAAGTGGCCCGCTTCGGCATCCGCGCCAACGTGGTGGCGCCCGGCCTGATCGCGACGGACATGACCGACGGCATGACGGCGAAGGCGCGCGACGGCGTCATCGCCACGATCCCGCTCCGCCGGATCGGCACCGCAGGGGAGGTGGCCGACACCGTGGCGTTCCTCGCGTCGGACCGCGCCGCCTACATCACGGGACAGGTGATCCGGGTCGATGGCGGCATCAGCAACTGAGGGAGCGCGGTGATGGCAGCGATGGCAGCGCAGACGGGACCCGCGCGGGTCGTCGTGACCGGGCTCGGCGTGCTCACGCCGATCGGCACGACCGTGGCGGGCTTCTGGGACGCCGCGGTCCGCGGAGTGGTGGGCACCGGCCCGCTGACGCGTCCCGACGCGGCCGACTTCCCGGCCGCGCTGGCCGGCGAGGTGCCCGGCTTCGACGCGCCGCGGGCCGGCGGTGAGCGCAGCCTGGCGCTCGCCAGGGCCGCGGCCGCCGCGGCGGCGGCCGACGCGGGGATCCCCCGGTGGACCGGCGACCCGTACCGGGCCGGCGTCTGCCTGGGCACGCTCCTCGGCAGCCGCGCCGGGCTCGAACCGGCCGTGACCGGCTTCCACCGCGGCGCGGGCCCCCACGGGGCGCCGTACCCGGGGCCGCGGCCGGCGCCGGACCTCACGGACGCGGTGGCCCGCGAACTGGGCTTCCTCGGACCGGGCCTGGCCGTCGCCACGGCCTGCGCCTCGGGCAACAGCGCGCTCGCCCACGCCGCCGACACCATCCGGGCGGGCCGCGCCGACGTGATGATCGCCGGCGGGGTCGACGAACTGTCCAGCGGCATCATGATGATGTTCTCCAGCCTGCGCTCACTGGCCCCCGACTTCCTGCGGCCCTTCGACCGCGACCGCGCGGGGCTCATCGTCTCGGAGGGGGCGGCCGCGCTGGTCCTGGAGTCCTACGAGCACGCCCGCCGGCGCGGCGCGCACGTCCACGCCGAACTGGCGGGCTGGGCCTCGGCGTCGGACGCCCACCACATGACGGCCCCGCACCCGCAGGGCAGCGGCGCCCGCCGCTCCATGCTGCGGGCCCTGAAGTCCGCCGGGATCTCCCCCGACCGCGTCGACCACGTCAGCGCCCACGGCACCGGCACCCCCTCCAACGACCGCGTCGAGGCACAGGCCCTGCGGGACGTCTTCGGAGCCCGCACACCCGCCGTGACCTCGCTGAAGGGAGCCCTCGGGCACACCCAGGGCGCGGCCAGCGCCATCGAGGCCGTGGCGTGCGTCCTGGCGCTGCGCGACGGGGTGGTCCCGCCCACGGCCAACCTGGTCGACCTGGACCCGGAGTGCGACGTCGACGTCGTGCGCGGCCAGGCGCGCGAGACGCCGGTGCGGGTCGCCGTCAACAACGCCTTCGGCTTCGGGGGCAACACCGCATGCACCGTCTTCACCCGCCCGAGCACAGCAGGGAGCGCACGATGAGCCCCACGGCCGCCGTCACCGGCATCGCCCTGGCCAGTCCGCTCGGCGGCAGCCTCGACGCGACCTGGGAGGCGCTGCTGGCCGGACGGACCGGCTTCACACGGGCCACCGCCGCCGACGGCCTGTACCCGGGCGTGGTGAAGGCCACGGCCGGCGCGCTCGCCGACGACCTGCCCGACGTACCGGCCTTCGGCCGCAAGCGGCTGCGCGCGCTCAGCCGCGAGTCCCTGCTGGTCTCCCGGGTCGGGATGCTCGCCTGGCAGGACGCCGGATTCGGACCGGGGACGGCCCCGGACCCGGAGGAGACCGCCGTGGTCCTGGGCACCGCCGGCGGCGGCCTTACGGGCTACCTCCAGGTGATGCGCGACGGACTGACCCTCGGCCCGGAGCTGGTCAGCCCGTACGCCGGCCCGCAGGGCAGCCTGAACGCCGCGGCCTCGGACCTGTCCATCGCCGCCGGCGCGCAGGGCAGCATCGTCACCGTCACGGCCGGCCGCTGCTCCGGAGCGCACGCGCTGACCGTCGCCGCCGACTACGTCCGTACGGGCCAGGCGGAGGCCGTGCTCGTGGCGGCCGTGGACGTGCTGGACCCGCTGCGGCTGGCCGCGGGTGAACGGGCGGGCACACCGGGGCCGTTCGGCGCGGCCCGGGCCGGCGCCCCGCCCGGCGAGGCGGCCGTCGTGCTCGTCGTCGAGGACGCCGCACGGGCGCGGGCCCGGGGTGCCCGGGTGCACGCCGAGATCGCGGGCGTGAGCGCCCTGCGGGGCGGCGCCGACGGCGCGAGCGCCGCCGCTCCCGCCCTCGCGGCGGCCCTGGCCGAGGCCGGGGTCCCGGCCGGGGACCTCTCCCTCGTCTGCTCCTCCGCCGCCGGCGACCCGCACACCGACCGCGCCGAGGCCTTCGCCGTGCACGGCGCCGTCGGATCCGGCACCCCCGTCCACAGCCCCTTCGGCGCCCTCGGGGACTGCGCGGGCGCCACCGCCCTGCTCCAGGTCGCGCTGACCGCGCGGGCCCTGGCCGACCGGTGCGCCCCGCCCACCGCGGGCCGGGGCGCCCCGGATCCGGAGCTGCCCGCCGTCGCCACCGCGGACGGCCCGCGGGCCCTGCCGGGCGGACCCGCGCTGGTCCTGACGACCGACGCGCACGGCCAGGCCTCGGCCGTGGTGCTGCGCACCCCGTAGGCCGTGTCCCGCCGGTCGGGCCGCCGCCCGCCCGGCGCGTACTAGAACCCATGAACGAACCAGGGAGAACCGGAGCTCCGGCCCCCTGCCGTACGGAGGTAGGAAGTGCATCACGACCCGGCTGAGCTGATCGCCATCGTGGGGATGGCGGGGCGATTCCCCGAGGCTCCCGACACGGACCGGTTCTGGGACCTGCTCATGGACCGCGGCGACGCGATCCGCCCGATCCCGTCGGCCCGTTGGAAGACCGACCAGCCCCTGGACCCGGAGAAGGAGATCCAGGGCCACGGAGGCTTCCTCGACGGCATCGACGAGTTCGACGCGGCCTTCTTCGGGGTCTCGCCGCGCGAGGCGGAGGTCCTCGACCCCCAGCAGCGGCTGATGCTGGAGACCAGCTGGCTGGCGCTGGAGGACGCCGGAGTGCCCACGGCGAGCCTGAGCGGCACCCGGACCGGCGTCTACTTCGGCGGCCTGTGGCAGGACTACGAGCGGCTGCGCGAGGACCGCGGCGCCCGCCCGACCCAGCACTCCATATCCGGCAACGCCCTCGACATGCTGTCCGCGCGGATCTCCTACTTCCTCGGTCTCACGGGCCCCAGCCTGACCCTGGAGACCGGCTGCTCCTCGTCCCTCGTCGCCCTGCACCTGGCCTGCCAGGCGATCCGGGCCGGCGACGTCGACGGCGCGCTGGTCGGCGCGGCCAACCTGATGCTCACGCCGGACGTCACCATCGGCCTCACCCACTTCGGCGGCCTCTCCCCCAAGGGCCGGTGCAGCGCCTTCGGCGCCGGCGCGGACGGCTTCGTACGCGGCGAGGGTGTGGCCGCCGTCTACCTCAAGACCCTGGAGCGGGCCCGCCGGGACGGGGACCGCGTGCACGCCGTGATCGTGCGCACCGCCTCGAACAACGACGGCGGCGGCACCAGCCTGGTGACGCCCAGCCTGGCCGGCCAGGAGGACCTGCTGCGCCGCGTCTACGCCGACTCCGGCATCCCCGTCGACCGGGTCGCGTACGTGGAGGCGCACGGCACCGGCACCCGGGCGGGCGACCCCGTCGAGGCGACCGCCCTGGGCCGGGTGCTGGGGCAGGCCCCCGAGCGGGCGGGCCGGCCGCTCGGCATCGGGTCGGTGAAGACGAACATCGGGCACCTCGAACCGGTGGCCGCGCTCGCCGGTCTCTTCAAGGCCGTGCTCTCGCTGAAGCACGGCGTCGTGCCGCCCAGCCTGCACTCCGCCGAGCTCAACCCGGACATCCCCTTCGGTGAACTGGGCCTGGAGGTGGTGCGGGAGCCATTGCCGCTGCCCTCGGACGGCGGTCCGGTCTACCTGGGCGTCAGCTCCTTCGGCTGGGGCGGCACCAACGCCCACGCCGTGATCACCGCGGCGCCCCCGGCCACCGAAGCGGCGGACGGACCGGTGCCGCAAGGCCGCGGCAGGGCGCCCTTCGTCCTGCCGCTGAGCGCCCACAGCCAGGCGGCCCTCGTCCAGCGCGCCCGCGACGTCCGCGAGGCCTTGGACGTCCCCGGCGCCGACCCGCGGGAGATCGCCGCCACCCTCGGCTGGCAGCGCGACCAGTTCCCCTTCCGGGCGGGCCTCGTCGCCACGGACGGCGAGGGCCTGCGCGCGGCGCTCGACGCCTACGCCGCCGACCCGGAGGCCACCTCGTCGGGCACCGTCGGCGGCCGGGCCCGCGACCGCGGCCGTACCGCCTTCGTCTTCCCCGGCCAGGGCTCGCAGTGGGCCGCCATGGGCGCCCGGCTGTACGCCGAGGACCCGGGGTTCGCCGCGGTGATCGACCGGTGCGCCGCGGCCCTCGCCCCGCACACCGACTGGTCCCTGACCGAGGTGCTCACCGGCCGCGACGGCGACGCCTGGATGGGCCGCGTCGACATCGTCCAGCCGGTGCTGTGGGCGGTCTCCGTCGCCCTGGCCGCCGCCTGGCGCGCGGCCGGTGTGCAACCGGACGTCGTCGTCGGGCACAGCCAGGGCGAGATCGCCGCCGCCACCGTGGCCGGGATCCTCTCCCTGGAGGACGCCGCCCTCGTCGTGGCCCGGCGCAGCGCCGTGCTGCTGCGCACCGCCGCGGGCACCGGCCGGATGCTCGCCGTCGACCTCGACGCCGACGCGGCCGCCGCCGCCCTGGAGGGCTTCGAGGACTGCGTGGCGCTGGCCGTGCACAACGGCCCCAGCTCCTGCGTGCTCTCCGGCGACGGTGACTCGGTGCTGCTGCTGAAGGAACTCCTGGAGGCGGACGGCACGTACTGCCGTCTGATCAACGTGGACTACGCGTCCCACAGCCCGCTCATGCTGGACCTGACCGACGAACTGCACGAGGTGCTCGCCCCGGTCCGGCCCGGCGAGGGCTCGATCCCCCTCATGTCCACGGTGCGCGCCGCGGAACTGGCGGGCCCGGAGATGGACGGCGCGTACTGGGTGGAGAACCTGTGCCGCCCGGTGCGCTTCGCACAGGCCCTGGACGCGCTCCTCGACGAGGGCGTCACCCATGTCGTGGAGGTCAGCGCGCACCCGGTCCTGGTACCGGCGCTGGAGCAGATCGGCGCGCTGCGCAAGGAGCCCCCGGCCGTGCTGGGCACCCTGCACCGCGACCGCGGCGCCCCCGAGGACCTCGCCGAGAGCTTCGCGCAGGGCCACGTCGCGGGCCTGACGGCGTACGGGCCGCGCCCGACCTCGCGCGACGCGGGGGTGCCCGCGTACCCGTGGCAGCGCGAGAGCTACTGGGTCGGTGCGCCGCAGCGCGGAGCGGGCCGCTCGGCCGCGTTCGCCTTCCCGCTCGCCCCGCTGCCGACCGAGGCCGGCACCTGGCACGGCACCACGGAGATCGGCACCGGATCCCATCCGTGGCTGGCCGACCACCAGGTGCACGACGCCGTCGTCGTGCCCGCCGCGGCCTCGATCGAACTGTGCCTCGGCACGGCCGCCGCCCGTACCGGCGGTGTCCCGCAGTCGCTGCGCGGCCTGTCCTTCCTCAGCGACATGACCCTCACGGACGGCGGGCTGCACCTGGGCGGCGTCTGGCGGGAGGACGCCGGCGAGGGCGCCGGCCTGGAGGTGCTGTCGCTGCCCGACGGCGCCGACAGCTGGACGCGGCACATGACGGCGCACGCCTCCTACCGCTCCGAGCAGGCGGCCCCGCCGGTCTTCCCCACCGACCTGCTGAGGGAACCGGCCGTCGACGGAGCCGCGTTCTACCGGTCCTGCACCGCCCGCGGGCTGCGCTACGGCCCGGCCTTCCAGGGCGTGACCGAACTGCGCGTGCACGGCGACGCGGCCCTCGGCCGGGTGACCCTGGCCGAGCAGTGCCGGCCCGGCGCCCGCCGGTTCGTCCTGCACCCCGCCCTGTGGGACGGGGCGTTCCAGGTCTCCCTCGCGCTGTGCGGGCACGAGGACACCGTGGTGCCCGTCGCGATCGAGCGGCTCGCGCTGCTGCCGGGGCGGCCCTCGGACCTGACGGAGCTGTGGGTGCACGCGGTGCGCCGCCCCGACGGGCTCTTCGACCTGGCCCTGTACGGGCCGGACCGCCAGCCGGTGGCCCGCGTCAGCGGGCTGGAGCTGCGCCGCCTGCGCACGGGCGAGCGGTCCGGACCGGCCCCCGAGCGCGTGCACCGCTTCGGCTTCCGCGAACGCCCCTACGCGGGACCGGGACCGGACGCGGAGCAGGGGCCCTGGCTGGTGTGCGGACCGGACTCGGCCCGCGCCGCCGTCGTCGAACTGGCCGGTGCGCTGGGCGGGACCGCGGTGACGCTGCCGCGGGCCTGGGCCGACGGAACGCAGGCCTGGGCCGAGGCGCTGCGGGCCGCGGACGGCGGGGAGGTCGTGTTCGTCGCCCCGGACCGTGCGGCGGGCGAGGAGGAGCAGCGGGCGGGCCTGCCGTCTCTCGGCGCGCTCGCCGGGGCCTGCGCGGACCGGCCGGTGGCGCCCCGCCTGACGGTGCTGACCACGCGGGCCCAGGCCGCCTCGGCCACCGAGGCGCCCGACCCGGGAGCCGCTCTGTACTGGGGTTTCGTACGGGTCCTGCAGGGCGAGCACCCGGGGCTGGCGGCGCGGCTGGTGGACACCGCGGGCGATGACGGGTGGGCGGCCGGCGTCGTACGGGAACTGCTGGACGCCGAGCGCGAGGACCAGGTCCTCAGCCGCGGGGAGCGGCGCCTGGCCGGCCGGCTGGAGCGCGGCGGGCACCGCCCGGACGACTCCGCCGCACCGCTGCCGTACACGGGCCGCCAGCCGTTCCGGCTGCACCCGGGCCCGCGGCCCGGCCTGTGGGAGTCCTTGCGCTACCTGCCGCTGGTGCGCCGCCGGCCGGGGCCGGGCGAGATCGAGATCGAGGTGGACGCGGCCTCCCTCAACTTCATCGACGTGATGAAGGCCGTGGGCACCTACCCCGACGAGGCCGGCGGCAAGGACCTGCTCGGCGGGGACTGCTCCGGCCGGGTCGTCTCGGTGGGCCCCGGCACGGCCGGGTTCCGCGTCGGCGACCGGGTGGTGGCGTGCATCTTCGGCGCGATCGTCTCGCACGTGACCGTCCGCGCCGACCACGCACGGCCGGTGCCGGAGGGGATGACGCAGGAGGACGCCGCCGCGCTGCCGCTGGTCCTGGCGACCGCCTGGTACGCGCTGCACGACCTGGCCCGCACGGAGCCGGGCGAGACCGTCCTGGTCCATTCGGCGGCGGGCGGCCTGGGCCTGGCCGCCGTCCAGGTGGCCCGGATGCTGGGCGCCGAGGTCATCGCGACGGCGGGCAGCGCCGCCAAGCGCGCCTACCTGCGGGAACTGGGCGTCGAGCACGTCTTCGACTCGCGCGACCTGTCCTGGGCGGACGCCGTGCTGGAGCGCACGGGCGGCCGGGGCGTCGATGTCGTCCTCAACTCGCTGACCGGCGCGGCCATCGCGCGCGGACTGGAGGTGCTCGCCGAGGACGGCCGGTTCGTCGAGGTCGGCAAGAAGGACATCCACGGCGAGCGCACGCTGGGCCTCGCCCCCTTCCGCAAGGGCGTCAGCTTCGCGGCCGTGGACCTGGAGGGGCTCGTCATGCGGCGGCCCCAGCGGTTCGCCCGCCTCTTCCGCGCGGTCTGGGACGAGGTGGAGGCGGGCCGGCTCACGGCCCTGCCCGTCACCCAGTACACCTTCGACAACGCGGCCGAGGCGCTGCGCGCCATGTCGCACGGCGACCACATCGGCAAGTTCGTGCTGTACGGACCGCAGAGCGTCGAGCGGGTGGTGGCGGACCCGCTGCCGTACGGCCGGTTCCGCGCCGACGGCACCTATCTGATCACCGGCGGCCTGGGCGACCTCGGACTCTCCCTGGCCGAGCACCTGGTGGAGCGCGGGGCCACCGCCCTGGCCCTGCTGGGCCGTTCGGCGCCGTCCCAGCAGGCCGCGGACCGCATCGCGGCGCTGCGCGGGGCCGGCGCCCGGGTCGCGGTGGTGCACGCGGACGTCGCCGACGCCACCTCCCTGGACCTGGCGCTCGCCCGGGTGCGGTCAGAACTCCCGGCGCTGCGCGGCGTGTTCCACGCGGCGGGCGTCCTCTCCGACGCCGTCGTGCGCAACCTCGACGCGGACGACCTGGCCCGGGTGCTGGCGCCGAAGGTCGACGGCGCCGCCGAACTGGACCGGCTGACGGCGAACGATCCGCTGGACCTCTTCGTGCTGTTCTCCTCGGCCGCCGGGCTCGTCGGCAACGTCGGCCAGTCCGCCTACGCGGCGGCCAACACGTACATGGACGCGCTGGCCGCGTCCCGGCGGGCCGCGGGCCGGCCCGCGCTCAGCGTCCAGTGGGGCACCTTCGACGGGATCGGCCTGGCGGCCCGGTCCGCCGAGCGCGGCGAGCGCCTCGCGGACCGCGGCATGGACGGCTTCGAGGCCGCCGAGGCCTGGCGGGCGCTGGAGTCGTTCCTCGCGGACGGTGAGAGCGTCGTGGGGTACGTGGCCCTGGACCCGCGCCGCTGGTTCGAGACGTACCCGGCGGCGGCGGGCCTGCCCAGCTGGAGCCTGCTGCGCACGACGAAGGAGCCGGGCGCCGGCTCGGGCGGCGACTTCCGCCAGCTGCTGGGCGGTTGTCCCGAGGAGGAGCGGCACGCGGTGGTCGAGGAGCGCGTACGGCAGCTCGCCGGCCGGGTGCTGCGGCTGTCCGCGGACTCCATCGACCGCGAGACGCCGCTCAAGTCGCTCGGACTGGACTCGCTGATGAGCCTGGAGCTGCGCAACCGGCTGGAGGCCGACCTGGGGCTGCGGCTGTCGCCGACGCTCCTGTGGACGTACGGGGCGCTGCGGCCGCTGGCCGGCGCGCTGGTGGCGCGGCTCGCGGAACAGGAGGCCTGACGGTGGAACAGGACAGCGGCAAGGCGGCGGGCGCGGTCCGCGCCACCCCGGTCAGCCGGGCCATGGAGACGATCCGCGCCCTGCGCGAAGAGCTGGCGGCGCTGCGGGGCGCCCAGCCGGTCGCCGTGGTCGGCGTCGGCCTGCGGGCCCCCGGCGGCATCGAGGACCTCGACGGCTACTGGTCGGCACTGGCGTCGGGGACGGACGCGGTGCGTCCGATCCCGCAGTCGCGGCGGGCCCCCTTCGGGGAGGCCTGGGACGAGGTGCCGCACCGGGGCGGGTTCCTGGACGAGGTACTGGAGTTCGACGGTCCGTTCTTCGGTGTCGCGCCCCGCGAGGGGCGCTCCCTGGACCCGCAGCACCGGATGCTGCTCGAAGTGGTCTGGGAGGCCCTGGACGACGCCGGCATCCCCGCCGGCCGGGCGGCGGCGGCCGCGACGGGCCTGTACGTGGGCATCACCGGCCAGGACTACCGGGAGTGGATGCGCGAGGGGCCCGACTCGTACTGGGCGACCGGCAACGGGCACTGCTTCTCCGCCGGGCGGCTCGCGCACACGCTGGGCCTGACCGGCCCGGCCATGGCCGTGGACACGGCCTGCTCCTCCTCGCTGGTGACCATCCACCTGGCGCGGCAGGCGCTGCGCAGCGGGGAGTGCGACATCGCGGTGGCCGGCGGGGTGAACCTGGTGCTGTCCCCGCACGCCACCGCGCTCGCGGCGCGCACCGGCGCCCTGTCCCCGGACGGGGTGTGCCGTCCGTTCGACGCGCGGGCCAACGGCTTCACCCGTTCCGAGGGCTGCGGCATCGTGGTCCTCAAGCGGCTGGCGGACGCCGTGCGCGACGGCGACCGGGTGCACGCGGTGATCCACGGTTCGGCGGTCAACCACGACGGGCGGGCCTCCGGCTTCACCGCGCCCAACGTGCTGGCGCAGACCCGTCTGGTGGAGCGGGCGCTGGCGGAGGCGGGCCTGGGCCCGGCCGACATCGGCCATGTGGAGGCCCACGGCACCGGTACCTCGCTGGGCGATCCGATCGAGGTGGAGGCGCTGGCGGCGGCCCTGGGCCGGCCGGGCGGCGCGGGGGCGCCGGTCCTGCTCGGCTCGGCCAAGGCGAACCTGGGCCACACGGAGTCGGCGGCGGGTGTGCTGGGCCTGATCAAGGCCATGCTGAGCCTGCGGCACCGGGCGGTGCCGCCGGTACCGCACTTCACCACCCTGAACCCGCGCATCGACCTGTCGGGGACGGGGTTTCGCATCCCGACCGAACTGGAGCCGTGGCCTGCCGGAGCCGGCGCGTACGCGGGCGTCAGTTCCTTCGGCATGAGCGGCACCAACGCGCACGTCGTGCTCGGCGCACCGGCCCCGGGGACGGCCACGGGCCCGGCCGCTGCTGGCCCCGTGGCCGTGACCGGCTTCGAGGTGTCGGCCCGGACCCCCGCCGCGCTGCGGTCCTACGCGGGGCGGCTGGCCGCCCGCCTGGCCGGCATCAAGGACGAGGAGTACGCCGCCTTCGCCTACACCGTCACGCACGGCCGTACGGCCCTGGCCACCCGCATCCGGGTCGAGGCGTCCGACCGGCACCGGGCGGCGGCCGCCCTGGACGCCGTCGCCGGGGGCCTGACCCCGCCGGAGGTCCGGGAGGTCGCGGCGGACACGGCACCCGGGTTCGCGGACCTGCCCCGGCGCGTCGTCGACCTGCCGGCGTACCCGTGGGAACGGCGGCGCTACGCCCCGTTCGACGCGGAGCGCCCGCCCGCGGCCTGACCGCCGGCGGGTACGCGCGAGGGCCGGTCCCGGACGGTGGTCCGGGACCGGCCCTGCCTGCGCGGCGCCGTCCGGTCAGGCCGCTGCCGCGTCCTGGATCAGGGCGACGACCGCAGCGACCGTCAGGTCCTTGGTCAGCGCTTCGAGGGGGACGTCGACGGCGAACTCGCGCTTGACGGAAGCGGTGAGCTCGACGACGCCGAGCGAGTCGATCTCCAGCTCCTCCAGCCTGGCCTGGTCCGTGATCGCGTCGGGCTCCGCCCCGAAGTCGACGAGTTCGCGCTCGACGAAGGCACGGACGGAAGCAAGATCGGCGGGCTGGGGCACGACATCCTCGTCTCTGAATCCTGAGCAGTGAAACGCGCAGCAGCCTAACAAGAAGCGGACTGCACCCGGCTAAAGCGACCCTTTCATCCGGCTGTCCGCGGCACTAAATCAGCCTTGCCCACCCCGTCGACCCCTCCTATATTCCCGGTGAACGCTCGGCCGAGACGTTCAGAGATGGAGACGTGCACATGCTCCGGATGCTGCTGAGGCGGCTTCTCCTCATTCCGCTCAAGCTCGTCCTGCGGCCCCGCGTCAGCGGCGTCGACAACCTGCCGAAATCCGGCCCGTTCATCATCGCGGCGAACCACTTGTCCTTTTTCGACTCGATATTCATCGCGCTGTTGGTCCCGCGGCACCTCTACTTCGTGGGCAAGCAGGGCTGGCTGGAGATGCCCGGCCTCAAGGGCCGGCTGCAGGGCCTGTTCTTCCGCTCCGTCGGGATGATCTCCGTGGACGGCACGAGCGGCTCCGCGACCATGGCGGGCCTGGAGACCTCCCTGCGGATCATGCGCGAGGGGCACGGGGTCGGCGTCCACATCGAGGGCACCCGGTCGCCCGACGGCCGCCTGTACAAGGGGAACACGGGCACGGCGTGGATCGCGCTGCGGAGCGGGGCGCCGGTGGTCCCGTGCGGGCTGACCGGCACGGAGCGGGTGCACCCGGCCGGCGCCAAACGGCTCTACGTCTCCCGCTTCGAGGTCCGCTTCGGCACCCCCATGACCTTCCCCGAGCACGCCGGGCGCGAGGACGACCGCCGCGTGCGCCGGACGGTCACGAATCGGATCACCCAGGAGATATCCGCTCTGACCGGCCAGGAATACGTGGACACCTATGCCGCCACGGTCAAGAGCCGGGCGGCGGAGGAATCCCGGACCACATCGGCAGCAAGCGCGGAATAAGAAGGGCTTTAGTCTCCGCCGATAGTCTCCATTCGAGCGCGACTCGACCACCGAGAGAGGTTCTCGTGAAGATTCTCCGCCAAGAAGACAAGAAGTTCGGCGTAACCGTCGAGGAATTCGATCTCAGCACCGCCACGGAAGCGGATTTCGAAGAGATCAAGAACCGCGTCTACAGTGACAAGATCGTCGTGCTGCGCAACCAGCACCTGTCCTCCCCGGAATTCGCCGAGCTCGGCCGCCGCCTGGGCACCGTGGAGACGTACTACGAGCCCATGTACCAGCACCCGGAGGTCTCCGAGATCTTCGTGTCCTCGAACGTGACGAGCTCGGACGGCACCCAGGTCGGCGTCCCGAAGACGGGCAAGTTCTGGCACGCGGACTACCAGTTCATGCCGCACCCCTTCGGCCTGACCCTCATCTACCCGCAGGTCGTCCCCAAGAAGAACCGCGGCACCTTCTTCATCGACATGGGCCGCGCCTACGAGGGCCTGTCCGACGAGCTGAAGCACGCCGTCGAGGGCACCCGCGCGGTCCAGAACGTCAGCCGCTACTTCAAGATCCGCCCCGAGGACGTCTACCGCCCCGTCGGGGAGCTGGTCGACGAGATCCAGGCCAAGACGCCCCCGTCGCCCCACCCGACCGCCTTCAAGCACCCCGCCACCGGCGAGACCGTCCTCTACATCAGCGAGGGCTTCACCACCGGTCTGATCGACGCGGACGGCAACGCGCTGGACAAGTCCCTGCTGACGGCCCTCCTGGAGTCGAGCGGCCAGCTGGACGACACGTTCGAGCACGAGAACATCCACCTGCAGACCTTCGAGCAGGGCGACCTCCTCGTCTGGGACAACCGCAGCCTCGTCCACCGGGCACTGCACACCGCCACTGCGGAGCCCGCCGTCTCGCACCGCGTGACCGTGTACGACCAGTACCCCTTCTACGAGGGCATCGGCGCCTGACGCGGTGCACCCTCCCGCCGGCCCCCCACGAGTCCCGCTCTACAGAGGTGAAGAATGACCGCTCCCCAGTGCCCGGTCGCCCATGAGGTGTTCGACCAGCAGTACATGCGCGACCCCTACGGGACCTATGCGTCCCTGCACGAGAAGGGGCCCGTCCACCGCGTCATGACCCCCGAGGGCTTCCCGGCCTGGCTGGTCACGGGCTTCGAGGAGACCCGGGACGCGCTCGCCGACCGCCGGCTCGCCCGCAGCATCGAACACGCCGGGGAGGACTACCGCACGCTCCCGCTCCCGGCCGAGTTCAGCACCAAGACCGTCGCCACCGAAGACGGTGCCGAGCACATGCGGCTGCGCAAGTTCATGAACAAGTCGTTCGCGATCAAGCGCGTGCGCGCGCTGCGCAAGCGCGTGGTCGAGCTGACCGACGGCTACATCGACGCGATGGGCGAGTCCGGCGAGACCGACCTCATGACGGCGATCGCCCTGCCCCTGCCGATCACCATCACCGGCGACATCATGGGCGTCCCCGACGAGGACCGCGCGAACTTCCAGTACTGGACCGACTCGATGCTGGGCATCAACACCGAGGTCGTGCGCGAGGCCGGCGCGACGATGCTGGGCTTCCTCAAGCGCCTCATCGACGACAAGCGCGCCAACCCGGGCGACGACATCTTCTCCGACTGGATCGCCTGGACGGACGACGACGGCAAGCACCTCGACGACCACGAGCTGATCGGCCTGGGCTTCATGGTCCTGCTCGGCGGCTACGACACCACCGTGGGCATGATCGGCGGCGGCATGCTCGCCCTGCTGGACGACCGGCCCAAGCTGGAGCGGCTGCGGGCCCACCCGGAGCAGATCCCGGACGCCGTCGAGGAACTGCTGCGCCTGTACGGCACCGCCCACACCGGTGTTCGCCGGTTCGCCACCGAGGACATGGCGATCGGCGGCGTGGAGATCAAGAAGGGCGACGTCGTCCTGTGCTCCATGGGTGCCGCGGACCGTGACCCGCTGCGCTTCGAGAACCCGGACGAGGTCGACTTCGACCGGCCCAACCTCACGCACATCGCCTTCGGCCAGGGCCCGCACTACTGCCCCGGATCGGAGCTGGGCCGCATGGAGATCGCCATCGCCATCGAGACCCTGCTGCGCCGCCTGCCCAACCTGGAACTGGCCGCGCCCGCCGACTCCGTCCAGTGGCGCGAGGCGTACCTCATCCGCGCCCCCAAGGCCATTCCGATCCGCTACTGACCATGACCGACACCGAACTGCTGGCGCAGGTGCTCAAGCCCTACCGGGAGCACTGCCAGTACCTGAAGTCGTGCGAGGTGGCGGTAGGGGGTGACGGGCCGGCCGGGCTGGTGTCGGCCCGCTGCGAGTTCGAGATCCCCGAGTCGTGCTACATCGACGACACCGGGCACTTCAACTCGGTCGAGTTCAACATCTGTTACAACCAGATGCTGTACTACGTCATCGCGAAGTCGGTGCAGGACGGGCTCCTGGAGTCCTTCGCGCACTGGTCCATGGAGGACTACTGGCAGCGCCAGCTGGCCGACTTCCTCATCACCGACTTCCGCAGCACCTTCAAGCGGGCCATGCGCGGCCGCCACTTCTCCGGCGAGATCCAGATCCTGGACGTCGTGGAGTGGGAGGGCAGCGACATCCGCGAGCCGCTGCTCGTCGTCCACACCGCCTGCCGGTACTGGGACGCGAGCGGCGGCAACTGCCACGGCGAAGTGAAGATCGCCATCACCCATCCGACGACTGCGGTGCAACGATGACCATCGACCCCCGTGCGGCCGACCGTTTCCGGCGGCTCCCCCGGTCGGAATGGCGGACGGAGCTGGAGGCCCTCGTGGTCCGGGAGTTCCGTACGGCCCTGCTGATGACCGGGGACGAAACCGTTCCGCTCGACGAGAACTACTTCGACCTGGGCCTGACCTCGCTGCGCGCCACCGAGATCAAGCAGCGGCTGGAGGCCGGTCTCGGCGTCACGATCGACACGTCCGTGCTCTTCGGCAGCCCGACGGTCGACCGGCTCCTGGACCACCTGCTCACGCAGCCCCTGGACGGTGCGCCGGCACCCGGCCCGGCGGTCCCCGCCGCGCCCGCCGCACCCGACCTGCGCAAGTCCCTGGTGGACGACCTGCTGAGTGACCTCTACCAGGCCTGACCACGTCTCTCCGGCAGGGTCCTCGCGGCCCTGCCGGATCTGGAGGAAAGACCGTGCCCAACACGCCCGCGCGTGAGCAGGATGAGCTGGAGGCGTCCCGTGAGGCTCTCCAGCAGCACAAGCAGCTCCTCAAGGAGCTGATGCTGGAGAAGTACGAACCCGTCGCCATCGTCGGGGCCGGAATCCGGTTCCCGGGCGGCAACGACACCCCCGAGGGCTTCACCGAGTTCCTGCGCGCCGGCGGTGTCGGGACCGGGCCCATTCCCGAATCGCGTTGGAACGTGGCGGAGTTCGCGTCCGGCGGTGAGAACGCCAAGGGCAAGATCCTGCCGCACAGCGGCGGCTTCCTGGACGGCATCGACCGGTTCGACCCCCGCTTCTTCAACATCTCCCCCAAGGAGGCCCAGTACATCGACCCGCAGCAGCGGCTCGTGCTGGAGACCGCCTGGGAGGCGCTGGAGCACGCGAACATCGACCCGACCGGCCTGCGCGGCGGCAAAGGCGGCGTCTACGTCGGCATCTCGTGCGTCGACTACACCATCGAGATCGACGACCTGGCCTACGACGAGCTGGACGCCAACGTCGGCACCGGTACGGCCCACAGCGTCGCGGCCGGCCGCATCTCCTACTTCCTCGGCATGCGCGGCCCGAGCATGGCGATCGACACCGCCTGCTCCTCCTCGCTGGTCGCCCTGCACCTCGCGGTCGAGGGGCTGCGGCGCGGCGAGTGCGAGATCGCGCTGTGCGGCGGCGTCAACGCCATCCACCATCCGCGCAACCACATCGTCTTCTCCCAGGCGGGCATGCTCTCGCCCGACGGGATGTGCAAGACCTTCGACGACTCGGCCGACGGCTACAGCCGTGCCGAGGGCTGCGGCATGGTCGTCCTCAAGCGCCTGTCCGACGCCCTGCGCGACGGCGACCGGGTGATCGCCCTGGTCCGCGGCACGGCGGTGCGCCAGGACGGCGAGAGCGGCGGCCTGACCGTCCCCAACGGCTCCGCCCAGGAACAGGTGATGCGGGCCGCGCTGGGGGCGGCGATGCTGGAGCCCGGCGACGTCTCCTACGTCGAGGCGCACGGCACCGGGACCTCGCTCGGCGACCCCATCGAGATGGGCGCCATCAACGGGGTGTTCTCCCGCTCCCACACCGCGGACGCGCCGCTCGTCGTCGGCTCGCTCAAGAGCAACATCGGCCACATGGAGGCCGCCGCCGGCATCGGCGGTGTCGTCAAGGCCGCGCTCCAGCTGCAGAACGGCGAGATCTACCCGCACCTGCACGCGGACCGGCCCTCGTCGCACATCCCGTGGGCGAACATGCCCGTCGAGGTGCCGACCGAGGGACGCGCCTGGAAGGCTCCGGTCCGCCGCGCCCTGATCAACTCCTTCGGCTTCCAGGGCACCATCGCCTCCGCCGTGCTGGAGCAGCCGCCCGCACCCGCCGGGCAGGAGCACCCCGACCAGGACCCGCCGCAGGGCGCGGGGCACGTCTTCACCCTCTCGGCCAAGGGCGAGAAGGCCCTGGCCCTCCAGGCGCAGAGCTACCGCGCCTTCCTCGCCGAGAACCCGGACGCCGACCTCGCCGACCTCTGCTACACCGGCAACATCGGCCGCGCCCACTTCGGCACCCGCCTGACCGGTGTGGTCCGTGACCGCGCCGAGCTGGAGGCGCTCCTGGACAAGGCCCCCGCGGCCGCGTCCGACCTGCGCAAGGTCGCGCTGCTCTTCACCGGGCAGGGCTCTCAGTACCCGGGAATGGGCCGCTCGCTGTACGACGCCCACCCGGTCTTCCGGGAGCAGCTGGACGCCTGCGACCAGCTGTTCTCGCAGGCCATCGGCCGGTCGGTGAAGGCCCTCGTCCTCGGCACCGCCGAGGACGCCGAGGTGATCCACGAGACCCGCTACACCCAGCCGGCGCTGTTCGCCCTGGAGTACGCCACCGCGAAGCTCTGGCTGAGCTGGGGCATCGAGCCGAGCGTCCTGATCGGCCACAGCATCGGCGAGGTCGTCGCCGCCGCGATCGGCGGGCTGTTCTCGCTGGAGGACGCCGTGCGGCTGGTCGCCGCCCGCGCCCGGCTGATGCAGTCGGTGACCGCCCCCGGCGGCATGGTCGCCGTGACGGCGCCGGCCGAGGAGGTGGCGCCGCTGCTGGAGTCCTACGCGGACGTCTCCTTCGCCGCGTTCAACGCCCCCGGCCAGTGCGTGATCTCGGGCGGCACAGCGTCGCTCGCCCAGATCACCGCCGCGCTCACCACCCGCGGGGTGAAGACGAAGGCCCTGCCGGTCTCGCACGCCTTCCACTCTCCCCTGATGCACGAGGTGTTCGACGCCTTCCGCGAGGTCGTCTCCACGATCGACTTCCGGGTGCCCGAGCTGACCCTGGTCTCCAACCTGACCGGCGCCGTCGCCGACCCGGCCGAGCTGGCCACCCCCGAGTACTGGGTGCGCCACATCGGCGAGCCGGTCGACTTCAGCGCGGGCATGGCCACCATCGGCGCCCGCGGCCGCCACGCCTTCATCGAGGTCGGGCCCGCCGCGACGCTGCTGGGCCTGGGCCGGCGCATCCTCGACGCCCGCGACCACGTGTGGGTGGCGAGCACCGGCGCCGAGGACACCGCCGGCTCCACGGCCCGCAAGGCGCTCGCCGACGTCTACGCCGCGGGCCTGCACGTGGACTGGGCCGGCTACCACGCGGGCCGCCCGCACCGCCGCGTCCCGCTGCCCCGCACGGTCTTCGACCGCAAGCGCTACTGGCTCCCCATCAACGGCGTCCGGCACTCCAAGGAGCTGGTGGCCGACGCCTCGCGCGTCCACCACCCGCTGCTCGGCCAGGAGATCACCGACGCCGCGGGCCGGGAGAAGGGCCTGCGCGAGTTCGCCGCGACCATCGCCCCCGACCGCCCGGCCCAGCTCGCGGACCACGTGGTCATGGGCCAGGTGGTGTTCCCCGGAGCGGGCTACGTCGAGATCCTGCTGGCGCTCCAGGACGCCGTGTACGGCGAGACCGGCCGGCCGCTGGAGGGCGTGGAGATCCTCGAACCGCTGATCCTCACCGAGGACCAGCCCACCGAGGTCCGCACCCGCCTGAGAGAACTGCCCGACGGCGGCGCCGAGGTGGAGATCGTCAGCCGGGTCGACGGTTCCGGCCGGGCCATCGAGCGGCGGCACGCCGTCGCCCGGATCGCCGCCGGCTGGACCCTGCTGCCCGAGCTGGAGCAGGCGGCGGCCGAACTGTCCGCGCTGGCCGCCGCCGACGCCGACGGGCAGGCTCCGGCCCCCCGCCGGGCGGACGACCTGTACGCCGACTTCGCCGACCTCGGTCTCGAGTACGGCCCCGAGTTCCGCCGCATCGAGCTCCTGGCCCGCGAGGGCGACGGCGTGGCCGTCGCCCAGCTCCTCGGCCGGCCGGCCGGCGCGGTGGAGCACATGCCGCCGTCGGTCCTCGACAACGTCATCCAGTCCCTGGCGGCCGTCCTCGACAACGGCCACACCTACCTCCCGGTCGCCTTCGGCACCTTCCAGCTGCTGAAGAAGCCCAAGCAGGGCGCCCTGCGCAGCCTGGCGCGGATCACCAGCGAGGAGAGCGCCGACGGGGAACTCACCGCCGACCTGGTGCTGCTGGAGGGTGACCGGCCGCTGTTCGTGGTGCGCGACCTGGGCTTCAAGCGGGTCGCCAACACCGCCGGCGGGCCCCGCCGCAGGTTCTTCCACACCCCGCGCTGGACCAAGCGCTCACTGGTGCGGCGCGGCGCCGAGGGAGCCCGCCGGATCCTGGTCGTCGGCCGGGACGAGACGGCCCTCGCCGGGGCGGTCGGCGATCTGGAGGCGGCCGACGCCTCCCTGGCCTTCGCCCCCGACGCCGGCTCGACGGCCCGCGCGGCCCAGGGCCTGGGGGGCCGGCCCACCGATGTCGCCTGGTTCTGGCGTGCCGAGCCCGGGCCGCTCACCGAGGAGCGGCTGCGCGCCGAGTCCGAGGCCAACTACCGGGACCTGCTGGCGCTGCTGGCCTCGCTGGAGCAGCAGGGCTTCGGCCGCGATCAGCGGCTGTGGCTGGTCACCGAGGGCGCTCAGCGGCTGCCGGGCGACGTGCCCGCGCCGGGCGCCGGCGCCGTGCCCGCGTCCTCCCTGTGGGGCTTCGGCCTGTCCCTGTGGAGCGAGTACCCGACGTACAAGGTCACCCTGGTCGACCTGCCGGAGGGCGGCGACGCGCGGTCGCTGGCCGACGAGTGGCTGGCCGCGGAGGCCGAGGAGTTCCAGATCGGCTACCGGGCGGGCAACCGCCACGTACGCCGGCTGCGCCCGGTGGAGCCGGCCGCCGCGGACGACGACAACTTCGAGCTGACCGTGACGGAGTACGGCGAGTTCTCGAACATCAAGCCGGTGCCGCTCGCCGACGTCACCCCCCAGGGGGACGAGGTGCAGGTCCAGGTGCACGCCGCGGGCCTCAACTTCAAGGACGTCCTCAACGCGCTCGGCCTGCTCAAGCAGCACGCCGAGGACACCGGGGTGCCGTACCAGCGGCTGCCGCTGGGCTTCGAGGGCTCCGGCACGGTCCTCGCGGCCGGCCCGGACGCCGAGTTCGCCCCGGGCGACGAGGTCGTCCTCAGCCACCTCGGGTGCATGAAGCGCCGGGTGACGGTGCCGTCGGCCATGGCGGTGCGCAAGCCCGCCAACGTCGGCTTCGCCGAGGCGGCCGGTCTGGCCACCGCGTACGTGACCGCGTACTACGCCCTGCACGACCTGGCCGGTATGAAGGCCGGTGACAAGGTGCTGGTGCACGCCGCCGCGGGCGGGGTGGGGCAGGCCGCGGTGCAGCTGGCGAAGCTCGCCGGGGCCGAGGTCATCGCCACGGCCAGCCCGCGCAAGCAGGCCCTGCTGCACGCCCAGGGGGTCGAGCACGTCCTGAACTCCCGTTCCCCGGAGTTCGCCGAGCGGATCCTGGAGATCACCGGCGGTGCGGGCGTCGACATCGTCCTCAACAGCCTGAACAAGGAGTACATCGCCGAGGGCATGCGGGCGCTGGGCCGGGGCGGTCGCTTCGTGGAGCTCGGCAAGATCGGCATCTGGTCAGCGGAGCAGGCACGCGAGGCGCGTCCGGACGTGGCCTACCACAACTTCGACCTCAGCGAGTTCCCCGAGCACGAGCTGCGCGCGGTGAACAAGCAGATCCTGGAGACCGTCGCCGGCCTCCTGGAGCGCGAGGAGATCCGGCCCATCCCGACGACCTCGTACTCCCTGGAGGAGATCGAGGAGGCGTTCGGGGTCCTCAGCCGGGGTGCGAACATCGGCAAGCTCGTCCTCGACCTCACCGCGTCGGGCGACCGCCCGGCCCGGCCCGTGGAGATCGCCGCGGACCGCACGTACCTGATCACGGGTGGTCTGGGCGCCATCGGCACCGTCACCGCCGAACGCCTGGTCGCCCTGGGCGCCCGGCACATCGGGCTGGTCAGCCGGCGGGCCGTGTCCGCCGAGCGGACCGCGGCCATCGCGGCCGGCCTCGGCGAGGGGGTCTCGGTGACCGCCTACCAGGGCGACATCGCCCGCACCGAGGACGTGCTCCGCATCGCCGAGGACCTGAAGGCGTCCGGCAGGCCGCTGGCGGGCGTCTTCCACGGCGCCGGCGTCCTGGCCGACATGCCGATCTCGGCGATGGACTGGGAGAGCATCGAGAAGGTCTTCGAGGCCAAGGTGTTCGGCACCTGGCAGCTCGACCAGGTCCTGCGGACCTTCCCCGAGGAGCCGTTCCTCGTGGGCTACTCCTCGGTGGCCTCGGTGCTGGGACCGGTGGCGCAGGGCAACTACGCGGCGGGCAACGCCTTCGTCGACACGGTGATGCAGTGGCGCTCCGCGGCGGGCCTGCCGGGTCTCAGCATCGGCTGGGGCCCGTGGGCCGAGGTGGGCATGGCCGCGAACCTCAGCGCCGAGCTGATCCGCGGCATCGAGGGCCAGGGGATGCGGTTCCTCAAGCCGACGGACGGCGCGCGGTGCCTGTTCAAGGCGCTGGGCGGCAGCGAGTCGCACGTGACGATCGGCGAGTTCGACTGGGACCGGTACGCGTCCGGGCGGCCGGCGGTGAGCGCGCTCTACCGCGAGGTGGCGCGGGCCTCCGCCGCGGCGGTGCGCACGGTGGACCTGGAGGCGCTGCGGGCGCTGCCGCGGGCCGAACGCCGGGCCACGGTCAACGAGCTGATCCGTGAGCGCATCGCCGTGCTCCTGCACTTCGAGGGCGCGGACGACGTCCCGGCGGACGCGAAGTTCACCGAGCTGGGACTCGACTCCCTGGTGGCCGTCGAGCTGAAGAACGCCCTGGAGGCGGGCTTCCAGGTGCCGCTGCCGACGTCGATCGTGTTCGACTACCCCTCGATCCTGCTGCTGGCCGAGTACCTGGACCAGGAGATCTCCCCGCCGGCCGCCGACGAGGGGGCCGCGCGCCGGGAGCCTGCGGACGTCCGGGAGCTGTCCGAGGCGGACGCCGACGCCGAACTGGCCGAACTGATGGATCTGTGACGCGGTGAAGGAGTACATCGAGTCCCTGTCGGGGCTCTCCCGCAAGCAGCTGGTCCTGATGCTGGCACGGCAGCGGCTGCGCGAGACCGAGGGCATCGCCGTCACCGGGCTCGCCTGCCGCCTGCCGGGCGGCCTGGACAGCCCCCGGCAGTACTGGGAGGCGCTGCGGGAGGGCCGCGTGGTGGCCGGTGGCGGCGGGATACCCGTCGACTCCACCGGCCGCCCCCGGTGGAACGTGGAGGCACCCGACCTGGCTCCCCTGGCCGGGCTGCTCGGCCAGGGCTCCTACCTGGCGGACATCGACCTCTTCGACGCCGAGCGCTTCGGCATCGGCGAGGAGGAGGCGGCCTTCATGGACCCGCAGCAGCGGCTGCTGCTGACGGTGGCCGCCGAGGCGCTCCAGGACGCGGGAGCGGCGCCCGGCACCGACGTCCGGGTCGGCGTGTTCGCCGGGGTGAGCACCGTCGAGTACAACTACGCCTGTCTGCGCAACGGGGTGGGGCCCGAGGGCCTCTCCCCGTACATGGGCACCGGTGGCGCGCTGAGCGCCACCGCGGCCCGCGTCGCCACCGGGCTGCGCCTGGGCGGGCCGGTGCTCACGGTCGACACGGCCTGCTCCTCGGCGCTGACCGCGCTGCACCTGGCCTCGCACGCGCTGCGGGCCCGCGAGTGCGACCTCGCCGTCGTCGGCGCCTGCCACCTGCTGCTGGCGCCGTTCACCACGGCCGTGTTCGCCCAGGCGGGCATGGTCTCGCCGACGGGCCGCAGCCGGCCCTTCGACGCGGCGGCCGACGGACACGTGCGGGGCGAGGGCTGCGGGGTGCTGGTGCTCAAGCGCCAGTCCGACGCCAAGGCGGACGGGGACGTCCCGTACGCCGTGGTCCGCGGCAGCGGCATCCACCAGCACGGCGACCGGCCCGCCATGGCCGCGGCGTCCGCGCTGGGCCAGCGGCGGGTCATCGCGGACACGCTGCGTTCCGCCGGGATCGACCCGCACGCCGTGAGTTACGTCGAGGCGCAGGCCAACGGCTCCAAGCTGGGCGGGGTGATCGAGGCGGAGACGCTCGCGGGCGTCTACGGCCGTGACGCGGCGGACGCGCCCGAGCTGCTCGTCGGCTCGGCCAAGGGCACCCTGGGCTACCTGGAGACGGCGTCCGGCGCGGCCGGCCTGATCAAGGCCGTGCTGGCGCTGAACCACCGCACGGTCCCGGTGCAGCCCGGCTTCGACGTGCCGGACCCGGCGATCCCTTGGCAGCGCCTGGCGCTGCGGGTGCCGACGGCCTCCGAGCCGTGGCCGGACGCGCCGCGGCGGCTGGCCGGGGTGAGTGCGTTCGGCTTCACCGGAACCAACGCCCACGTCCTGATGGAGGGCGTGGACGGGCCCCCGCGGCAGGCGCCCGGACCGGCGCCCGTGCGCGGCCGGCGGTACTGGCCGGAGGGCAACCAGTGGACTTGAGGAGCGAGGAGCCGGACATGCACCACCCGCAGCTGCAGACCCTGGACCGTACGGCGGCCTTCCACGCCGCCGAGCGCCCCGACCGGACGGCCGTGGTCTGCGAGGGCCGCGAGGTCGGTTACGGGGAGCTGCACCGGAGCAGCAACCGGACGGCCCGCGCACTGCACGCCGCCGGGGCGGTGCGCGGCTCCCGGGTGGCGTACCTGGGCAAGGAGTCGGAGCACTACTACGACATCCTCTTCGGCTGCGCGAAGTCCGGTACGGTCCTGGTCCCCATCAACTGGCGGCTGACGGCCTCCGAGGTGGACCACATCCTGCGGGATTCGGGGACCGCACTGCTCTTCGTCGAGGACGAGTTCCTCGACGTCGCGCACAAGGCGGCCGCCGAACTGCCCTCGCAGGTGCGGATCGTCGCCCTCGACGGCCCGGCGGGCCCCGGCAGCGGCTTCACCGCCTGGCAGGCGGGGCACTCGGACGCCGACCCGGAGACGTCCGCCTCCCCCGACGACCCGATCGCCCAGATCTACACGAGCGGCACCACGGGCCTGCCCAAGGGCGTGGTGCTCGCGCACCGCAGCTTCTTCAAGGTGCGCGACGCCCTCGCGTCCGAGGGGCTGGGGTGGATCGACTGGCGTGAGGACGACGTCAGCCTCATCGGCATCCCCGGCTTCCACATCGGCGGCCTCTGGTGGGCCACGCAGGGCTTCAACGCGGGTGTCACCAACGTCGCGATGCGGATGTTCGTCAGCGGCGAGGCGGTGCGGCTGATCCGCGAGCACGGGGTCAGCACCACGTGCCTGGTGCCGGCGATGCTCCAGATGATGCTGGCCGAACCGGGCGCGGGCACCGCCGACTTCGCGACGCTCCGCAAGATCGTCTACGGCGGTTCGCCCATCTCCGAAAGCCTGCTCCAGGAGTGCCTGGAGCGGATCGGCTGCGAATTCGCGCAGATCTACGGACTCACCGAGACGGGCAACACCGCGGTGTGCCTGCCGCCGCACGAGCACGTGGCCGGCGGGGCCCGGCTGAAGGCGGCGGGGCGGCCCTACCCGGGCTTCGAGGCCAAGATCGTCGACCGGGCGGGCCGGGTGCTGCCCACGGGCGCGATCGGCGAGGTGTGCCTGCGCACGCCCTCGCGGATGCTCTCGTACTGGGGGCTGCCCGAGGCCACCGCGGACACCCTTGTGGACGGCTGGATCCACACCGGGGACGCCGGCTACCTCGACGACGACGGCTACGTGTTCATCTGCGACCGGATCAAGGACACGATCATCGTGGCCGGCGAGAACGTGTATCCGGCCGAGATCGAGAACGCGCTCGCCCGGCACGAAGCCGTGGTGGAGGCGGCGGTCGTGGGCGTCCCGGACGAGCGCTGGGGCGAGGCCGTCCACGCGTTCGTCGTGGTCAGGCCCGGTCACGAGGTCAGTCCGCGGCAGCTGGTGCTCTCCCTCAAGGGCACGGTCGCCGACTTCAAGATTCCGTCCGGTTTCGAGTTCATCGAGACCCTCCCGCGCAATCCGAGTGGAAAGATCCTCCGGCGGGAACTGCGCGACCGTTTCTGGCAGGACCGGGAGCGCCAGGTCAACTGAGTCCCACGCGCGTCGTGTTGGCGCCTGTTCCCCCCACTTCCCGTCCCGACCCAGCGAGAAAGCAGGCAGCCGGATGGCTTCCCTCAGCACCATACGCAACGTCATCAACGCCGTGTCCTACGTCTCCGTCAAGGCGGCCGGAGGCCCGGCCTGGAAGCTGTTCCACGGTGCACCGCCCCGCACCCCGGTCCGGCCCGAGCAGCGGGAGGTCCACGACCGCGCCGAGCAGGAGACCCTCACCGTCGGCGGCCGCGACATCCGCACCTACCGCTGGGGCAACGGCGAGAAGCCCGTCCTGCTGGTGCACGGCGTGAGCGGGCGGGCCGCGAACTTCGCCGGTTTCGTCGAGGGCATCGAGGCCCTCGGCCTGACCGCTGTCGCCTACGACGCCCCCGGCCACGGCTCGTCGGGCGGTTCGACCTGCACCATCCTGGAGCACGGCGCCGTCATGACGGCGCTGCAGGAGCGGTACGGCGACTTCCACGCGGTCGTCGGGCACTCCTTCGGCGGCACCTCCGCCTACCTGGCCGCCCGCCGCGGCCTCGTCACCGAGCGGCTCGTCTCCATCTCCTCCGTGGCGGACTTCGGCTCGCTGCCGGACACCTTCTGCGGCCAGCTCGGCCTGCGACCCGCCCTCGCCGCCGAACTGCGCCGGCGCACCGAGCTGTTCTTCGCGCCCGAGCGGGACGTCTGGAACCGCTTCTCCGCCGACCACCGGCCGGAGGAGATCACGGCGCGCATCCTCGTCGTCCACGACGAGAACGACCGCGAGGTCGGCGTCGACCAGGGCCGCCGGCTGGCCGCGAGCTACGGCGACCGGGCGGAGCTGCTCATCACGAGCAAGCTCGGCCACCGCCGGATCCTGGGCGACCCCGAGGTCATCGGCAGGGTCCTGGACTTCCTCAAGGACTGAACCGGCGGGCGGCGGCACACGCGGCGGGCCGGCGGACGGAACAGACGAGCGGACGAGCGGACGAGAGAGAGCGATGAGCAGCAAGCCTGGGACCACAGCCGGCCACCCGGAGCCGCACACGCCGGCCGAACCGATCGCCGTGATCGCCATGGCCTGCCGCCTGCCGGGCGCGGCCGGCCCACGCGGCCTCTGGCGCCTCCTGCGCAACGGTGCGAGCGGTATCAAGGACGTCCCCGCCGACCGCTGGAACGCCGAGGACTTCTACGACGGGGACGCGCAGCGGCCGGGCCGCGTGAACACGCGGCGCGGCGGCTTCCTCGACGACGTCGCCGGCTTCGACGCGGAGTTCTTCGGCATCTCCCCGCTGGAGGCCGAGGCGATGGACCCGCAGCAACGGCTCGTGCTGGAGCTGGGCTGGGAGGCCTTCGAGAACGCCGGACTGCGCCCCTCCGAGGTCCGCGGCAGCGCCGCGGGCGTCTTCGTCGGCTCCATCGCCGCCGACTACGAGGCCCTGCTCGCGCAGCAGGGCCCCGAGGCGATCGGCCCGTACGCCTTCACCGGCCTGCAGCGGGCCCTCGTCGCCAACCGCCTCTCCCACACCTTCGGCCTCACCGGCCCCAGCATGACCGTGGACACGGGACAGTCCTCCTCCCTGGTCGCCGTCCACCTGGCCTGCGAGAGCCTGCGCCGCGGCGAGTCCGAGCTCGCGCTCGCCGGCGGCGTGCACCTCAACCTGATCCCCGAGAGCGCCGTGCGCGCCTCGCAGTTCGGGGTGCTCTCCCCGGACGGCGAGTGCTACGCCTTCGACGCCCGCGCCAACGGTTTCGTACGCGGCGAGGGCGCCGCCGTCGTCCTGCTCAAGCCGCTGGCCCTGGCGCTCGCCGACGAGGACGAGATCGTCTGCCTCATCCACGGCAGCGCGGTCAACAACGACGGCCGCGGCGAGGGACTCGGCGTGCCGAGCCCCGACGCGCAGGGCGACGTCATCCGCGCCGCCCTGCGCCGGGCGGGCGTCGCGGCCCGCGACATCGGCTACGTCGAGCTGCACGGCACCGGGACCCGGCGCGGCGACCAGGTGGAGGCCGAGGCGCTGGGCGGTGTGTTCGCGGCCGGCCGCGAGGCCGTCGGCCCGCTGCGGGTCGGCTCGGTGAAGACGAACATCGGCCACCTGGAAGGCGCCGCGGGCATCGCCGGGCTGCTCAAGGCGGCGCTCAGCGTCCGGCACGGGGAGATCCCCCTCAGCCGCAACTTCGAGCGGCCGAGCGACCTCGTGCCCCTGGACCGGCTGGGGCTCGCCGTCCAGCGGGAGCACGGCACCTGGCCCGGCGGGGACCGACCGCGGCTGGCCGGCGTCAGCTCGTTCGGCGTCGGCGGCACCAACTGCCACGTGGTCATCGGCCAGGCACCGCCCCGGCCGGCCACCGCTCCGGCCCGGGAGGCCGCCGCGGGCGCCGTCGTGCCGTGGGTGCTCTCCGCCCGCAGCACCGCCGCGCTGCGCGACCAGGCCCGGGCCCTCGGCGAGCGCTTCGCCGCCGACCTCGGCCTGACCCCCGCCGACGTGTCCTACGCACTGGCCGCGACCCGCGACCGGATGGAACACCGCGCCGTGCTCGTGGCGGGCTCCAGGCAGGAGTTCCTGACCGGCCTGGAGGCCCTCGCGCAGGGCCGCCCCGCGCCGGGCCTCTTCCGCGGACGGGTCCGCCGCCCGGCCCGTACGGTCTTCGTCTTCCCCGGCCAGGGCTCGCAGTGGGAGGGCATGGCGCTGGACCTGCTGGAGACCTCGGAGGTCTTCCGGGCGTCCGTCGAGGAGTGCGCCGCGGCCCTCGCGCCGCACACCGACTGGTCGTTGACGGAGGTCCTGCGGGGCGCGCCGGGGGCTCCGGGCCTGGACCGGGTGGACGTGGTCCAGCCGGTGCTGTTCTCGGTGATGGTGTCGCTGGCCGCCCTGTGGCGCTCGCACGGTGTGGAGCCGGACGCGGTGGTCGGCCATTCGCAGGGCGAGATCGCCGCCGCCTGCGTGTCGGGGGCGCTCTCGCTGGAGGACGCCGCCCGCGTCGTCGCCCTGCGCAGCCGGGCCATCGTCCGCCTCGCGGGCACCGGCGGAATGATGTCGGTGGCCCTGTCCCCGCGGGAGCTGGAGCCGCTGCTCGCCCGGCATCCGGGCGAGCTGGCCCTGGCCGTGGTCAACGGCCCCTCGTCGGCCGTGGCCGGGGGATCCCCCGGGGCGCTCGCCGCCCTGCGCACGGCATGCGAGGAACGCGGCGTCCGCACGCACACCCTCCCGGTCGACTACGCCTCGCACTCCCCGCAGGTCGAGGCCATCGCCGACGAGGTGCGCACGGCCCTGAGCGGCATCCGGCCCCGCGCGGCCCGCGTCCCCTACTGCTCCAGCACCACCGGGGAGTTCCTCGACACCGGGGTGCTCGACGGCGGCTACTGGTACCGCAACCTGCGCGACACCGTGCGCTTCGACCGCTCGACACGGACCCTGCTGGACGCCGGCTTCGACCTGTTCGTCGAGGTCAGCCCGCACGCCGTACTGGCCGCCGGGCTCGCCGACACCCTGGAGTCCCGCCCGGCCGACGCCGGCGCCGACGTCAGCGTGGTGGGCACCCTCGCCCGCGACGAGGGCGGCCGGGACCGCTTCCTGCTGTCGCTGGCCGAGGCCCACGCCGGCGGCGCCGCGGCGGACCTGGCCGAAGTGGCCCGGGCCGCCGGGGGCCGCCGGGTGACGCTGCCCACCTACCCCTTCCAGCGGCGCCGGCACTGGCTGCGTACTCAGCCGCGCACCGCGACCGCGGCCCCCGCCGGGCCCGCCGGCCCGGGCGAGCCGGAGCCGGCGGCGGCACCGGCCGCCGACGCGTCCGCCGCGGACCCGCTGGACCTCGTACTCGGCCACGCGGCCGCACTGCTCGGGTACGTGGACCCGGCGGACGTCGACCCGCACGGCGCCTTCCGCGACCTCGGCTTCAACTCCCTGACCCTGGTGCAGCTGCGGCGCCGCCTCGCCGAGGCCACCGGCCTGCGGCTGCCCTCCACCCTGTTCTTCGACTTCCCCACGCCCGACGCCACGGCGCGGCGGCTGCGGGAGCTGGACGGCGACCGGGCGCACGGGCCCGCGGGCGCGCCCGCCGAACCGGCCGCCGCCGCCGACACGCGGGAGGACGGCGTGGCGCGGGTGGACGGCGACGCGCGGGAGGACGCCGACCCCGTCGTCATCGTGTCGATGGCCTGCCGCTACCCCGGCGGCGTGCGCTCCCCCGAGGACCTCTGGCGGCTCGTCACCGAGGGCGGCGACGCCATGTCGGAGTTCCCCGCCGACCGCGGCTGGGACCTGGACGCCCTGCACGACCCGGATCCCGCCCGCCCGGGCACCACGTACGCCCGACGGGCCGGCTTCCTCCTGGACGCGGCCCGCTTCGACGCGACCCTGTTCGGGATCAGCCCGCGCGAAGCCCTCGCGATGGACCCGCAGCAGCGGATCATGCTCGAACTGGCCTGGGAGGCCCTCGAGCGGGCGGGCATCGACCCGCGGTCCGTCCGCGGCCACCGCACCGGCGTGTTCGTCGGCGCCATGCCCTCCGGCTACGGTCCCCCGCTGCACGAGGCCCCCAGGAACGCCGAGGGCCACCTGCTGACGGGGTCCGCGCCCAGCGTCATATCCGGCCGGATCAGCTACGTCCTCGGCCTCCAGGGGCCCGCACTGACCGTGGACACCGCCTGCTCGTCCTCCCTGGTCTCCCTGCACCTGGCCGCGCAGGCCATCGAGCGCGGCGAATGCGACGCGGCGCTCGCCGGAGGCGTCACCGTCATGGCCAACCCGGGCATGTTCACCGAGTTCAGCCGCCAGCGCGGACTGGCCGCCGACGGCCTGTGCAAGGCGTACTCAGCGGACGCCGACGGCACGGGCTGGAGCGAGGGCGCCGGCCTGCTGCTGCTGGAACGGCTCTCCGACGCACGCCGCCACGGACACCCGGTCCTCGCGGTCGTCAAGGGCACCGCCACCAACCAGGACGGCGCCAGCAACGGGCTGACCGCCCCGCACGGCCCCTCCCAGGAGCGGGTCATCCGCGCGGCACTCGACGCCGCCGGGCTCGCCCCGCACCAGGTGGACGCGGTCGAGGGCCACGGCACGGGCACCGTGCTCGGCGACCCGATCGAGGCCGGGGCGCTGCTGGCCACCTACGGCCGGGACCGGCCGGGTGACTCCCCGCTGTGGCTGGGCTCCCTCAAGTCCAACATCGGCCACACCCAGGCCGCGGCCGGCGTCGGCGGCGTGATCAAGACGGTGCTCGCGATGCGCCACGGCCTGCTGCCGCGCACCCTGCACGCCGAGACCCCCTCCCCGCACATCGACTGGTCGGCGGGCGCCGTACGGCTGTTGCAGGAGCACCGGCCCTGGCCGGCGGCCGCCGCCCCGCGCCGGGCCGCCGTCTCCTCCTTCGGCATCAGCGGCACCAACGCACACGTGGTCGTCGAGGAACCGCCCGCCCCGGCGCCCGCCGCCGAACCGGCGGCCGCCCCGGTCCCGGCCGGTGTGCCCGTCGCCTGGCCGCTGTCGGCCGCCGACGAGGACGCGCTGCGCGAGGCCGCCGCCCGGCTGCGCGACACGGTCACCGGCGGGCAACTGCCGCCCGCACCGGCCGACGTCGGACACTCCCTGGCCACCGGCCGCGCCGCCTTGGCGCACCGCGCGGTGGTCCTCGCCACCGGCCGCGAGGACTTCACGGCGGCGCTGACGGCCCTCGCGGACGGCACGGCGACCACGTCCGTCCACCGGGGGACCGCCGCCTCCGCACCGGGCCGCCTCGCCTTCCTCTTCACCGGGCAGGGCAGCCAGCGCCCCGGCATGGGCCGCGCACTGTACGCGGCGTTCCCGGTGTTCGCCCGCGCGCTCGACGAGGTGTGCGGACACCTCGACGGCCTGCTCGAAGGCCCGCTGCGCCCCGTCATGTTCGCCGACGAGGGCACTGCAGAGGCCGCGCTGCTGGACCGTACGCAATGGACGCAGCCGGCGCTGTTCGCCTTCGAGGTCGCGCTCTTCCGGCTGGTCGAGGCATGGGGCCTGCGCCCCGACCGGCTGCTCGGGCACTCCGTCGGCGAACTCGCCGCCGCCCACGCGGCCGGTGTGCTGTCGCTCCCCGACGCCTGCGCGCTGGTCGCGGCCCGGGCCCGGCTGATGGGCGCGCTGCCCGAGGGCGGCGCCATGGCCGCGCTGCACGCGCCCGAGGAGGAGGTGCTCGGCTGGCTGGCCGGGCACGAGGCCGTCGCGGGCATCGCCGCCGTCAACGGCCCCCGCTCGGTCGTGGTGTCCGGGGACGAGGACGTCGTACGGGAACTCCTGGACCGCTGCCGGGAGTCGGGCCGGCGCGGCAAGCTCCTCAACGTCAGCCACGCCTTCCACTCGCCGCTCATGGAGCCGATGCTGGAGCGGTTCGCCGCCGTGGCCCGGTCGGTGACGTACCACCCGCCGCGGATCCCCGTCGTGTCGCACCGCACCGGGCGGCCGGTGTCCGCCGCCGAGCTGTGCACCGCCGACCACTGGGTGGAGCACGTCCGCCTGCCGGTGCGCTTCCTCGACGGGATGACCGCGCTCGCCGGGGACGGCGTACGGGCCTGTCTGGAACTGGGCCCCGACGGCGTGCTCGGCGCCATGGCCCGCTCGTGCCTGGCCGAGCCCGGGGCGACCGTACTGGCCGCGGCGGCCCGGCGGGGACGGCCGGAGCCCGCCACGCTGCTCGGCGCCCTCGCCGAACTGCACGTGCGCGGCACGACAGTGGCCTGGGACCGGGTCCTGTCCGGGCGCGGGGCGCGCCGGGTGGACCTGCCCGTCTATCCCTTCCGGGGCGCCGCGTACTGGCTGCCGCTGCCGGGCCCGGCCGGCGGGAGCCTGGCCGCGGCGGGCATCGGGGCGAGCGGACACCCGCTGCTCGGTGCGGAGATCGAACTGCCCGGCCAGGACGGCCTGTTGTTCACCTCGCGGCTGTCGACGGAGAGCCACCCGTGGCTCGCCGATCACGTCGTGCAGGGCGCGGTCCTGGTGCCCGGTACGGCCTTCGTCGAGATCGCCCTGCAGGCCGGTGCCGCCGTCGGGGCCGCGGGCATCGCCGAACTGGTCCTGCGGCGCCCGCTCGCGCTCGGCCCCGGGGTCGCGGTGGACCTGCGCTGCCAGGTCGGTGCCCCCGGCCCGGACGGCGCGCGCACCGTCACGGTGCACTCCCGCCCGGCCGGTGCGGGCCGCGGGGAGCCGTGGACCGACCACGCCGGTGGCCTGCTGGAGGCCCCGGCGGCGCAGGACGAGCGGGCGCCCGGCGCGGCGGCGGCGGTGGACCCGGCCGAGGTGCACGGGCTGCCGGACGGCACGTACGAGCGGCTGGCCGGCCTGGGGTTCGCGTACGGGCCGGGCTTCCGGGGGCTGCGGTCGATGCGGCGCACCGACGGCGCGCTGTGGGCCGAGGTGGCCCTGCCGGACGGGCAGCGGCCCGCCGGGGCGGCCTTCGCGGCGCACCCCGCGCTGTTGGACGCCGCGCTCCACCCCTTCCTGGTGGACTCCCTCGACTCGGGCGGGCAGGAGGTCCTGCTGCCCTTCGTGTGGCGGGGTGTACGGGTGCACAGCCCCGGAGCCGGCGCGGCCCGGGTGCGGTTGGAGTCCGGGCCGGGAGCGGGCGCGTTCGCGCTGGAGCTGACGGACGGCGGGGGGCGGCCGATCCTGACGGCGGAGTCCGTCGTGTTCCGGGCCCGTCCGGCCGGGGACGACCCGGCGGCCGGCCTGCTCGTCCTCGACTGGTCGCCGGCATCGAAGCCGGGGACGCAGCCGGGGGCGGAGCGGGGGGCGGAGCGGGGGGCGGAGCCGGCGCCCGCGCCGGAAGCCGCTTCCGCCGCCGTGCACGGCCGACGCTGGGCGGTGCTGGGGTCCGACAGCCTGGGTCTGGCCACGGCGTTCAAGGCGCGGGACACAGCGGTGACCACGTTCGTGGACCTGCTCGCCCTCGACGGGGGGATGGGCGCGGCGGGGGAGGTCCCCGACGTCGTGTTCGTCACGGCGCGCGGCGAGGCCCCGGACACCGCCGACGCGACCCGTTCCGCGACCCAGCGCACGCTGCTGCTGCTCCAGGAGTGGCTGACCGACACCCGGCTCGGCGACAGCAGGCTGGTCTTCGTCACCACCGGCGCGGTCGCCGCGACGGCCGCGGACGAGCTCTGCGACCTGGCCGGCGCCGCCCTGTGGGGGCTGGTGCGCAGCGCGCAGACCGAGCACCCGGGCCGGTTCGTCCTGGTCGACGTGGCCGCGGACGAGGACATCGACGCACGGGCCCTGGCCTCGGTCGTGGCCTCCGGCGCACCGCAGTCCGCGATCCGTGCCGGCGCCGTACTGCACCCGGCCCTGACCCGGGCCGTCACCGGCGGCGACGGCGGCCTGGAGCCGGCCGCGGCCGCATGGGGTGCGCACGGCACGGTGCTCGTCACCGGCGGCACCGGCGCCCTCGGCGCCCTGCTGGCCGAGCACCTGGTGCGCCGCCACGGGGTGCGCGACCTGCTGCTGCTCAGCCGCAGCGGGCCGCAGGCCGCGGGCGCGGGGCGGCTCGTGGCCGCCCTGGCGGACCTGGGGGCGTCGGCCACCGTCGTGGCGTGCGACGCCTCCGACGCCGGGGCGCTGGCCGCCGTACTGGCGGACGTACCGGCCGACCGGCCGCTGACGGCCGTGGTGCACGCGGCGGGGATCACCGACGACTCGACGATCGCGGGGCTCACCCCGCGCCGGCTGGAGCGGGTGCTGGAGGCCAAGGCCGCGGCGGCGCTGAACCTGCACCGGCTGACGGAGGGCGCGCCGCTGCGGGCGTTCGTGATGTTCTCCTCCGTCATGGGTCTGCTGGGCGGCGCCGGTCAGGCCAACTATGCGGCCGCCAACGCCCAGTTGGACGCACTGGCCCGGCACCGGCGGGACCTCGGGCTGCCGGGGCTGTCCCTGGCCTGGGGGCTGTGGGGCGGCGCCGGGATGGGTGGCCGGCTCACGGCTGCCGACCTCGCCCGCATGGGCCGGATCGGCCTGGCGCCGCTCTCGGCGGAGCAGGGCCTGGACCTGTTCGACGCGGCCTGCGCGGGCGACGAGGCGGTCGTCGCACCGGTCGCCCTGGCACCCGCCGCGCTGCGGGGTGACGGGCGCCGGCTGCCCGCGCTGCTGCGGGGGCTCGCCCTCGGCGGCGGGGTGTCCCCGGCCGGGTCCGCGGGGGCGGATTCCCCGCGGGACGCGCTGCGCGGGCTGCCGGCCGCGGAGCGGCGGGCGGAACTCGTCGAAATCGTGCGCCGCCGGGTCGCCGAGGTGCTGGGGCACGCCGGGGCGGAGGCGGTCGCCGCGGACCGCGACTTCTGGGAGCTGGGCCTGGATTCGCTGACCGCGCTGGAGCTGACCGGCCGGCTGGGTACCGAGGCGGGGGTGCGGCTGGGCGCGACGGCGGCCTTCGACCACCCGACGGCCGTGGCCCTCGCCGCCCACCTGGCGGCCGAGATGGACGGGGCATGACGGCGGCCGCCCCCCGGGGGGGGGCCCCCCGGCGGCGGCCGGCGGCCCGGAGGGCAGAAAGCGCGGGGCGCGCCCCGGAGTTCCACGACCGCGCCGCGGGGTTCGTCGGCGAGCTCGAAAAAGTGGTCGCGGG
>NZ_JBVHJO010000007.1:273291-495676 GCF_055559995.1 Streptomyces sp. NPDC023541
CCGCCGGCCGCCACCCCCCCCCCCCCCGGCCCGGCCCCCCCCCCCCGCCCGGCGCCCCCCCCGGCCGGGGGGGGGCCGCCGCCCCCCCCGGGGGGGCCGCCCCCCCGGCGGCGGCCGGCTGCCGGTCGGTCAGTACGCGAGGGCCTCGCGCAGGATGTCCACGACCGCGCCGCGGTGTTCGTCGGCGAGGAGGAAGAAGTGGTCGCCGTCGAAGCGGCGGACCCGGCAGGGGCCGGTGGTGTGGTCGGCCCAGCCGTCCAGCGGTTCGTGCGGGACCAGCGGGTCGGCCGTGCCGCCGAGGACGTGCAGGGGCACGTCGAGCCGTATGTCCTCGAACCCCACGGCGGCCTCCCGGCTGAGGTCGATGTCCGCGCGCAGGACGCGCGTGACGTGGGCGAGCATGTCCGGGTCCTGCATGACCCACTCGGGGGTGCCCCCGCCGTCCCGCAGCAGCCCGACGGCGTCCTCCTCGCTGCTGGTGGCGTGGGCCCGGCGCCTGGTCCGGCCGGGCACCTGGCCGCTGACGACGGCGGCGCGGCAGTGCGGACCGAGGAGGTGCGCGGTGCGGACGGCGAGGAGCGCCCCGAGGCTGTGGCCGAAGACCACGGTGGGCAGCGGGTCCCGGCCGAGCACCTCGTCGGCGACCGAGTCGAGGACCTCGTCGAGGCGGCAGCCGGGGGTCTCGCCGAAGCGGCGCTCCCTGCCCGGCAGCGACAGCCCGAGCACTTCGATGTCGTCGGGGAGCGGTTCGACGAGGGGGAAGAGGGTGTTGGGGCCGGCGCCGGAGTGCGGGAACACCAGCAGCCGCAGCCGGGGCGCGACCGCCGCCCCCTGCAGCCGCAGAAGCGGCCACCAGGGGGCGGTGGAGGAGGACTTCACCGTGGTCACGTCGCCTCTCCCGGTCACGGGCAGTGGATGATCTGGCCGGCGTAGGACAGGCCGCCGCCGAATGCGAAGAGCAGTACGGGCGATCCCTTCTCGATCTCGCCGCGCTCGACGAGCTTGGAGAGTGCGAGCGGGATGCTGGCGGCCGAGGTGTTGCCGGAGTCCACGACGTCCTTGGCGATGACGGCGTTGACCGCGCCGATCTTGCGGGCCAGCGGCTCGATGATCCGCAGGTTGGCCTGGTGCAGGACGACGCCGCCGAGGTCCTCGGGCTTGACCCCGGCCCGCTCGCACACCTGGAGCGCGACCTTCGGCAGGGCGGTGGTGGCCCAGCGGTACACCGACTGCCCCTCCTGGGAGAAGGTGTGGGACGGCGCCTCGATGCGCACGGCGTGGCCCATCTCGGGTACGGACCCCCATACGACCGGGCTGATCAGGGACTCATCGGAGGCGGCCACGACGGCCGCTCCGGCTCCGTCGCCGATGAGCACGCAGGTGGTGCGGTCGGTCCAGTCGGCGAAGTCCGTCAGCTTCTCCACGCCGATGACCAGAGCCTTGGTGGCGGATCCGGTCCGGATGCTCTGGTCCGCCAGCGCCATTGCGTGTGGGAATCCAGAGCAAGCCGTGTTCACATCAATCGCGGCCGGGGCCTTCGCGCCGACGGCCGCGGCGACGCGGGCCGCCATGTTGGGAGAGCGGTCCTGCGCCGTGCAGGTGGCCACGATGACGAAATCTATGTCGGCTCCGGTCAGGCCCGCATTCGCCAGAGCGTTTGCAGCGGCCTTTGCTGCCATGTCCGAAACGGACTCGTCCTCGGCGGCCACCCGACGGGTCTTGATCCCGACCCGGCTCTGAATCCACTCATCACTGGTCTCGACCATTTGCTCCAGATCGGCGTTGGTCAAAACTTTTGACGGCTGATAGTGCCCGAAGGAAAGGACGCGGGACCCGACCATCAGTGATTCTCCTCGTTCCATGGACCCTGACCCGGATCCGGATTGACCAATGGTCAGCCTATGCAGCGGGGTGACCGCCCTCACGCCGCGGTCACGCCCACCAGCTGATCCGCGCCACAGTCGTCCAGGGAGGGGGCGTGGGTCAAGATCGCATGCTGAAGCCGCTGGAGGCGGGGGGCGGGCTCGATCCCGTGGTCCTCGACCAGGTTCCGCCTGACCCGGCTGTACGTGGCCAGCGCCTCGGCGGTCCGCCCGCTGCGGTAGAGCGCCACCATCAGGTAGGCGTAAAGGTTCTCCCACGTCGACCGGTCGTCGAGCAGGGCGTATATCTCGCCCACGAGAGCCTTGTGGTTTCCGAGTTCGAGTTCGAGCTCGAAACGCTGCTCGTGCGCGAAAGAACGGCGTTCGTCGAGCCTGCGGCCGAGGGATTCGAACGCCGGAATGCTGCGCAGATCCTCAAGAGCCTGCCCGCGCCACAAAGAAATGGCCTGCTCGAAGGTTTTCGAAGCATTCTCCCTTTCACCGTTCCGGCGAAATTCCCGGGCTGTCACGAGCAGCCGATCGAATTCGTAGACGTCGAGATCGCACCCGACGAGCCGGAGTTTGTATCCGGGCGGCTGCGTGGTGATGAGGGCGGCCGCGTCGAGATCGAGGCTCTGGAGGTGCTTGCGCAGCTTGGACACGTAGACGTGCAGGGCGGTGGAGGCGGTCTGCGGGGGAGCGCCCGACCACAGGGCCTCGATGAGCCGGCCGGAGGACACTGCCTCGCCGTGGTGGGCACAGAGATAGGCCAGCAGGGAGCGGAGCTTGAGCGCTCTCGGCGAAACCTGGGTCCCGTCCTCTGTCTCTATCTCTACTGGTCCGAGCACTTGGAACTTCACGACATTCCCCCTGGTAGATCTCTGCGCCACGAAGGGGATGCGAACAACCGGCCTGCAACGTGCAGCCCCCCTCCGCACCCCTAGATCTTTCATGGGGTACCTAGATCGAGTCAAGCCGCTCATCTCGCATCTGAGGAACTCTTGAGGTGTCGAGAGGGAATCTCCGGATTACGAACGCTCCACACGAATCGGCCACATCTCACACTCATCCGGCATGACCCGATTCCGTTTCTTCGTCACCCTTGAGCGACCATTTCCCGCCAACGCGCCCCAGCCGATCAAGCCAAATTCAAACGGCTAGAAAGCGACCTGCGGCGGGCGGCCGTACCACCGCGAACCGGACATCCGACGGTCCCGGCCCGGCGGGCCACAACACCTCCGGGAGGCGCCCGATCCCGTGCCTGACGGGCTCAGGAGCCGCCCTGACGCACTCTCACCGCGACCGCCCGGCCACCCTCCGTACGTACCGCGGGAACGCCGGGCGGTGTCCGCCCCGCGGCCCGAGGACTCCGCCCACCTGCGCGGACTTGCGGGTATGGTCCCGAAAGACAGCCGCCTCCCGGGGCTTTGGGGGACGTCCACCCGCGTGGATCGACGAGGCCACCTCGGCGGTTGACGCGTCGGCGCGACTGCCCGGAGGCACGGGGGGACCGGATCCCGGGCACGCACGACGACGGCAGCACGGCCGCGGGCGATGCCTGACCCCCATCGCCCGCACCGTCGCCGGCTGCCTGCGGCCGGACATCCCCTCCAGCCACATTGATCACTTTCGGTGCAACCGCCGAGAACGCCCTGTCGTCCCCTTCGGCAGGGCGTTCACACGTTTCGGAAACTTGTTCGCATCGACCATCCGGTATGTGTACTCTGAACGCGCTTCACTTCTGAACTGGTTCAATAAACAAGGGGGGACCGGTGCAGCGTCACCGCGTCATGATTTCGGCTGCCGTCGTAGCGGCAGTCATCGGCTTCGTACCCACAGCGGCCCAGGCCGCAGACCGCCCCGCGGAGCGCCAGGGGAGCGCAGCCGCGGCGATGGACGCCGCCAAGGCCGCCGCGGCGAAGTCCGCCGTCTTCCACAGCCCGGCGGAGCGTACGGTCCGCACATCCGGCAAGGCAGCGGCCGCTCCGCAGGCCGCGGGGGCCGCAGGGGCCGCGAAGGGCAACGCCGGCCTCGCCGTCGATCTGCGCGCCTCGGCCACCTCGGCGCACGGCTTCAGCCTTGCGTCCCAGATCACCAGCGCCGCCGGCTCGCCCGTCAAGGTCGACATCGACTGGGGCGACGGCAAGACCGACACCGAGCACGTCACCGGCGGGAAGCTGCTGACCTCGAAGCACACCTTCGCCGAGGTCGGGACCCACAAGGTCACGGTCACTCTGACCGACCAGGACAACAACGTCACGGCCACCAACAGCGTCGACGTCCAGGCCGCCGGCTCGAAGTTCACCCCGCACGCCCCGACCCGGCTGCTGGACACCCGCTCCGGCATCGGCGGCAGCAACCGTCCGGTCACCCCGTACGGCGTGGCCCGCGTGAAGGTCGGCGGCAACAGCGGCATCCCGGACGACGCGACCGCCGTGGCGCTCAACCTCACCGTCGTCAGCCCCCGTTCCGGCGGCCACATCACGGCCTACCCGTCGGGCACGGAGCAGCCGACCACCTCCAACGTCAACTTCACCGCGGGCCAGACCGTGCCGAACATGACGATCGTGCCGGTGGGCGCGGACGGCTACGTCGAGCTCGTCAACCGCAGCTACGGCGACGTGGACCTGCTCGCGGACGTCACCGGCTACTTCAGCCGCTCCGCCGCCGCCGGCGGCTACACCGCGCTGGAACCGACCCGCATCGTCGACAGCCGCGCGGGCCTCGGCACCTGGGGTCAGGTCGCCGGTCAGAGCCAGTTCCCCGTCCAGGTCGCCGGCCGCGGGGCGATCCCGTACTCCAACGTCACGGCCGTCGCCCTCAACGTCACCGTCACCGGCCCTCGCGGCGCCGGCCACCTGACGGTCTTCCCGAGCGGACAGCAGGCGCCCGGCACGTCGAACGTGAACTTCAGCGCCAACCAGACGATCGCGAACTCGGTGATCGTCCCGGTCGGCCCGGACGGCCAGATCAACGTCCGCAACGGCGCCTGGGACCCGGCCGACGTGGTCGTGGACGTCGTCGGCTACTACACCCCCAACGGCGGGGCCGCCTACCTGCCCGTGCTGCCGACGCGGCTGCACGACTCCCGCGAGTGGGACTGGCCGGTGGAGGGCCAGGACTACCGCTGGCTGCCGCTGGCGGACGGCAAGCCGAACAACACGGCGTACGTCCTGAACACGACGGTCACCAACACCCGCGGCAGCGGTCACCTCTCGGTCGCCCCGGACCCGAACACCTGGGCGCAGTACGACAACGACACGTGGAAGCCGCCGACCCCGCCGAACTCCTCGAACCTGAACTGGACGGGGGGCGCAACCGTCCCGAACCTGGTCCAGGCGAGCACCGGCAAGACCGGCGTCATCGACTTCTGGAACCGGGGCTGGGAGCCCGCGGACCTCGTGGTCGACATGTTCGGCGTCTACCAGCAGAACTGATCCACCGGGCGGACCGCGCCCTGACGACCGTGCCCCGGGAACCGCCCTACAGGCTGTTCCCGGGGCACGGCCCGTTACGCGGGCAGCGGCGAGCGCAGTTCCAGCAGGGTGATCTCCGCCGGGGCGCCGACGCGGACCGGCGGGCCGAAGAAGCCGGCGCCGTTCGTCACGTACAGCTGCGTGTCCTGCACCCGGCCCAGCCCGGAGTTGACGGGGTTGGCCAGCGAGGTGACCGCGGTCAGCGGGAACATCTGCCCGCCATGGGTGTGCCCCGACAGCTGGAGGTCCACGCCGTGCCGGGCCGCCTCGTCGGCGAAGACCGGCTGGTGGGCGAGGAGCACGACGGGGCGCGAGAGGTCCCGCCCGCCCAGGGCCCTGCCCAGGTCGGGCCCCCGGCCGAACTCCTCCCCCGCCAGGTCCTCGACGCCGGCCAGGTCGAGGTGGGCGCCGTTGTGCCGGATCTCCACGCGCTCGTTCACCAGCGGCCGCACCCCCACGTTGCGCATCTCGTCGAGCCAGTCCTCGACCCCGTCGTAGAGGTACTCGTGGTTGCCGGTGACGAAGAAGTTGCCGTACCGGGATTCGAGCGCCTTCAGCGGCCGGGCCGCGGGTCCCAGCTGGGACGCGGTGCCGTCGGCGAGGTCGCCGACGATCGTCACCAGGTCGGCCTGGAGCCCGTTGACCATGCGGACGATCCGCTCGGTGTGGGCGCGCCCGAGCAGCGGCCCGAGGTGGATGTCGCTGACGACGGCGATCCGCAGCCCGGCCAGGCGCGGGTTCACCTTGGAGAGGGTGACCGGTACGCGCTTGACCAGCGGGTCGCCGAGGGCCGAGGACATGCCGTAGCCGACCGTGCCGAGGGCGGTGACCCCGGCCACGGTGCCCACCGCGCGGCCGAGGAACAGCCGGCGGCCGAGCTGCCGTTGGTCCTCCGGCGCGGCGTCCGGCGCGGTGTCCGGCGCGGTGTCCCGGGCCGGCTCCGGCGCGGGCTCCGGCGGGGGCGCGGGCGTGGGCGCCACGGCCGCGCTCACGGGAGCGGCGGCCGCCACGGCGACCCGTACCGGAGCCGCACCGGCCTGCCGCCCGGCGCTCCGCCGCCACCTGCGCAGGAGCAGGGCCCGCGGCAGCTCCAGTACCGCGAGCGCCATCAGCAGGTAGAGCAGTACGCCGATCAGGGTGTAGCCGGGCCACGCCAGGAACCGGCCGCCTCCCCCGTCCGAGGGGTCGAACAGCGGGGTGAGCATCCGGGTCGCGGGAGCCAGCAGCGCCGACAGCACGACGCCCAGGGTCGCCAGCCGCCGGACCGTCGTCCCGGCCCCCGTCGTGTCACGGACGAGCCGGATCCACAGGTAGGAGTGGACGACTGCGGAACCCGCCAGCATCAGCGCCCACAATCCGATTCCCAGCATGTGTCTGTCTCCCTCGGACCTGGTGGATCAGGAGCGGCCGGCGTGGACGCCGGCCCCGGCCGTGTCGGAGGCGGCGGCCGCCGGGGGCGCGGCCGGTGACGACTCGGAGATGCCGAACCGGTCGTGGAAGGCGCGCAGCGGCGCCGGAGCCCACCAGTTGGCCTTGCCCGCGAGCCGCATGGAGACCGGTACGAGGACCGCGCGGATCAGCGTCGCGTCGACGAGGATCACGACGACCATGCCGATGCCGAGCATCTTGAGGAAGACGATCTCGGAGGAGGCGTACGTGGCGAACGACGCGGCGAGGATGACCGCCGCCGACGTGATCAGCGGTCCGCTGCGCTCCAGGCCGGCGGCCACGGCGCCCGCGTTGTCGCCGGTCAGGTCGTACTCCTCCTTGATCCGCGACAGCATGAAGACCTCGTAGTCCATGGAGAGGCCGAAGGCCACGCAGAACATCAGGATCGGGATGCTGGGCTCGATCGAACCGCTCGGTGTGAAGCCGAACAGGTCGGCGAGGTTGCCCTCCTGGAAGATCCACACGAGGACGCCGAACATCACGCCCATGCTCAGGGTGTTCAGGAGCATGGCCTTCGCCGGGAGCAGCACGCTGCCGGTCATCAGGAACAGCACCAGGAAGGTGGTGACCAGGATCAGGCCGAACACCAGCGGCAGCCGGTCGACCAGCTCGGCACGGAACTCGCTCAGCTCGGCCGGGTAGCCGCCGATCTTCACCGCGCCGGGTTCGGCGCCCTTGGCGGCGACGGAGCGGATCTCGGAGTGGGCCCGGTCGATGTCCTGGGCGACGGTGCGGTGGGTGGCGACGACCGAGTACCAGGTGTCGCGCTCGCCGGCGAACCGGCGGGCGGACTCGCCCGGTTCGGCGATCTTCCGCCCCTTGGCGTACGAGCCGGTGAGGGCGTCGACCTGGTGGATCCCGGCGATCTGGGACAGCTCGGCGGCGGTGGCGTCGATCGAGGCGCGGTTGGCGTCGGTTCCGGCCTGGCCGCTGCGCAGCACCTTGATCGCGCTCATCTCCTCGGCGGCGAAGTTGTCGAGGACCTGCTGCTGGACCACCCGGCTGGAGACGTCCCGGGGCAGCACCTGTGCACCGGGCACGCCGAAGGTCAGGCCGAGGGTGGGCGAGGCCAGGCCCAGGAGCACCACCAGTGCGGGGATCCCGTAGAGCAGCGGGCGGCGCATCATGCGCAGCGCGGTGTGGTGCCACCAGCCCTGCTCGGGTCGGGTGTTCTCGTTCTTGCGCAGGACCTTGCGGCCGAGCCGGGCCAGGGCCGCGGGCAGGATCACGAGCGCGGCGAAGACCGAGGTCAGGACGGTGGCGACACCGGCGTACGCGAAGGAGCGCAGGAACGGGAACGGGAAGAGGAGCAGGGCGGCCAGCGACAGGACCACGGTGAGACCGCTGAAGGCGACGGTGCGGCCGGCGTGGGCGACGGACTGCTCGACGGCGTCGGGGACGCTCAGTCCGGCCCGTAGCTCCTCGCGGAAGCGGTTGATGACGAAGAGGCTGTAGTCGACGCCGAGGCCGATGCCCATCACCAGGGCCAGGTTGGCGGCGAAGGTGGAGACGTCGGTGAGGTAGGTGACGCCGCGCATCAGGGCCAGTGTGGTGATCACCGAGAAGAGGCCCATGCCGAGGGTGAGGAAGGCGGCCGAGAACCGGCGGTAGATCACGAACAGGAGGAGCAGGACGAGCGGGAAGACGATCATCTCCGCCCGCAGGAAGTCCTTGCGGGACTGCTCGGCCGCCTGCCGGAAGATCTCGTCGCCGCCGCCGACCTGGACGGTGACCCGGGCGCCGTCCCGGGTGAAGGCCGGGGAGATGTCGGCGAGCCTGGTCCGGGCCTCGGTCACCGTGCCCGCCATGCGGGCGATGATCAGGGCCTGCTTGCCGTCGTTGCCGCGCATGGCGGGCGAGTTGCCGCGCGACCAGTACGAGAAGACCTCGGCCACGCCCTCCCGGCCGGCCAGCTCCCGCTCCACGGCGCGGCCTTCGGAGGCGACCGCGTCGCCGTCCACGGTGCCCTGCTTGGCGGTGACCATCAGCAGCACGCTGGGCGTGCCGGCGTCGAACTCCTTCTCCAGGAAGGCCCGGGTGGTCACGGATTCGGAGCCGGGGGTCTCGAAGCGGCTCAGGACCAGGCGGTTCATGGTGCCGGCGGCGAGGACCAGGCCGAGTACGGCGAGGACCACGCCGGCCCAGACGACGAGCCGGGACCGGTCCGCGGTCACCCGGCCCCATCGCTGGAGGGCCGGTGGGCGGGCGTGGGGGTCGGGACGGTCGGACGTGTGTGTACGGGACATGGTCTGCTCTCTGGACGAAGGGGAGGTGTGGGGGGGAAGGGGTCGGTGGCGGATCACCGGTGATGGCTCACAGGTGGCGCTTCACGGGCGGCGCTTCACAGGCCGCGTGCGTCGAGCCAGGCGCCGATCCGGTCGAAGGTGGAGGCCGCGGAGCGGGCCATCGTGGCGTAGTGGCCGGCGCCGGGGACGGTGACGAGCTCGGTCGGGGCGCCGGTGAACAGCCGCTGGTGGGCGGCGCCTCCGGTGACGCGGGCGTCCGCGTCCCCGTAGACCAGCAGGACCGGGACCTTGATCGAGCCCAAGTGCTCCAGGTCGGTGAAGACGGAGTCGAGCTGGGAGCTCATGTCGCCGCAGGGGTGCCGGTTCTGGTGCGGGGCGGCCGCGTCCATGACGCGCTGCTCGGTGTCGTGGAAGTTGCCCCGGCGGAACTGGTCCGGGCCGAGGTCGTAGTAGACGTAGCCGCTCGGGTCCGAGGGCTCGCGGCTGGGCTGGCCGCCCGCCATGCAGCCCTGGAGGGCGCTGAAGAAGCGGGTGTTGGCCTCGGGGGTCAGGCCCCGATCGGTCCAGTCCATGATCATCAGGCCGTCGACGGCACCGAAGGAGTACGCCTCGATCTGCGCGACCTGACCGCCGTTGGACTGCCCGGCCAGGGTGACCGTGCCGAAGCCCTGGGCCGTGTCCGGGCCCTCGGCGGGCTTCCCGCCGAGGGTGTACGTCCCCGCCCGCAGCTGCTGCACGATCTGGTGGGCGATGTCGGCCTCGGCTCCGATGCAGGTGTCGAAGCCGTCGGGGCGGTCGCTGGCGCCGTAGCCGAGCCGGTCTACGGTGACGGAGGCGTGCCCGCGCAGGGCGAGCTCCTCGGCGTAGTGGTAGCCGGGCACGTCGAGGCGCCAGTACCACTCCCCGGAGGCGATCCCGTGCTGGTAGAGGGTGACCGCCCGCTCGCCGCCCGCCCACACGGACGCGGGCGCCGTCAGGTGGCCGCTGATCCGCTGGGTCGCGCCGCTGGTACGGCAACCCGCCTTGCTCCCGTTGGTGTTGCGCACGGTGAAGCTCACCGGTACGTCCACGATGTGCCGTGCCGCGAGGCGCGCGGCAGTCGCCTTCGCGGCCTCCTCGGCCTCGGCCGGGGACGGCGGCACGGACACCGCCGCCGTGCCCGCGGCCGCTCCGGCGCCCGGATCGCCGGCCGGGGCGCCGGCCGCGGCGGTCATGGCGGCGGCCACCGGACTCGCCAGCAGTGCGACGGCCGCACCCAGTACGGCGATCCGCTTGATGATGCTCATGAGCTGCGCACCTTTCGTGCCGGCGCCGCGGCGGCCGGAAGCTGTCCCTGCGCCCGGTGCCAGGCGGCCTGGTCCGCGACGGTCTGTTCCAACGGGCGGAAGCTGACGCGGAGTTCGCGCACCGCCCGGGCGGAGGAAACCCTCCTGTGGTGTCCTTCGAGGAGCGTGCGCATGCCGGTCCGGGTGGCGACGGGCGCCACCTTGCGGACCTTCGCCTGCCACTCCAGGACCGACGCGATCGTCATGGCCGCCGGGGCGGGCAGCCTGCGCGGCACCGTCCCGGAACCGGTCGCGCGCACGACCGCCGCGCAGATCTCGTGCAGCGGGTACCAGCTGCCGCCCGCGATCCACCGCCCGCCACCGGCCTCCGGCGCGGCCGCGGCGACACAGACGGCGGCCACGTCACGGGCGTCCACCACGTGGTTGCCCGCCGCCGGCAGCGCCTTGATCTCGCCGCGCGCCACGGCCAGGAACAGCCGGGCCGCGGAGGTCGGTCCGGCGTCGCCGGGCCCCCACATCCAGGCGGGCAGCACCAGCGGCACCCGCAGCCCGTACCGCTCGGCGAAGCGGCTGGTCAGCCGCTCCGCGCGGATCTTGCCGGCCCGGTAGTGGTTGCCTCGGGAGGGATCCCCGTTGGGCGTGTCCTCGTCCGCGGGCGCGTCCCGGGCCCCGCCGCCGAGCACGGCGATGGAGCTCGTCTGCACCACGGTGGGCACCTCGGCGTCCACCGCGGCCTTGAGCAGCTCCTCCACCGCGTCCACGTTGGTGCGGTACAGCAGTTCCAGGTCGTGGCCGGGCTGGTAGTACTCGCGGAAGTACGCGGCCGTGTGGATCACCGCGTCCATCCCGCGCAGGGCGCCGGCGTAGCTGTCGACGTCGTTGACGTCCCCCGGGACCAGCCTCAGCCGCGGGCAGGTGGGCAGCAGCCTGCGGGCGCGCCCGACGTCCCGGACCACGGCCGTCACCTCGGACCCGGCGGCGAGCAGCCGGGCGACGACGGCGTGCCCGAGCAGCCCGGTCGCGCCGGTGACCATGACGGCGCCCGGCTCCGCGCGGCGCGGCGGCGCCGGCTCAGAGGGCGGCGGGTTCTCGGTCATGCGGGGTCCTTTCGGGGCCGGCGGGGGTGTGCGGTGCGGGGGGCTGCAGCTCGGGACCGGCGCCCTCGCGCAGTCCGAGACGGCGGTGCAGGCGGCGCAGCGGGGCGGGGGCCCACCAGGTACGGGGGCCCAGCAGCGCCAGCACCGCCGGAACCAGCAGCGTGCGGACGACGAGTGCGTCGACCAGGACGGCCAGGGCGACGCCCAGGCCGAGCATCTTGGTGTTGGTGATCCGGGACAGGCCGATGGAAACGAACACGACGCTGAGGACCACGGCGGCGGCGGTGATCAGCCCGCCGGTGCTGCGCATCCCGGCCAGTACCGACGCCCGGTGGTCGCCGCCGCGGTCGTAGTGCTCCTTGATCCGGGCGACGAGGAAGACGCCGTAGTCCATGGACAGGCCGAAGGCCACGCAGAACATCAGGACCGGAAGGGTCGCCTCGACGTCCCCGGTCGCGGTGAAGCCCAGGGGCCCGGACAGCGCGCCCTCCTGGAACACCCCGACGACGGCGCCGAACATGGCGGTCAGGCTGAGCCCGTTGAGGACGACCGTCAGCACCGGCAGCACCACGCTCCCGGTGAGGAGGAAGACCAGCACCAGCGTGCCGAGCAGGATCAGCGCGAGGGCGGGGACCAGGCCCCGTCCGATGGCCGCCTTGCTGTCGACCACCTCCGCCGCTGGACCGCCGACGGACGCGCCGTCGGGCCCCGCCGCCGCGCGCAGGACCCGTACGAGGTCCTGGTGGGCGGCCGAGGTCGCGGCCGTGTCGTCCTCGGCCACCACCGTCAGCAGGTCGTACCCGGCCGTCCGGCGTCCGGAGTCGGCGGGCGAGGCGACCTCCGTGCGCCGCCCGTCCCGGTAGGTGCCGGCCGAGGACTCCACGCGGGTCACCCCCGCGAGCGCGGACAGCTTCCCGGCAATGCGGCCGGTCCGCTCCGACTCCTGGGCCGTGGCGGCCCCGCCGTCGCGCAGCAGCACCGGGACCGAGCCTTCGGGCAGGTCGTCGAAGTCGGCGCGCAGGGACTCCTGGGCGGCCCGCGACTGGCTGGACGCGGGCAGCTGGCGGTGGTCGGCGGTGCCGAACCGCGCGTTCAGGAACGGCAGCCCCAGCACCAGCAGCACCCCGGTCACCGCGACCGTGACCAGCGGGGCGCGGCGCATCACCAGCCGCGTGACCCGTCCGCCGGGTCCCGGCTCCGCGGCCGTCCCGCGCCGCCGCCGTCGTACGGTCAGCGCGTCCACCCGGCGCCCCAGCAGGGCGAGCACGGCGGGCAGTACCGTCAGCGAGGCGAGCGCCGAGACCAGCACCACGGTGATGCCCGCGTAGGCGAGGGAGCGCAGGAAGTACAGCGGGAAGACCAGCATGGCCGACAGGGCGACGGCAACGGTCAGCGCCGAGAAGAGGACGGTCCGCCCGGCGGTGCGCACCGTACGGGCCACCGCGTCCCCGGGTGCCGCCCCGGCGTCCAGTTCCTCGCGGAAGCGGCGCACGATCAGCAGCGCGTAGTCGATGGCGAGGCCGAGCCCCAGCGCGGTGGTGAGGTTCTGCGCGAAGACCGACACCTCGGTGAACCCGGTGACGATCCGCAGGACGGCTCCCGTCGCGAGGACGGTGACCAGGCCCACCAGGACCGGCAGGGCCGCGGCCAGCACTCCGCCGAAGACCTGGACCAGGACGATCAGGGTGAGCGGCAGTGCGATCAGCTCGGAGCGGGCCAGGTCCTCGGCGACCGTGGACTGGATCTCCTCCCGCACGGCGAGCGGTCCGGTGATCCGGACCGTCAGCTCGCCCTGGCCGCCCCGGAAGCGGGGAGCGAGCTCCTCCAGCGCCGACCGGGCCCGGTCCTCGTCGCCCACGACCCGGGCGGCGATCACGGCCTGCCGTCCGTCGTGGGAGCGCAGCTCGGCGAGTCCGGTCTGCCAGTACGAGACCACGCCGACGACCGGCTTCTCGAAGGCGAGGCGTTCCGCGAGCCGGGCGCCCTGCGCGGCGAGCGCGCGGTCGTCGACCTGCCCGCCCTCCGGTACGGACACCAGCAGGACCAGGTTGGGCTGCTGCTCGGGGTAGTGCGCCTCCAGTACGCGCTGCACGCGCGCCGATTCGGAACCGGGGTCCGTGGTGCCGCCGTTGCCGAGCCGGTCGGGCAGGTCCGCCCCGAGCAGGATCGCGTCGAGGACCAGGACCAGGGCCGCGACGAGGAACAGCCAGGGACGGCGCACGACGTGCGCGCCGAGGAGCCTCAGCATCACGCCACGCTTTCCACGGCGGCGCCGAGCACGGACACCCCGGCAGCGAGCCGCGTCAGGTTCCGGTGGGAGGACCAGGCGCCGACCGCCCCGTCGGGGCGCACGTAGACGACTAGCGGGCCGGCCTCGGCCAGCGCGGTCAGCTTCCGGCCGATGTCCACGGCCCGGGCGTACGGCGCCGACGGGTCGCTGCCGCCCCGGGGCCGGTGGTCGGTGAGCAGCAGGACGTCGGTCCGGGAGCGCACCGGCGAGCGGGCCGCGAGCTCGGCGGCCTCGGCGGCGGTGCGCTCGCCCACGTCGACGCCGGCCGTGGCGGGGCCCCCGGCCGTGGCGGGGCCGCCCGCGCCCTGGAGGACGAGCAGGGTGTGCCGGCCGGTCGCGAGGAACTCGTGCAGCGAGGCCGCCTCGGTGCCGTGCAGCGGCTGCCACGGGGTGTCGGGCAGCCGGACCCCGGGGCTCAGCAGGCCCGCACCCCTGCCGCCGCGGCCGCCGCGGGTACCGGGCTCGGGGAGTTCACCGGGAACCGCCGGGCTCGATTCCAGACCGGGATCGAGCTGGGCCAGCTCCGGAACGATCCTGCGGTCCAGCGCGCCGGTGGCGGTGGCCACCTTCAGCAGGGTGTCGCGCAGGACCCGCTTGGGCCCCTGGCGCAGCATCCACAGCCGGGTCTGGCGGTCGGAGTTGCGCAGCGCGCGCAGGGCGGCCGGCCGCCGCTCGGCCTCGTAGCTGTCGAGCAGCGCCGGGTCCGCGCCGTTGATCACCGCGGCCAGCTTCCAGCCGAGGTTGAAGCCGTCCTGCACACCGGTGTTGAGGCCTTGGCCGCCGGCCGGGCTGTGGCAGTGCGCCGCATCCCCGGCGAGGAGGACCGAGCCCTCGCGGAACTTCGCGGCGACCTTGGTGTGCACCCGGAAGGTGCTGCGCCACCAGGTGGATTCGAGCTTCCAGCCCTTCGGGCCGCGGGCCGTGAGCAGTTCCTGGAGCTCCTCGTCGGACAGCGGCCGCACCTCGCCCGTGGCGTCGCGGTCGAAGAAGACGCGGTGCCCGCCGCCGGGCAGGGGCACGACGACCAGCACCCCTTCGGGGGTGAGGTGGTACTGCGCCTCGTCCTCGGGCAGTCCGCCGGTGAACACGCCGTCGCCCAGCAGGAAGTCACGTGCGTAGGTGCTGCCCTCGAAGGCGATCCCGGCGGCCGCGCGCACCGTGCTGTGGGTGCCGTCGGCGCCGACCAGCCAGCGCGGCGAGAAGGGTGCCGGGGAGCCCGTACCCGGAACGGTAAGGGTGACGGAGACGTTGGAGGGGGTGGAGCCCGTGACGCGGGCGGCGGCGAGTTCGGTGTTCCACTCGACGTTCCCGCCGAGCTTGAGCAGCCGGTCGTAGAGCACGCCCTCGGTCACCGACTGCGGTACGCACAGGGGGCGCGGGAAGGCGGTGTCGGCGAGCGCGCCGAAGCGGACGCCGCCCGTGCGCCTGCCGCCGGACCAGTAGGAGGCGCCGGACAGCGGCAGCGAGCGCTTCTCCAGGGAGTCCGCCACGTCGATGCGGCGCAGCACCTCCAGGGCGCCGCTCCACAGGATCAGTGCCTTGGGTTCGCTGGCCGGCCCGTTCCTGCGGTCGATCACCCGGCAGTCCACCCCGTGCTGGAGCAGGGTGCAGGCCGCGGTGAGGCCGGTGGGGCCGGCACCCACGATCAGCACGGTGTCCGTGTGCGTCATACGAGGCTCCTGCCATAGGCGCCGCCCCGGGACCGGAGCAGGGCCACGATCTGGTCGACCGCCTCGTCGGTGGTGGTGAAGTGGACGGCGAGCATGCCGAGGTCCGAGGCGGCCTGGCAGTTCTCCTCCAGGTCGTCGAGGAAGAGGCATTCGTGCGCCGTCGCGGGCAGCCGCTCCAGCAGCCGCCGGTAGATCAGCGGATCGGGCTTGCGCACCCCTTCCTCCGAGGAGTCGACGACGGCGTCGAACAGCTCGTCCACGGGGAGCTGGGCGCGCCAGCGCGGCCCCCACTCCTTGACGTTGTTGGTCAGCAGCGCCGTCCGGTAGCCGCTCTGCCGCAGTTCGCGCAGGAAGCGGACCAGCCGCTCGTTGACGGTCCGGGCGCGGAACCACACCTCGCCGAACGGCTCGTCGCCGAGCAGGTCCGCGTAACCACGGCCGCCGGGCAGTTCGGCGAGCACCCGCTCGACCATCTCCTTCTCGGTGCAGCCGGCGGTCTCCAGGTCGGCCATCGGGCTGCCGCCGTGGCGCTGCGCGGCGCGGGCGAATGCCTGCCGGAGCTCGGGCAGGGGGACGTCCACGGCCCGGGCGAAGGCCGCGAAGGTCTCGTCCAGCGGGTTGGTCAGGACACCGCCGTAGTCGACGACCACGGTGGTGATGGGGCGGAACGTCACTGGGCCACCTCGAGGCGGAAGGAGGCGACGGCCCGGCCCTGCTGGAGGACGTCCACGACGACCGGCACGACCAGGGTGCGCAGGGAGTCCTTGAGCCGGAACTGCTCCACGCGTGCCACGGCCCGGGTCTGGAGGTCCAGTTCGGCGAACTCGTGGAACTGCGCGTCCATCGCCGTCACCTGCAGGCCGGTCGCCGAGATGGCGTGCAGCGAGGACACGGAGGCGGCGGCCAGCTGGCGGGCCGCCTCCAGCAGGAGGTTGCCGGGCACGTGGTCGAGCTGGTGGTCGAAGAGGTGGGGGTGGGTGGTGTCGGAGAGCACGGTGGCGGCGAACGCGCTCTCCCCGGCGGGGAGGGGCTGGGTGATCACCACGTTGTACGGGTCGCGTCGGCCGACCGAGGCGGGAGCGGCGGCCACGTGGGTGGGGAGGGCGCCGAGGGTGTCCGCGAGCGTGCTGCGGCGGCGGTCGCGCAGCGCGTGGTAGACGCCGCGGGTGAAGAAGGCCAGGCCGCCGCTGCACAGCAGCGCGTCCTGGCCGTCGATGGCGAGCGTGCCGGAGAAGTCGATGGCCTGCACCCGGCCGTTGCGCTTGCGCTGCGGCAGGACGGTGAGCGTGGCGACGGCGCGGGCCGGCCGGTCGCCGGTGCGCAGGGCGGCGCGGTCGCGCACCTCGGTCTGCAGGTGGCGGAAGATGAAGGACTCGTCCAGCGAGACGTCCTCGTAGGCGTGCGCGAGGAACACCCCGGCCTGCCGCAGCATCTCGATGAGGAGGAGGAAGTCGTGGGTGCCCGACTGCTCGCCCATGATGTGGGCGCGCGGCAGCTGCGCGGCGACCTCATAGGTGTCGGCCCGGTCCGGTACCCGTCGGGAATCGGTCAGGAAGACCTCGGCGATCGCGGCGCGGTGGACCATGGCCCGCGGGACGGTGCTGTCGAATCTGAGAGCGGAACGTAGCTCGTCCTGCTGCGCTGGACCTGTCATCGTTTTCTCCAAAGAGCGAGAGCGGGGACGCTCTCACCTTGGAGTACGTGGTTTGACGAGCCGCTGGAACGATCGCTGACCGACCGCGGCGGCATCCGGGCCACATGTGTGTGGCCGCCGCACGGATCTCAACCAGCGGACAACGTCAAGGGGTCGGGGGATGTGATCCCCCTCTCATTTGATCTCCAAATGGCGCGAACCAGTCGGTAATACCTAGCCTTACCGTGGCCTTACTCGGGGGGAAGAATGAGTGGTGTGCTGCTGCGTGAGCGCGGCTTCTACGGGAACGACAGAGGTACTTCACACTTGCGTTTCCGACTGCTGGGACCGCTCCAGGTCAACCGGGGAGCAAAGACACTGGAGTTGGGACCGCCCAAGCAACGGGCCCTGCTGGCCGTGCTGTTGCTGCGACCGGGCCTGGAGACGGGCGTCGACCAGCTGATCGAGTCACTCTGGGGGGAGGACTCTCCGGCGTACGCGAAGAACCTGATCCAGAAGTCCGTCTCGGGCCTGCGCGGCCTGCTGACCGGATTAGACGGCGACGACCCCGGCGTCACCCTGGAGTGGTCCGGCGGCGGCTACAGGATGGACGTCGGCGCCTCCGAAGTGGACCTCTACACGTACGAGCAGCTGGCCGCGGCCGGCATAGCGGCAGCCCGCAAGGGCGAGATCATGCAGGCGGTCAAGCTGCTGGAAGAGGCCCGCACGATGTCCACGGGCCCGCTCGTGGAGGGGCTCGAAGGACCCATGCTGGACCGCGAGCGGCTCTACCGCCAGGAGCGCTTCCTGGCGGACATGGAAGTGCGGGCGGAGCTGGAACTGGAACTGGGCCGGCACCGAAACGCCGTCCCGTACCTGCACTACGCGGTGCACAAGTACCCGCTGCGCGAGCGCTTCCTGTGGCTGCTGATGCTGGCGCTCTACCGCTCGGACCGCGGCAACGAGGCCCTGACGACGTACGCCGTGCAGCGCGCCCGGGTCGTCGAGGAACTCGGCGTGGAGCCCGGCCCGGCCCTGCGCGCGCTCCACGCGCGGCTGCTGCTGCAGGACCCGCAGCTGATGGTCATGTCGGCGCTGCGCCAGGACAGCGGCGCAGCGCAGGACGAGATCGCCACGCCGATCACGATCCCCCCACTGGCCCGCCGCGGCCCCTTCGACTGACGACCCCCGCCGGCACCCGCCGGACCTGACGACTCCGCCCCGGCCCCCACAAGGGAGCCGGGGCGCAATCGCCTACGTCCGGGCGACTCCGGTGCGCCTGGTCCCGGAGAGGGTGGCCTCGGCCTCGACGGAGGCTCCGGACGGGGCCGGGAGCGCGGTCGGGGTCACCGGCCGGCGGCGGTCCACCGCCGCGTGCACCCGCCGGCCCAGGCGCTGCATCGGCATCTCGACCAGCCGGTACATCAGGTGGCTGACGCCCACTACGACGCCGAGGAAGATCGCCGCCCAGGCGATCCGGCCGAGCGTCGAGGACGGCTGGGGCGGGATACCCAGCAGCGGTTCGACGGTGCGCAGCAGCGGGATGTGCAGCAGGTACACGGAGAAACTGATAGCGCCGAGCCAGGTCAGCACTTTCGGGAAGCGACGCTTGCGCAGGAGGAAACCGACACCGAAGAACACCCATGCGGCGAGGTAGGCGACGGACCAGGCCTGCCAGCTCGCGGTCCAGCTGTGGTTCAGGACGTCGCCGCGGTTGTAGAGCCAGCCCACCAGCACACCCGCCAGGACGACGAATCCGCAGGTGAGCAGAGCCGGCACGCGGCCGAGCTGTCCATGCTGCGCCCGGTACACGACGGTGCCCGCGAACATCGTCGCGAAGATCATCCAGGTCTCGAAGGCGGGAGCCCGGCTGTTCAGCGTCACCAGGACCAGTCCGACCCCGCCGAGCAGCAGCGCGCCCGCGCCGGTCAGCATGCGGTTGCCGCTGAGCACGCAGGCCAGGCCGGTGAGCACGATCGGCGTCACGATCAGCAGGAGCAGGCGGACCGAGCCGGTGTCCGAGGTGAGGAGTTGCGTGCCGACGGCGGTACCGACGGCCAGCGCCACGCCGGTCAGGCCCACCGCGATCGGCCCGCTGTGCCGGTGCAGGCCCCGGGTGAAGAGGGCGGTGACGAGGAAGTAGAACACCATCTCGTAGCAGAGCGTCCAGGTGACGTTCATGCCGTTGTAGACGCCGAGCAGGTCCTGGAGCATCAGCCCGTTGGCCACGAGCGAGGCGAGGTCGTCGTTGGTGCGCAGCAGCGCGACGGAGCCGTCCCCGTCGGGCAGCATCATGATCGAGAGGGTGAAGGCGGCGATCAGGGCCGGGTAGATCCGGAAGATCCGGCCGATCCAGAAGCCGCGGACGTCGCCCCGCCGCTCCAGCGAGGCGGGGATGATGTAGCCGCTGACGATGAAGAAGAGCATGACGCCGAACAGGCCCATGTCGAAGTTCCGCCCCACCACGTCCCCGAAGGGCAGCATCTTCAGCACGTCGAAGTGGTGAAGTGCCACGACCAGGGCGGCGATGCCGCGCAGGGCGTCCAGCCAGCCGAGCCGGCCAGCCGGCGCGGCGGCCTTCGGCGCGGCCCCCGGGTCGGAGGTGCGCCGGGTGAGTTGGGGTATGTGCTTCACCGCAGGGACGATAGCCGACGCCCCGACGGGCCCGCCGTCACCCGTGGACCGGGCGGTGCACAGCGGCCCGACACCGATCCCAAGTGACCTTGCCCTTATGGAGGCGCATCCGCGCAGGACGATCCGCTGGCTGTCAGCGGTCACGAGAGCAGGGCCGTTCTGGCGCTGCGCCGCCAGCGAGCGGCAATCCGCCTCCTCGGCGGCGACTACCGGGCCGCCCTGCCCGAGTTCGAGGCCCTCGCCGACGCCTGCGCCCGCGTCATCGGACCCACCGGGGCGAGCAGTCCCGCGCCTGCCGCGCCCAGGCGGCCCGGTGCCGCACCGAACTGGGCCAGGTCACCGACGCGCTCGCCGTGCTCCAGGGCGTGCTGAACGCCGTGCGGGCCGTCGACGGTGACGTCAGCGAGGAAGCGGTGGAGCTGCGGCACAACATCGGGATGCTGTTGCTCACCCAAGGCCAAGGCGCCGAAGCCCGGCAGGTCCTCGAACCGCTCCATCAGGACATGTGCATGATGTTCGGCCCTGACGACGAGATTGACCGTCGAGATCGCCGACGCGCTGGCCCTGATCCGCCTGGACCTCGACGGCGACGCTGCCAGGTGACCCACCCTCTCTCCGCGTCCCCCCGGCTTCAAAACCCCAAGGTCACGACCATGCCCTCGCCTCAGACCCGCTGCTGCGGCAATCCATGCGACCACTCCCAGCCTGATCCGCTAGGCTGTCAGCGGTCAGACGGCTACCGGGCGTGTGCCCGGGAAAGTGTCCGCGAGGGCGCTGCCCGATCCGCGTACGCACGCAAGCTGACCAGGACGTTTGTCCGTCCGAGTCGGATGGCCCCAGCGGGGTTTCCGACAAGGTTCGCGACAAGCCCCCGCCTTCGTAGCTCAGGGGATAGAGCACGGCTCTCCTAAAGCCGGTGTCGCAGGTTCGAATCCTGCCGAGGGCACAGTCGAGGACCCCGCCGTCGAACGGCCCGGGGTCCTCTTCGCGTTGTACGGGCTTCAGCGGACGCGGCGCGTGCAGGAGCCGGGGGCCGGCGGTCCGTCCCGGTGGCCGTCCCGGGCGGGAAGGGGCTCGGTCGCCGGCGGCGACGCGGGGCCCGGGAGCACGACGCGGGCCTCGGCGCCGCCCTCCTCCCGGTTGCGGAAGGCGAGGGTGGCGCCGAGGACCCGGGCCTGCCCGACGGCGATGGTCAGGCCCAGCCCGTGGCCCTTGTTCGTGCCCTCCGTGCGGAACCGCTGCGGTCCGGTCGTGATCAGGTACTCCGGATAGCCCGGCCCCGCGTCGGTCACCGTCACGACCGGACCGTCCACCGTAACCGTGACCGGGGCGGCGCCGTGGCTGTGGGCGTTGGCGACGAGGTTGCCCAGGATCCGCTCCAGGCGGCGCCGGTCCGTCTCCACCCGCGGGGAGGCGAGCACCGTCAGGGCGGTGTCGGTGCCGGACGCGCGGATCGTACGGGCCGCCAGGTCGGCCAGGTCGTAGGAGTCCAGTTCCACGCGTTCGCTGCGCGTCTCCAGCCGGGAGATCTCCAGCAGGTCCTCGGTGAGCGCGCGCATCGCCTGCACCCGGTCCCGTACGAGCTCGGCCGGCCGGCCCGGCGGCAGGAGCTCGGCGGCCGCGTTCAGGCCGGTGAGCGGGGTGCGGAGCTCGTGGGCGACGTCCGCCGTGAAGCGCTGTTCCGCCTCCAGCTTGCCCTGGAGGGACGAGGCCATGGTGTCCAGGGCCCGGGAGACAGCCGCGACCTCGTCCTTGTGGCGGGGTCTGTCGCCGACCCGGGCGTCCAGGTCGCCGGCGCTGATCCGGCGGGCCACCTGCGCGGTGACGTGCAGGCGCCGGGTGATTCGTGTGACGCCGACCGCGCCGATGAGGAGGGTGACGCCGATGGCGAGGCCCGAGGAGCCGAGGATCGCCCGGTCGAGGTCGGCGATGGTGCGCTCGGCCCCGCGGAAGTCCACCGACACGGCGATCGCGCTGCCGTGCTCGGCGGGCGCGGCCGCCCACATCACGGGGCGCCCGCGGTGCCTGCCGACGGCCGTGCCGCGCTTCCCCTCGCGTGCGAGGGCGCGCAGCTCCGGGGGCAGGCCCGAGGGGTCGATGCCCTCGCCGCGCGGCAGCCGCGCGCCGTCCTCGTAGGCCTCGATGGACCGCTCCAGCTTCAGGAGCGCCTTCTCGCGAGCCGTGCCCACGGTCTGGCGGGTCATGGCGCCGTGCACGAGGCAGCCGAGCAGCGCGGCGAGCCCGCAGCACATCAGGGTGATGAAGACCGCGGCCTTCCAGGTCAGGGTCGAGGTCCAGGCGGGCAGCCGCGGGCGCGGCCGCAGCCGCGCTCTGCGCTGCATTTCGTACATGGTCAGGTCACGGTAATGCGCCCGCCCGGACGGGCGAGCGGCGGGATCCGGCCGGATCCCGCGAGATCGAGCCGGATCGAGCCGGATGGAGCCAGGGCCGGCCGGCGGGCCGCCCGGCGCGGAACCGGAAACGGAACCCGAAGCGGAACCCACAACGGAGGCGGAAGCGGATGCGGGGGACGGAGGCGGGGGCGGCCGCTTCGGCCGGGCCCTGCGGCGGCGTCAGGACGCACGCAGCCCTCCCGGCCGGAGCCGGAAGGGCTGCGCCACCACGGATGTGCCTTCTCGCGAAGGGATGTCTTGTCGATCAGGCCGGATCAAGGGGCGGGGTCTGGTGCCATGGGCCCCCCGGGCCCGCAGGACGGAGGGGAAGCATCGCGAGGCGGACGAGGGAGGCGACGCGGAGCGTCGTCGACCGAGGACAACGCGGCGAGGTGCGGTGCCGGGACCCGCGAGCCCGGCCTGATCGGCGAGACACCCCCAGGGGATCAGCTCAGGCCACTGCTGCGTTCGCCGATGCGGTCGCCCTGCGGAGTTCCGGCCCGCTTGAGAGCGGCCTTCGTGTGCGGTCCGCCCTTGACCTTGCTCCGTACAGGACCGTCGAAGCCGTGACCCGGGGGGCGCGGGGGCTGCGAAGCCTCCTGCGCCTTGGCGATGGCCGCCCGGACGTCCCGCTTCTGCTCTTTGTTCATCCCGTCGTCAACTCCCTCAGGAAGCACCCAATCGGACTACTGGGATCGTATGCATATATACGGAGCAACGCACCCGGACCGGAGCGTAAAGAAGTCAGGGAGTCGAGCCGGTCGCCGGAGCCGGACGCTCCGGCAGCCCCACCGTCGCCTGGATGACCTCCTCCGGGCAGGGCGTGCCCCGCGGCAGCTGGTACTTCGCCGCCACCCGGTACTCCCCCGGCGCCGGAACCAGCAGCTCCGTCCACACGTCGCCCTCGCCGTCCGGCAGCGCCTTGAACAGGCACCCGGCGGTGTTCGCGAACTCCTTGGGCACGGCCCCCCGCGCCTTCGAATCCGCGGTCTCCTGCGGCGGCGGCACCGGCTTGCCCGCCCCGTCCACCAGCCCCAGCCACGGCGAGTGCGGGATCCGCACCAGCACCCGGCCGGCCCGCTTCGCATCGATGACCAGCTGGTCGGCGCCCGCCCGCACCACGGTCGCGGGCCCCGCCACCAGGTTCGTCGGATCGTCGACCTTGAACAGCTGCCAGTTCGCGTCGCCCCACACCTGCTGGAGGTACGGGAGCCCCGCCCGCACCAGCTTCGCCTCGTCCTCGCCGCCCGAATCGGGTTTGTCGGCCGGCAGCACCACGTAGTGCACGGCCCAGCGCTCCAGCCAGGCCCGGTAGCTGTCGGCGGTGAGCGTGTCGTCGTAGAAGAGCGGGTTGCGCTCCAGGTCGGCCTGCCGGTTCCAGCCGCGCGCGAGGTTCACGTACGAGGGAAAGGCCGAGGACTCGCGGTGGCTGCTGACGGGGACCACCTCGACCCGGCCGCGGTCGGCGCCCGCCTTCTGCAGCTGGTCCACGAGCGGGGCCAGCTCCCGGTTCCAGGCGGCCACCGGCGTGGTGCGGACGATGTCCGTGATGCTGTTGGTGGTGATCCAGGCGTTCAGGCCGACGCACGCGAGCAGCACCCCGTACCAGCGCCGCGAGCGCGGGACCTCGTACGGGAGCGCCGCGAGCAGCACGGCGCCGCCGAACAGCATCACCATCCTGGTGACGTTCGAGCCGATCTGGGAGTCGATCACCCAGGTCAGGAAGACCCCGAGGGCGTAGACCGCGGCGGCGATCCGCACCGTCTTCCAGCGCCGCGGCACGAGGAAGAAGATCAGCAGCCCGAACACGAACGGCAGTCCAGCCGAACCGATCTTCATCGGCTGCGTTCCGGAGAACGGGAAGAGCCAGGCCGACAGGCCGACCACCGCCACCGGGGCCAGCCCCAGCGCGTACGCACCGGGGCGCCGCCGGCTGAGGAACAGCGCGGCCGCGATCACCCCGAGGAAGAGGCCCGCGACGGGGCTGGCGGCGGTCGCGAGCCCGGCGAGCGGGGCCGCCACCGCTGCCTTGGCCCAGCGGCGGTGCGCCCATTTGCGGGGCCAGCAGAAGACCGCCGCGACCGCGCCGAGGGCGAACATCGCGCCGAGCCCGAAGGTGACCCGGCCCGAGAGCGCGTTGCAGAACAGCCCGTACGCCCCGGCCAGGGCGGGCCACACCGGCTCCCGCACGGCCCCGCGGCAGCGGGTCAGGATCAGGGCGAACAGCCCGGCCGAGACGGTGCCCGCGATCATCATCGTGGTCCGCACGCCGAGCATGTGCATGAGGTACGGCGAGACCACGCTGTACGAGACGGGGTGCATGCCGCCGTACCAGGCGAGGTTGTACGCCGAGTCGGGATGCCGGCCCACGAACTCGGCCCAGGCGTCCTGCGCGGCGAGGTCGCCGCCGCTGTTGGCGAAGGTGAAGAACCAGACGACGTGCAGGACGGCGGCAACCAAGGTGGCGACGGCCACCGGGTGCCGGCGGAGCGGGTCGAGGGCGCGGGTGCGCCGCCGGGGCCGCTCCTGCAGCTCCTGCTGCCCTTGCGGCTCCGGCTGTCCCTGCGGCTCCTGCTGCCCTTGCGGCTCGTGCGGGCCCTGTGCCCCCGGCCGCGGCGGCAGGGCGCCGGCGCCAAGGCCCGGGCCGCCGCCGTCGGCCGACGGGATGGCTGCCTGGCGCTGGCCCTGCTGCTCAGCGGTGGTCACTGCCGCACTCCCCACACATGGATCCGCACCGGCACGCATCTCCGCGTACCGGGTCCACCCTGTCGTCCCTGTAGCTGTAGTCCCTGCCGTCAAAGTCTCGCCGAGCCCGCCCCCCGGCGCCCGGCGCCCGGCACGCACGTTGCGGACACTCGCTAGACGCGCACCGGCGCCCCGGGGTTGCCCGGGGCGCCGGATCAGTGCTCTCACCGACGGCCGTGTCGGCCGATCGGCGTCAGCCGATGCGCGTCAGCTTGCTGCCGATGCCCGGCGAGGCCAGGTCGCTCTGCAGCGCCACCGGCACCTTGACCTGGCTGGCGCCCTCGCCCACGGTCAGCAGGCCGACCTCGGTGCCTGCCTTCGCGGTCTGCGGCATCTTGCCACCGCCGTCCGCGAGCTTCACGTCCACGGTCAGCGAGGCCCACCCGATCGCCTGCACGTCGGCGGTGGCGACGACCGGCGTCCGGCCGCCGAGCCCGTCGTCGACGTACCCCACGACCTGGCCCTTCTTCACGACGACCGCGCCGTCGAGGGCCTTCTGCGTGGCGGTCATCAGCTGCTTGCTCGCGGCGAGCACGGTGTCGATGATCGACGGCTTGTGCTGGCCGAGGACGGCTCCGACGATCAGCTGATTGGTGTTGCCGATCTTCTTCTGCGCGGCGAAGAGGAGGTTTCCGCCCGCCTTGGTCGTCGTACCGGTCTTGATGCCGAGCGCCCCGCTCGGTCCGGTCAGGCCGTTCCAGTTGCGCCAGCTCTTGCCGGACGGGTCGACCCAGTTCGGCTTCTTGGTGATGTCGAGCAGCGTCTCGATCTCCACCAGCTTCAGGCCCAGCTTCACCTGGTCCTCGGCGGTGCTGACCGTGGTCGCGTCCAGACCCGAGGGGTCCGTGTACGTGGTGTTGGTCATGCCGAGTTCCTTGGCGGTGTCGTTCATCTTCTTGACGAACGCCTCCTGGGAACCGGAGTCCCAGCGCGCGAGCAGCCGCGCGATGTTGTTGGCCGACGGGATCATGAGGGCGGCGATCGCGTCGTACTCGGAGATCTTGTCGCCCTCCTTGACCGTGTCGAGGGTGGACTCGTTGTCGGTGGAGTTGTTCTTCTTGCCCTCGGTCTCGGCCGTCTTGTCGACGTCGATCATCGCGCCCTGCTCACCCTTCTTTATCGGGTGGTCGCGCAGGATGATGTACGCCGTCATCGACTTGGTGACGCTCGCGATCGGCACCGGCTTCTGCTCGCCGGACTGGCCGAGCGTGCCGAGGCCGGCGGCCGCCATGTAGGCCTGCCCCTCGGTGGGCCAGGGCAGCTGCGGCATGGCGCCCTCGAAGGTGTACGAGGACTTCGCGGTCATCACGAGCTTCGGCTCGGGCAGCGGGCGCACCAGCTGCACGACGGCCAGGATGACCGCCAGGAGCACGACGAGCGGCGCGTAGATCTTGACCCGGCGGACGGCGGTGCGCAGGGGGCTCGGCGGCGGGGGCGGGTTGTTCGTGAGGTCCGCCAGCATGTCGAGCGGAGGCTTGGGCGGCAGCGGCTGCTGGGTGGTCCGCTCGCTCCGGTCGCTGTGGTCGAGCCGCTCGGTGGTGGTCGCCGCGGAGCCCGGTGCGGACGGGGCGGGCGGGGTGGACGGAACCGGAGCCTTCGGCGCAGCGCCGTCGGCGCGCAGCGGCACGAAGGTACTGGCCTTGGGCGCGTCGGGCTTGGGCGCGTCGGGCTGCAGCGCCTCCGGCTTCGGGGCGCGGAAGACGGCGGTCCGCTCGCTGTCGGCGGCCTCGTCGGCCGGAGCGGAGGGGGAAGTGGAAGCGGGACCGGGAGCGGGTTCGGAGACCGGCCTCGCGGCGGGGGGCTTCGGCTTCTGCTTCTGCCCGCCATCGGGCTTCAGCGCATCCACCTTCGGCACCCGGAACACGGCGGTGCGCTCGCTGTCCGCCGCCTGCCCCTTCGGCTCGCCGGCACCGTTCCCGGCGCCTTCGCCGGTCTCCGGCTTCACAGCGCGGAAGACGGCGGTGCGCTCGCTGTCCGCGGGTTCATCGTCAGCAGGCTTCGAGGGCGCGGCCGGGGCCGGCCCCTTCGGCAGCCGCACGCCTGCGGACTTCGCCCCGCCGGAGCCGGTCCCGGCGGAGGCGGGCTTCACGGCGCGGAACACGGCCGTGCGCTCACTGTCCGCCGACTCGGCGTCCGAAGCCGCGGGCTTCGACTCGCCCCCACCCGCGCCGCCGATGCGGTCGGTGTCCGCGGCAGCGGGCCTCACCTCACCGGAAGCGGAACCGGACCCGCGGGACCCGGCGGAACGCCCGGCGCCCTCGCCCGACGTCCTACCCGCCTCGGCGGAGCCGCTGCGGTCAGTGCCCCCGGCCTCAGGCTTCGCCTCGCGGGACGCAGCGGAACGCCCGGCGCCGCCGCCCGACGCCCTGCCCGCCTCGGCAGAGCCAGCGCGGTCGGTGTCCCCGGCTTCAGCCTTCGCCTCACCGGAAGCGGAACCACCCTCGCGGGACGCAGCGGAACGCCCGGCGCCGCCGCCCGACGACCTGCCCGCCTCGGCAGAGCCAGCGCGGTCGGTATCCCCGGCTTCAGCCTTCGCCTCACCGGAAGCGGAACCACCCTCGCGGGACGCGGCGGAACGCCCGGCACCGTCGCCCGACGACCTGCCCGCCTCGGCGGAGCCGCTGCGGGCGGTGTCCCCGGCCTCAGGCTTCGACGCGGCGGAACGTGCGTCGGTCTTGTCCGACGACCTGTCCGCGCCGACGGAGCCGAGGCGCTCGCCGGCCGCAGCCGCAGGCTTCGGCTCACCAGAAGCGGAACCGGCCGCGGCAGACGCAGCGGTGCGCTCGCTGTCCGCCGGCCCGGCGGAGCCGGGCTTCGGCCCGCCGGAAGACGGACCCTCGGTGGCCTCCTCCGTGGTGGCGACCCATGCCGCCACCGCCTCGCGCAGCGCATCCCGCCCGCCGGACTCGGCACCGGCGGCGGCGCCGGACTCGGCATCGGCCTCGGCCGCGTCGCCGCCGCCGGCCTCGGCATCCGCCTCGGCACCGCTTTCGCCCTTACGGGCGACCCCGGCACCGTCCGCGGATTCCCTCGGCCGGAACACCGAGAGCCTCGGGTCGCGCTCCGCGGACGACTCCGCCGCCGCCCCCGGCGTTCCTTCATCTACCGACTTGTCGGGGGACTCGCCCGCCACCGCTCCTCCTCATCGCCGCCACGTTCGGCTGTCCGAATGTCTAACAGTGTCCCGTCTAGGGAGCATCGCCCCCGTGCCAGACGAGAACGACATAGCTGCGGGTTCCCCCACAAAGCGGCCACGCGCTCTCGACAGATGAATGTGAGAGGCGTCACCCTGTCACTCATCCACGCGGGGAGGCATGGATGGGCAGGAGCCGCAGAACAATTCCGGAGGAGCTTCTGCTGCTCGCCTTGGACCCGGCCACGGGTACCACGGCGCAGCCGCAGTCGCTCGACCTCGGCCTGGCCGGGGCACAGCTAGTGGAGCTGGCTCTGGCAGGACGGATAGCCCCTGATGGGGATCGTATCGCCGTGGTGATGCCACGGCCGACAGGAGATCCGACTCTGGACTCCGCACTGGAACTGCTGCGCAGGCGCGGCAGCCCGGTACGGGCCGTCCACTGGATCGGCGGACCCCGGCTGGGGCTTCGTCAGATTTACCTCGCGCACCTGGAGCGCTGCGGCATGGTCCATGCCGTTGCGGGACAGATGTGCGGGGTGTTGCCGACGACTCGCTACCAGGCGACGGACACGGAGATCAGCCGGGAGATCCGAGCCCGGCTCGACAGTGCGATCCGCACCGGCGTACCGCCGGACCCGCGGACCGCGGCGCTCGCCGCGCTGGCCCACGCGGTCGGACTCGGCAAGCACCTGTACCCCGGCAACGAGGGGCGCTCGTCCAGGTCCCGGCTGCGGGACCTGATCAGGCACGACCCGATGGGCGGACTCGTGGCGCACGCCGTGATGGACGTCCAGAACGGTGTGGCCGCACAGCCACGCCGGGACCGGCCACCGGCACCGCAGGCCCGGCCCACGGCGGGCGGCATGCCGCTGCAGCCGCGCCGCACGGGTGCGATGGCCCGCGCGGCCGCGCACTGATCCACCCCCGGTGCGGCCCGGACAGATTCCCGGGTCCCCCGTTCCACAGCTCCACGGCAGCACCGCTCCACCGCAGCACCGCAGCACCGATCCACAGTTCCACCGCTCCACCACAGCACCGCTGCACCGAGCCGCCAGCGCGCGGGGTGGCGGAGCCGGTCCGCCGGCTCCGCCACCCCGCGCGTCTGTGTTTCCCTGCCGTTCCCCAGCGGCGCCGCCCGCTTCGGTGGCAGTCTGCTGAACATCAGCCACGCAGAGAGACAGCTGCACGACAGAAGAAGGCGGAGGTGCCGTTCACGTGGCGTCCAATGTCAATCCCACCGTCCGACGCCGCCGACTGGGCATGGAGCTGCGCAAGCTCCGCGAGGACAAGGGCATGACGGCCGAACAGGTCGCCGAACGCCTCCTCGTCTCCCAGTCGAAGATCAGCCGACTGGAGAACGGCCGCCGTTCCATCAGCCAGCGCGATGTCCGCGACCTGTGCGACGTGTACGAGGTCGAGGACCGCCGGCTCATCGACTCCCTCATGCAGATGGCGAAGGACTCCCGCCAGCAGGGCTGGTGGCACGCCTTCGGTGACATCCCGTACAGCGTCTACATCGGGCTGGAGACGGACGCCGCCAGCCTGCGCACGTACGAGCCCCTCGTGATCCCCGGGCTGCTCCAGACCACGGAGTACGCCCAGGCCCTCGTCCGCGGCGCGTGGCCGGAGACCGCCCCGGCCGACGTGGACAAGCGCGTCCAGGTCCGGATGCACCGCCAGAAGCGGCTCTCCGAGACCGAGAACAACAACCCGGACCTCGGCCCGCTGCGCCTGTGGGCGGTCATCGACGAGGCGGCGCTGCGCCGGCACGTGGGCGACGTCCAACTGATGATCCGACAGCTGGAGTACTTGATAGAGCAGTCGGAGCAGCCGCACGTCACGGTGCAGGTGATGCCCTTCGAGCTGGGCGCGCACCCCGGCGTGAACGGCCAGTACGCGATCCTGGAGTTCCCGGACGCGTCCGACTCGACGGTCGTCTACATCGAGGGCGTGACGAGCGACCTGTATCTGGAGAAGGCCAACGACGTCCAGAAGTACAGCGTGATGTACGAGCACCTGCGCGCCCAGGCCCTGGGCGTCGACCGGACACGTGAGTTCATCCTGGGCATCATCAACGAATATGCGGACAAAGGGGAATAGCGCCTGTGGCACACGGTGCGGGCGGGCGCGGGGGCGGCACCGTACACCGTCGATCCCCGGCCACAGAAGGCTTGAATGGAATATGCCACTCGGTCGGGTGAATGCTTCCTTCACCCGTCAAGAGCTGCGGGTAGCGTCGATCACGTCAGCCGGAAATGGCCGACAAGACACCGGAACTACTCGCTCACCGGAGAGAAACATGGCTATTCGCCAGGGCGCCAACGACAACTGGGTCAAGTCCTCCTACTCCGCCAACGGCGCCTGCGTCGAGGTCAAGTCCCCCGTCATGGAGGCGATCGCCGTACGCGACTCGAAGGTGCAGGACGGCCCGTCCCTCACCTTCGCGCCCGGCTCGTGGACCTCCTTCGTCACCGATGTCACCGAAGGCCGGCTGGGACGCCTCACCTGAAGATCACGACGCGTCCCGACCGTCCCGACTGGAGCCCTCTCGACCGGTCCGCCGTCTTGGCCGAGGGGGCTCGGCCATGCCCGCCTCCGACCGACGGCACGGCCGGTCGGTCCGCCGGTGGGTCGGTCGGTCAGCCGGTCGGTCGCCCAGTCAGCGCAGCTGGTCGACGTAACGGTCCGTCCCCGGCACCGTCGGGATGAACGGAGCCACGAGCTCCACCCGCCCCAGGCCCGTCTCCGCGACCTCCGCGTCCAGCGCCTGGAAGCGGTCCCAGCAGGCCCGGGGGTCCTCCTCCAGGAACCACAGCAGCGTCAGGCGCGTGTCGACCCCCTCCACCTGCTTGACGTACGCCATCCGGTCACCTGGCAGCGGTGTCGGCCGGAAGGCGGTCACCATCGCCACCGGGGAGCCGTGCAGCCGCTTCGGCAGGGCGCGTGAGCGCAGCCATTCCAGCAACTCTCCCCGCTGCCCGGGCCCGTCGGCGTCGACCACCTGCACCACCAGCCCGGCGTACGGGTGGTCGAGCGCGTGGTAGTCCCGCGGGCCGGCGGCGCCGTCGCGGTAGACGGTGGCCGCGTGGTCCTGGAAGGCCGTGAAGACGTGGGTCCGGTCCTGGTAGACGCGGCCGTCGCGGTTGAGCCGCTTGTTGATGGCGACGGTCCACTTCATGTGCTCGTCGTAGCGGCCCTCGGTGACCCAGTACGTCGATATGTAGCAGCCGGCGGTGACGGGCTGGGCAACGGCCGACTTCTCGGGGTAGCGCAGTTCCTGGAGCTCGCGGGTGGCCACCCAGCGGCGGCCCGCGTACATCCAGGGCATGGCCATGGCACCGGCGTAGTAGTGGTCGTCCTCGTACCAGCGGTTGTACGCGTACTCGTGGCCCGGGTGCGGCTCCACCATGGTGATCAGCGCATGGCCGGGGCGGACGCCGTAGGGGCCGACGGCCGCCAGCTCGGCGTAGTCGTCGACGCGGGTGCCGGTGTCCTGCTGCGGGTCCTGCTCTGCTGTCGTCATGGGAACGGTCTAACTGATGTGACGTCAGATCGGGAGAGGGCGGGGCGAGTCGGGGAGAGCGAAGCCCGGGTGTCCGCCTCGTGATATATCCATGCCCTCTACAAGTTTCTGTCGCTACGATGCGCGCACCCGTCTCCCCGAGGAGCTCCCGTGCCCGCTGTCGCCGCCGTCACCGCCCCCGTCACCGCCGCTGTCACCCCCGCCGCCGCACCGCCCGCGTTCGCCGCCCGCGCCACCTCGGTCGAGGGCTCCCCCGTACGCGAGATCCTCGCGCTCACGCAGCGGCCCGGGATCATCTCCTTCGCCGGCGGCCTCCCCGCGCCCGAGCTCTTCGACACCGAGGGCCTGCGCGCCGCGTACGACGCCGCCTTCGCGTGTCGGCGCGCCGCGCGCTGCAGTACTCGACCACCGAGGGCGCGCCGGAGCTGCGCGCCGCGGTCGCGGCGCGGGCCACGGCGCGCGGGCTGCCGACCGGCGCGGACGACGTACTCGTCACCACCGGCTCCCAGCAGGCCCTCACCCTCATCGCCGCGGCCCTGATCGAGCCGGGCGACGTGGTGCTGGTCGAGAACCCCACCTACCTCGCCGCGCTCCAGTGCTTCGGCCTGGCGGGGGCGCGGGTGGTGGCCGTCCCCTGCGACGACGAGGGCGTGCTGCCGGACGCCCTGGCGGAACTCGTCGCGCGGGAGCGGCCGAAGCTGCTCTACACGGTCCCCACCTTCCAGAACCCGACGGGGCGCACGCTGCCGGCCGCCCGCCGTGCGGCGGTCGCCGAGGTCGCGGCCCGCCTCGGTCTGTGGCTGGTGGAGGACGACCCGTACGGGGACCTGCGCTACGAGGGCGACGACCTCCCGTGGCTCGCCGCCCACCCGGGCGCGCAGGACCGCACGGCCCTGCTGGGCAGCTTCTCGAAGATCATGGCGCCGGGGCTGCGGCTGGGCTGGCTGCGGGCGCCGGCGGCGCTCCTGCGGGCCGCGGTGGTCGCGAAGCAGGCGGCGGACCTGCACACCTCCACGCTCGACCAGCTGGCTGCGGCGCACTACCTCGCGACGGTGGACCTGGACGCGCACATAGCCACCGTGCGCGGCGCGTACCGCGAGCGGCGCGACGCCCTGCAGGACGCCCTGAGCCGGACCCTGTCGGCGGACTGCGACTGGAACCTGCCCGAGGGCGGCATGTTCGTGTGGGCCCGGCTCCCGGAGGACCACGACGCGACGGCCCTGCTGAGCACGGCCGTGGCGCACGGCGTCGCCTTCGTCCCGGGCGCCCCCTTCTACACGGGCGCCCCGGATCCCCGCACGCTGCGCCTGTCCTTCACCACGCACACCCCGCGGGAGATCACCGAGGGGGTCGGCCGGCTCGGCGCGGCGCTGGCGGAGTACGGCGACGTCGGCCCGCGCCGGGTCACGGCGGTCAGTGCTGGAGTGCGACCTTGAGCAGCACGATGACCAGTCCGAGGAGGAGGTTGACCACACCGGCGACCGCCATCAGGCGGCGCGAGGCGCCAGCGCGTTGGGCGGCCACGGTGGCCCAGCCGACCTGACCGGCCAGGGCGACCAGCAGGGCCAGCCACACGGTGCCCTGCGGCCCCAAGTCGAACAGCGGGGTGACGGCCACGGCGACGGCCGGCGGGACGGCCGCCTCGATGATCGGGCGCTCCTCCCGGGCGGTGCGTCGGACCACGCTCCAGCTCAGCCGGCCCGCCAGGCGGGCGCCGAAGTGGCGGGCGAAGACGTGGGCGGCCCAGAAGACGACTGCGGTGCCCAGCAGCAGCACGATGAGCTGCAGCCGGGGGTACGAGCCGAGCGTCCCGGCGCCGACGACGACGGAGGCTGCGAGCAGCGAGCCGTAGACGGCGCCCGCGTAGTCGCCGCGGATCTTCTCCGCAGCGCCTGGCGAAGCGCCTTGCGAAGCGCTTTCGCCAGCACCTTCCGAGGCTTCGTACGAAGCCTCGTACGAGGCCTCCTCCAGGGCCCGCTCCGGGCGGGGCTCCCGGCCGCGCTCCGGGCGGGGCTCCCGGCCGCGCTCCGGGCGGGGCTCCCGGCCGCGCTCTGGACCGGGCTCCGGACCGGGCTCCGGACCGGGCTCCGAACCGGGCTCCGGACGGCCGCCGACCGGGACCACTACGACGCGGCCCCGGGCCGCGAGGTGGCGGTGGGCCACTTGAGCTCGATCTCCATCTCGATCTCCCCGTCGCCGACCTCGACCTCGATCTCGGTACGGAGTTCGTCGGGGACCCGCAGGCTCATCGTGCCGGGGCCGAGTTCCAGTTCGGCGTTGCCGCCGTGCCGCAGCGCCTCCGCGAGGGCGGAGAGCTGATCGGCGGCCTCGAGGCGCGAAAGGGAACTCTTCTGCTCGAACTTGAGGTCCTTCACGGCTGTCTCCTATCCGCCACGACCAGCGGGAACAGCGGGATCACCAGGTAAGGCTCATTGTGACGCCGTAGCGGGGGCCGGGCATCCCGGGGCGCTCCTGCGGGCGTGTGCAGTCACTGCGGCCGCGTCCGGTCGAAGGCCAGCGCGAGGACGTGGCGCCACCGCATCGGCGGACCGGCCGCCGGAGCGCCCGGACGTTCCCTCGGCACCAGTACGCGCAGGGCGCCCGGGCGGATGGAACAGGTGACGGGCGTGGGCATCGTCAGGCCCTCGCCGTCGACGGCGACCGGGATGCTCTCCGCCTCCGACCCGATGACGACCTGCCGGGAGGTCAGGACGTGCAGACCCGCCGCCCGTGCGCCGCGCAGCGCCACGTCGGCCGCCTGCGCGGCGTTGTTCACCCGGATGCCGACGACGCCCAGTACGCCGAGGTCGAGGCGGGCCCGGCGGGCGCCGACGGCCATCGGTTCGGGGGACGAGTAGGGGTTGTTGCTGATCAGCAGCGCCTGCTGGGCTTCCAGGCGCATCTCGTCGGTCGCCGCTTCGAGGGTGCGGCCGGCGTACCCGAGCAGCAGGTCGGGCAGTGCGTTCAGCGCCGAGTCCGCCTTGGCGTCCCGGTACTCCGGGCGCTGCACGACCTCCGCGTAGACGCCGAAGGAGGCCGTGTTCACGAAGGCGCGGCCCCCTACGAAACCGAGGTCGACCCTGAGCTCCTCGCCGTCCGCCAGCGCGTCCAGGCACCGGGCCGGGTCCTCGCGGTCCAGGCCGAGGTCCATGGCGAAGTGGTTCCTCGTACCGGCGCAGACCACCAGGAACGGCAGCCCGTGCTCGGCCGCCACCTCGGCCACCCGGGCCTGGGTGCCGTCGCCGCCCGCCACCCCGAGCAGGTCCGCCCCCTCGGCCACCGCCCGGCGGGCGACGGCGGCGACGTCGGTCACGGCCTCCGGGTCCAGCAGCACCACCCGGGCGCCCAGCGCCTCGCCCTTCTCGACGAGGCCGAAACGGCCGACCTTCCCGCCGCCGGACTTCGGGTTCATGATCAGCACGGGGCGCCGGGGGCGTTCGGCGGCGACCGCCCGCATGCCGGCGGGGGGCCGGGCGGCGCGCAGCGCCGTCCGCGCGCACACCACGGCGGCCGCCCACACCACGATGGCGGCCAGCGCCGTCGGCCACAGGTCGGCGCGGGCATAGATGACGAGGACGGCCACCGGCGCGGCCACGGCCAGCGCGGCCCCGGCCAGCCGGACCGCTCCGCGGTGGGCGACCGCCCACCAGGTACCCATGGCGGTGAGCGCCGCGCCGGCCACCCCGACCACGACGACGACCAGCCCGCCGCCCGCGCCGGCCGCCACCAGCACCACGACCGCGCCCAGCGCACCGACCAGCGCCAGCAGAGCGAACAGCCGGGCGCGCGGCGGCACGCCGGCGGGGTGCGAGAGCGACATGGTCCTCACGTCCTCCGACCGGGCCCTGGCGCGGCGGATCGTCCCCACCAGGATGCGTTCCCATCCGATCATCCCCCGAACACCCACCCCCGGCCCGCCGGCGCAGCCACCGCCGCCCCCGCACATTGCTCGTTCCTTGACCGCGCTCGGGCGGATCGGCGGGGCCGGGGATCGACGGCGGCGCCGCGCCCGCCCCGGCGGGCTCCGGCGCTGCCCCCGCCACTCGGCGAAACCCCTTCACACCGCCGCACCCACGTCGTAGCCTGACGCGCCGTCAGATACGCCCCGCCCGCCCTGGAGGTACGTCGTGCTGTTGCGAGGGAAGACCGTCATCGTCTCCGGCGTCGGGGCCGGGCTCGGGCACCAGGTGGCCGCCGCCGTCGTGCGGGACGGCGGAAACGCCGTGCTCGGGGCGCGGACCGAGGCGAATCTCGCCAAGTCCGCCGCCGAGATCGACCCCGAGGGCACCCACACCGCCCACCTGGCCACCGACATCGGCGACGAGGCGCGGTGCGAGGCCCTCGCCGCCCTCGCGCGGGAGCGGTTCGGGGGCGTCGACGCCGTCGTGCACGTCGCCGCCTGGGACTCGTACTTCGGGGGGCTTGAGGACGCCGACTTCGGGACCTGGCAGCAGATCATCGACGTCAACCTGCTCGGCACCCTGCGCATGACGCGGGCCTGCCTCCCCGCCCTCAAGGAGAACGGCGGAGCCGTCGTGATCATCGGGACGCAGTCCGCCGTCGCCGCGCCCAACGAGGTCCAGCAGGCCGCCTACGCCGCCTCCAAGGGGGCCCTGACCTCCGCCATGTACTCCATGGCCCGCGAACTCGGCCCGCACCGGATCCGCGTCAACACCGTGCTTCCCGGCTGGATGTGGGGCCCGCCCGTACAGGCCTTCGTCACCTTCACCGCCCACACCGAAGGCGTCCCCGAGGCCGAGGTGCACGCCCGCCTCACCGAGCGCATGGCCCTGCCCGAGCTCGCCACCGACGGGGACGTCGCCGACGCCGCCGTCTTCCTCGCCTCCGACCGCGCCCGGGCGATTACCGGCCAATCGTTGCTGGTCAACGCCGGTGAGCTGATGAGATGACGGACTCCACCGCGGCGCCCACGGATCGTATGCTCACCACATGACCACTCCGAGTGACGCTCCGACCGAAAACGCGATGCGCCGCGCGCTGCGACGGGCCCGAGACGGCGTCGCGCTCGACGCGGCCGAGGCGGCCGTACTCCTCCAGGCGCGCGGCGAGGCCCTCACCGACCTCGCCGCCTCCGCCGCTCGCGTCAGGGACGCCGGGCTCGCCGCCGCCGGGCGGCCCGGTGTCATCACGTACTCGCGCAAGGTCTTCATCCCCCTCACCCGCCTCTGCCGCGACAAGTGCCACTACTGCACCTTCGTCACCGTCCCCGGCAAGCTCCGCCGGGACGGACACGGCATGTACCTGTCCCCCGACGAGGTCCTCGACATCGCCCGCAGGGGTGCGGCGATGGGATGCAAGGAGGCCCTCTTCACCCTCGGCGACCGACCCGAGGACCGCTGGCCCGAGGCCCGCGAGTGGCTCGACGCGCACGGCTACGACGACACCCTCGCCTACGTCCGCGCCATGGCGATCCGCGTCCTGGAGGAGACGGGGCTGCTGCCGCACCTCAACCCCGGTGTCATGTCGTGGTCCGAACTCCAGCGCCTGAAGCCCGTCGCCCCGTCCATGGGCATGATGCTGGAGACCACCGCCACCCGCCTGTGGTCCGAGCCCGGCGGCCCCCACCACGGCTCCCCCGACAAGGATCCGGCGGTCCGGCTGCGGGTGCTGGAGGACGCGGGCCGCTCCAACGTCCCCTTCACCACCGGGGTGCTGATCGGGATCGGCGAGTCCTACGAGGAGCGGGCCGAGGCGTTCTTCGAGCTCCGGCGGATCCAGCGCAGCTACCACGGCATCCAGGAGGTCATCGTCCAGAACTTCCGCGCCAAGCCGGACACCGCCATGCGCGGCATGCCGGACGCGGAGCTGGAGGAGCTGGCCGCGGCCATCGCCGTCGCCCGCCACATCCTGGGCCCGAGCGCCCGCATCCAGGCCCCGCCGAACCTGGTGGACGCCGAGTACGCCCTGCTCATCGGCGCGGGCATCGACGACTGGGGCGGCGTCTCCCCGCTGACCCCCGACCACGTCAACCCCGAGCGCCCCTGGCCGCACATCGAGGAGTTGGCCGCGCGGACCGCGGCCGCCGGCTTCGAGCTGCGCGAGCGCCTCACCATCTACCCGGAGTTCCTCCAGCGCGGCGAGCCCTGGCTGGACCCGCGCCTGCTGCCGCACGTACGGGCGCTGGCCGACGCGGAGACCGGCCTGGCGGACGAGTCCGCGGCCCTCGTGGGCCGCCCCTGGCAGGAGCCCGACGAGGGCTTCGCCGCGTACGGGCGCACCGGCACCGGACGTACGGACCTGCACACCGCCATCGACACCGAGGGCCGCACCACCGACCGGCGCGAGGACTTCGACCACGTCTACGGCGACTGGGAGGCCCTGCGCGAAGCGGCCGCGCCGGGCATGGTGCCCGAGCGCATCGACACCGACGTACGGGCCGCCCTGGCGCAGGCCGCCGAAGACCCGCAGAAGCTCACCGACGCGCAGGCGCTCGCGCTGCTGCACGCGGACGGGCCGGCCCTCGACGCCCTGTGCCGGATCGCGGACGACCTGCGCAAGTCGGTCGTCGGCGAGGACGTCACCTACATCGTCACGCGGAACATCAACTTCACCAACGTCTGTTACACCGGCTGCCGTTTCTGCGCCTTCGCGCAGCGCCGTACGGACGCCGACGCCTACACCCTCTCCCTCGACCAGGTCGCCGACCGGGCCGCCCAGGCCTGGGACGTCGGCGCGGTCGAGGTGTGCATGCAGGGCGGTATCCACCCCGACCTGCCGGGGACCGCGTACTTCGACATCGCGCGGGCGGTCAAGCAGCGGGTGCCGGGCATGCACGTGCACGCCTTCTCGCCGATGGAGGTCGTCAACGGCGCGACCCGCACGGGCATGTCAGTACGGGACTGGCTGACGGCGGCCAAGGAGGCCGGCCTGGACTCGATCCCGGGGACGGCGGCGGAGATCCTGGACGACGAGGTGCGCTGGGTCCTGACCAAGGGCAAGCTGCCGACGGCGGACTGGATCGACGTGGTGAGCACCGCGCACGAGCTGGGGATCCGCTCCTCGTCCACGATGATGTACGGGCACGTGGACCAGCCCCGGCACTGGCTCGGCCACTTCCGCACGCTGGCCCGCATCCAGGAACGGACGGGCGGTTTCACGGAGTTCGTCACGCTCCCCTTCATCCACACCAACGCCCCCGTGTACCTGGCGGGCATCTCCCGGCCCGGCCCGACGGTCCGCGACAACCGCGCGGTGACGGCGATGGCCCGGCTGCTGCTGCACCCGCACATCCCCAACATCCAGACCAGTTGGGTGAAGCTGGGCAGCGAGGGCGCGGCGGAGATGCTCCGCTCCGGGGCGAACGACCTGGGCGGGACGCTGATGGAGGAGACCATTTCCCGGATGGCCGGGTCGAGTTACGGCTCGTACAAGTCGGTCCAGGACCTGGTCGCGGTCGCGGAGGCGGCGGGCCGTCCCGCGAAGCCCCGTACGACGCTGTACGGGGAGGTGCCGCAGGAGCGGCAGCAGGCGGCCCGCGCATCGGACGGGCACCTGCCGGAGCTGCTGCCGGTACTGGACTGAGCGCGGCGGAGGGGGCCCGTGGCGCGGGCCCCCTCCCCGCCGCCGGAGAACGGCGCATGATCCCGGTAGGTGAGTGGCAAAACGTGGCACCGGCCAGGTGGCGGCCGGAACTGTTCGCTTGGCGGACCGCCTCCGGATCCGATCGAACCTGTCCACTACAGTGCGGATTTCGTATGCTCGGCGGCCATCGGCCCGGGGGGACGACGTGATCGGTACGAACGACGGCACGAACGGCAACGCCCACGCGGCTCGCGCGAACCCGGCCGCAGGCCGGGGTTACGCGATCCCCGCCTCAACCGCAGGCCCGTCCTCCGACCAGACCCCCACGGGCTCCCCCCCAGCCGCAGGCCCGGAGCAGCCCGGCCCGGTGCCGGCCCCGGTCCCGGTCCCGGCCGCAGGCCACGGACAGCCGGGCGGCGTAGCGGGCCCGGCCCAGATGGGTCCCGCTCCCGCCGAAGCCGGCCCGGCCGGAGGCCAGGGGCAGCCGGGCGGCGCAGCGCACCTGGGCCTCGGACCGGCCGGAGGCCAGGGGCAGCCGGGCGGCTCAGCGGGTCCGGGCCCCGCCCCGGCGGCCGGGGGCGGCGCGGCCGGACCGGCCGGGGGGCGGCCGGGGGGCGGGCCGGGGGATTCCGGCGGCCCCGCCGGAGGCAGGACGCTCGGGCGGGGGATCGTCACCGGCCTCTGGGGCCGCATCGAGCAGCAGGACTTCCGCAGCCGCATCCGCGGCACGCTCCTCGGCGCGGCCCTCGGCGACGCCCTCGGCGCGCCCCTCGCGGGCCTCTCCCTCGACGCCGTCCGCGAGGCGCACGGCCCCGACGGTCTGACCGGCCCCGCCGTCGCGCACGGCCGCCGCGGCCGGATCACCGCCGCCACCCAGCTCAGCCTCTTCACCGTGGACGGGCTGATACGGGCCCACGTACGCCGGGACACGGGCGTCTGGCACCCGCCCACCGACGTGCACCGCGCGTACCGCCGCTGGGCGGCGACCCAGCACGACTGGGGCCCCGACGAGCGCCGCGAGGACAACGGCTGGCTCGCGCAGCAGGAGTGGCTCTACGCCCGCCGCAACCCGGATCGCGCCTGCCTGACCGGCTTCGGCGACAACGTCCTCGCCACCCTCGACCAGCCCAAGAACCCGACCGCCCGCGGCGCGGCCGCCGCCGCCCGCTCGGCCCCCTTCGGGCTGCTGGTCGGCTGGGAGCCCGCTCTCGTCCTCCAGCTCAGCGTCGAATGCGCCGCGCAGAGCCACGGCCATCCCACCGCCCACCTCTCGGCCGGCGCGCTCGCCGTCATCGTCCACGGTCTGACCCGCGGCGACTCCCCCGACGCCGCCGTCCGGCGCGCCCTGGGACTGCTGGGGGCGCGCCCCGGCCACCAGCCCGTCACCGACGCCCTCCAGCGCGCCATGTCGGCGGTCACCCAGGGCCCGCCCGGCCCCGACACCGTCGAAGCGCTCACCGCCGGCAAGTCCGCTCCCGGGACGCCCGGCCCGACCGGCCCGACCGGCGCACCCGGCGCGCCCGGCGCACCCGGCGCGCCCGGCGCGACCTCCGCCCCCGACGCCTCCGACGCCCTCGCCGTCGCCGTCTACTGCGCCCTCGTCGCCGAGGACGTCGCCCACGGCCTGCGCCTCGCCGTCAACCACGGCGGCGACTCCGCCGCCACCGGCACCCTCTGCGGGGCACTGCTCGGCGCGCTGCACGGCGAGACCGCCCTCCCGCCCGCCTGGCTCGCGGAGCTCGAAGGCCGTGCCACGCTCCTCGAACTGTGCGACGACTTCGCCCTGGAGATGACCCAGGGCCCGACCCTGCACAGCCCATCGGCCTCCTCCCCCGGCTGGCTCGCCCGCTACCCGCGCGGCTGACGGGCACCCCCAGGACCTGACGCCCTCTCAACAACCACGGCCCGAGACCGTACCGTGGCGTTCCCACGTCCCGGCCGCCGGAGGTGCCAGCACACATGCGGATCGCCACGACCGTCTTCCTCACCGACCGCTCCGTCTCCCCCGTCCGTCTCGCCCGCAGTCTGGAGGAGCGCGGCTTCTCGGGCCTCTACCTGCCGGAGCACACCCACATCCCGGTCGCCCGCGAGACCGCCGCGCCCATGGGCGGCGAACTCCCCGACATGTACGGCCGCACCCTCGACCCCTTCGTCGCCCTCGGCCAGGCCGCCGCGGTCACCGCACACCTGCACCTGGGCACCGGCATCACCCTGGTCGCCCAGCACGACCCGATCGGCCTCGCGAAGCAGGTCGCGACCCTCGACCACCTCTCCGGCGGCCGCTTCACCCTGGGCATCGGCTACGGCTGGAACGTCGAGGAGGCCGCCGACCACGGCGTCGAGTGGCGCATCCGCCGCGACCTGGTCCGCGACCGCATGGCCCTGATGCGCGCCCTGTGGGCGCCGGAGCCGACGGCGTACGTGGGCCAGTACTGCTCCGTCCAGGCCAGCAGCGCCCACCCCAAGCCCGCCCAGGCCCCGCGCGAACTCGGCCCCGGCTCAGCCCTGCACGGCCCCCGCACCCTCATCGGCGGTGCGGCCGGCCCGAAGCTGTTCACCGCGATCGCCGACCACGCCGACGGCTGGCTCCCGATCGGCGGCGGCGGCCTGACCGAGTCGCTCCCGGTGCTGCGCCAGGTCTGGGAGACCGCCGGACGCGACCCGAAATCCCTCCAGGTGGTCCCGTACGCGGTGCACCCCAGCCCGGGCAAGCTCGCCCACTACGCCGACCTCGGCATCGAGGAGGTCGTCCTCCAGCTCCCCTCGGCCCCCGAGCCGGACATCCTGCGCGCCCTGGACGACTTCGCCCAGTACCTCTGACCTCTGCGCTCACGTACGGCAGCGGGGCCCGCCCGATCGTGCGATCGGACGGGCCCCGGATCACTTCTGCGCGGATCTCAGGACGTGAAGTAGCCGTTCAGGTCGGCGATCACGTCGACGGCGCCGGAGTTGTTGAAGAACGTCACCCGGCCGTCCACCACCGGCACGACCACCAGGTTGGAGACGGTCTGCCCCGCCGTGTAGTTGAGATTCGACACGTTCGGCCGCCCGGTGCCGTGTGGGTGCACGATGAGGTGGCCGGCCTGGGAGGGGTTGGTGACCGTGACGTTCAGGACCACCGCGGTCACTCCCGTGAGCGGCACGCCCTCGACGCCCGCCACCTGCAGGCTGACGATGCCGCCACCGCCGACGGTTCCGGCGCGGGCGCCGGTCCCGTCCCGCGTGTCGAGCAGCCGAACCGGCGCACCGGCCGAGAACGCCGACCCTTGCGCCGCGTAGTAGCCGGTGACGTCGGCGATCAGGTCCACCGAACCGGAGTTGTTGCGCAGGTCGACCTTGCCGTTGACGACCGGGACGGTCACCAGGTTCGGGACGATCTGCCCGGGCGTGAAGTTGAGGTTCGAAACGCCCGGCGCCGCCTGCCCGTTCGGGTAGACCGTCACATGGCCCGCCTCGGTCGGCTGGACCGCCGTCACGTTCATGACCACGGCCGTCACGCCGCTCGCCGGAACGCCCTTCACACCGGCCACCTGCAGGGTGACGACCCCACCCGGTCCGACCCGCTGCTTCGTCGCGCCCGTGCCGTCACGCGTGTCCAGGAACCGCGACGGCGTGACCGGGTTCAGCCCGGAGCCCGCCCCGGACTGGTCGGTGTAGTAGCCGGTGACGTCGGCGATCAGGTCCACCGATCCTGCGTTGTTGCGCAGGTCGACCTTGCCGTTCACCACCGGCACCGTCACCAGGTTGGGCACGATCTGCCCGGGCGCGAAGTTCAGGTTCGACACCGAGGGCTTGGGCTGCCCGTTCGGGTACACCATCACGTGCCCGGCCTCGGTCGGCTGCACAGCGGTCACGTTCATGACCACGGCCGTGACCCCGCTCGCCGGAACGCCCTTCACACCGGCGACCTGCAGGGTGACGACCCCACCCGGTCCGACCCGCTGCTTCGTCGCGCCCGTGCCGTCACGCGTGTCCAGGAACCGCGACGGGCCGTGCGGCACGAACCGGCTCTTGGCGGCCGTCGGCGGCGCCGTCACCGTGTACGCCTTGGTGATCCTGTGTCCGATGAAGGGCCCCACGTCGTACAGACCCGGCTGGAGGCCGGTCGTGTCGACGAGCACCTTCATCGAGGTCCCGTCCGGGCTCACGGACAGCGGCTTCAGGTAGGGGCCCTGTTCGTACTGTGTGCCACTGGGCATCAGCATGAGTTCCGTGCCGAGGGTGAGGTTCTGCCCGTGCACGACCGCCTGGTTCCTCGTCCCCGCGGGACCGGTGGCCGGGCTGATCCCGGACACCCACGGACTGGGCTGCTGGCCACTGCACGTCGTGACGCAGGATCCGCCCATGGTGAATTCGACCGGCAGGGCCGTCCTGCCGGCACTCAGCAGCAGTACTGCCTGGCCGGCCTGGGCATCGCTCTCGGTGGAGCAGAGGCCGTGCGCATCGCACCCGTACTTGGACGTGGTGCCGGTGCCCTCCCATACGCCGGGGCCCAGCAGGCTCCGTTCGGGGGCGGCCTGGCTGGCGAGGTCGTTGGTCGTGAACGGCACGCCGACGCCGAAACTCTGCGAGGGCTTCATGTCGACCACCGCGCAGTAGGCGGTGGAGGACTCCGTCAGCACGCCGCTGCGGTTCGGGAAGCCCGCCACCGAGATCCGGTTCGCGGTGCACTCCGGCGCCCAGCCCGCGGACGTGCCGACCTTCCAGGTGTCCACGTCGGCGTGGACCGGGCTGCCCGCGTGGTTCTTGGTGTGGACGATCGCGACGTACGAGGTGGACCCGGTGACCCGGCAGGCCACGGTGTACTGCTCGCACATGTACCTGCCACCGGCGTCGACCACCTGCAGCGTCGCCGAGGGGTCGTCCTTGCCGCCGGCCGTCCTGGCGCTCAGCCAGAACTTGTCGGTGGCGGCGCCGCTCACCCGCAGGCAGCGGGCGTCGAGCGCCGAGCCCAGGTCGAAGGACGTGGCCTGGCCGCCGACCTTCGTCGACACCGGGGCGGTGCAGCTCGCCGTCGCCGAGACGTCACGCCGTGCCAGCTTGTACGTGTCTGCCTGTCCGACCAGCATGACGGTGTACGGGGTGCCGGGCGTCAGGGGACATGCCAGGACCGCGCCGCCGAGGCACGCGACGTTGCCCGCGGGGTCGGCGACGTAGAACGTCGCCCACTGCCGGTTGAAGGGCTGGGAGTAGGCCAGTACCTCGGCGGCCGTGTGCTTGTCGGCAGGCAGGCTCAGGCAGGACTGCCGTCCGCCCGAGGTCAGCGACACCTGCGCCCCCGCCGATCCGTCGAAGCCGGTCTGCGGCCAGGCCACGCATCCCGCGGCCTCGCCGGTCCGGTGGACCGCCAGCGCGTACGCCTGCGACGGCGTACCGGTCAGGACGGCCCGGAAGGGCGCGGTACCGGTCAGCTTGCAGACCGGGTGGTAGCCGGAGTACTCGCACTGCTTGAGGCCGGCCGCGTCGTACACCACGGCGCTGAGGGCCTGCCCGCCGGCGGGCGTCCGGTCGAGCAGGTACACGCCCTTGCCGGAGGCGGTCGGCAGGGTCAGGCACAGCTGCTGCCCGGGTCCGCCGAAGGTGCCGGTCGCCGGCCCGGCGACGAGACCGTTGTCGTGGGTGGCGGTGCAGCCCCGGGTCTCCTTGGCGGAGTGGAGTGCCATGCCGAAGGCGCCGGGGGCCTCGGGTGTGGGAGTGGCCGCCCACGTGTGGTCGCCAGCGGGCAGGTCGCATCCGCCGTACTGGCAGAGTCCCGGGACGACGGCGCCGGCCGTGTCGAACAGCGTGCCGGTGGGGGCCGTACCCGACGCGACCGGACCGAAGGCGTGCCAGGCGGGCTGGTTGACCCGCAGGGTGCGGCAGCGCGCCGTGGAGCCCAGGTCCGGGGAGGTCCCGAACGCCAGCGGCTCCACCACCGCGCAGCCCTCCGGGCGGGAGAGCCGCGCCAGGGTGACGTCGTAGGCCGCCTGGCTCGCCCCGAAGGCGCTGATCGCCATCATCCGGAACGGCGCGGTTCCGGCGAGCTTGCAGTCGAGCGCGACGCTACCGGTGTTCTGCCAGGCGTAGACGCTGGCGCAGATCTGCTTGCCGGTCGCGTCGTAGACGCTGTGGTGGACGTCCTTCGAGGACGAGTAGCTGCGGAGCACGTCGTTCGCGGCCAGGTCCAGCGCGTAGCAGTCACCTGCCGAACCGGCCGGCAGGGAGCCCTGGAACACCGTGGGGGCGCCGAGCCTGCGGTCGCCGGGAGCGACGGTCTTGCAGGCGGTGAACGAGGCAAGCGGCAGGTACGAGGTCCAGATCTGGGTCTGCGAACTTGTGCCGTTCTCGACCTTCATCGTGTAGGTGCCCGCCTGGGCCGCGGGGCAGCGGACCGCCCCGTAGGCGTAGTCGCCCGCACCCCGCACGTGCTCGCAGGTCACGGTGGCGCCCGTGGGCGAGACCAGCTTGGGCCGGATGATCCCGGGCGACGTGGCGAGCTGCAGGACGACCACGTCGGGCGCGGACAGCGCGATGGAGAACGACGCCGTCGTGTTCGGCTCCACCGCGCAGTTGACGATGGTGCTCGGCTGCAGGGCCGTCGGGCAGGCACCGGCTGCTGCCTGGCCGCTCTGCTGGAGCGAGCGCACCACGGCCTCGCGGTCGCCCGCCGGGTCCGTCTTCGGCACGGCGGCCTCGGGCCCCGACACCGGAACGGCGGCAGCAGCGGGACCGGTGGCAGCCGGTGGCGGCGTCGCCGCGGCAGCGGCTCCGGTCTGACCGGTGAACGACGCCAGGAGGCCGAGCAGCAGCGCCCCGGACGTGATCGCGGCCCTGCCCCTCCCCGGTCTCCCGCGTCTTGTTCTGCCCGACGGCAGCAGTCTCATGGAGCCCCCAGCTCAGCACGTCCCCGCCCGGTGACCATCACACGACGGGCAGGCGGAGCTTATATGTCCACTACATGAGCCCGGGAGGGGGGCACCGCCGGCGGCTCAGCTCCGCCCAGACCGTCTTGCCGACGATGCGTTCCGTGACGCCCCAGTCGGCGGCGACGGCGTCCACGATGCGCAGGCCGTAGCCGGATTCCGCCTGGTAGGCGTGCGGCCGGACGGCCGGGCGGCGGTCGCGGCGGGCGTCGGACACCTCGACGCGCAGGCAGTCCTCCAGGAGCGTCAGCTTCAGCTCGAAGTCCCGCCCCGGGACGCGGCCGTGGCGGACGGCGTTGGCGGCGAGTTCGGCCACGAGGAGGCCGGCGTCGGCGGACAGCGCGGTGGATTCGGGAAAGCCCCAGTCGTGGAGCTCGACGAGGGCCAGCTGCCGCGCGAGCCGGGCCCCGCGACGGGTGCTGGTGAAACGCTGGGTGAACACGCGTACGAGGGTCCGGGCGCGGCCGGAAGGTGCGGTCATGCCGCCAACATCCCGCCTGGCCAGGCTCGTTCAACACCACCCGGACTCGTACAAATCAACTGTACGAGTGCACTCCCTGGACAGGCGGAGTCACGGTGCGTGAGCCTGACTGTCGGGGAGGTGACCGCCATGGTGAGTGCCGACGACAGCGGTGACGGCGAGGTCGAGCCGGACGACAACCTGCGCAGCTTCGGCGAGACGGTCAAGGCCTCCCGCAAACGCGCCGGCCTGACCCAGGAGCAACTGGCGCCGCTGATCGGGTACTCGGTCCAGTACGTCGGCTCGGTGGAGCAGGGCCGCCGCCACCCGTCGCAGAAGTTCGTGAACAAGACCGAGGCGGTACTGGACACCTTCGGCGTCATCGGCATCGCGGCGAAGCAGCTGACGCGGCGGCGCGGCCTGGCGTCATGGTTCCGGCGGTGGGCGGAGCTGGAGGAAGTGGCCGTCACCCTCAACACGTACGAGTGCCGGTCGGTGCCGGGGCTTCTCCAACCGGAGTCCTACGCCCGCGCCCTCATCGACAACGTCCCGCCGCTGGCCACCCCGGAGGAGGCGGAGGCCCGCGTCTCGGTCCGCCTGGAACGCCAGAAGCTGCTGCACCGCGTCCCGTACGCCCTCTTCAGCTTCGTCATCGAGCAGGCGCTGATCGAGCGGCGCACGGGAGGGCCGCAGGTCACGCGGGAGCTGATCGACCGCCTCCTGGAGTGGGGAGAGCTCCCCAACGTCGACATCCAGATCATGCCTCTGGTCCAGCCGGTTCACGCGGGAACCGACGGCCCCTTCCGGCTCCTGGAAACCGATGAACACGAGTGGCTGGGCTACAGCGAGGGCCAGAAGACGGGCCAGGTCATCTCCGACCCGAAAGCCGTCAGCGTCCTCCACCAGCGGTATGCCAAACTTCGCATCCAGGCCCTCAATCCTGCTGACAGCACGGGCCTGTTGATGCGAATGCGAGGTTCCCTGTGAACAGCTCCGATGTGCGGTGGTTCAAGAGCAGCTACAGCGGAAGCGAGGGTGACAGCTGCGTCGAGGTCGCCCTCTCCTGGCACAAGTCCACGCACAGTGGCAGCGAAGGCGACGACTGCGTCGAGGTCGCCACGTGCCCCGACGCCGTGCACGTCCGGGACTCCAAGGTGACGGCCGGCCCCGAGCTGGCCGTCACCCCCGGCGTCTGGACCGCGTTCCTGGACGGGGTCACGGGCGCCCGCTGAGCGGATGCGGCTACCGCTCCCCGGTCACCTCCTCGGAGGGGAACCGGGCGAGCGCGGCCTCGCGCTCGAAGAAGGTCTTGGCGCGGGTCATCGCACGCTCGTCGCCGCGCACCTGGCCGGGCCGGGAGCCGTTGCCGAGCAGGACGCCTCCGAAGCGCATCCGCAAGTAGGCGGCCGTGTTGTTGAGGCTGGTGATCAGGCCGTCGGCGGTGTCCTCGTCCTCCTCGGCCATCGCCGTGACGCCCCACAGCGTGCGGCCGCCCATCCGCTGCTTGAAGTCCAGGCCGGGCACTCCCAGCCAGCCGGACCAGTAGTCGAGGTAGCGCTTGGTGTGGGCGGAGACCGCGTACCAGTACAGGGGCGAGGCGATGACGATGTCGGTGGCCTCCATCGTGGCGCGGCGCAGCTCCGCCTCCTGCTCGCTCATCGGCCAGGTCCCGTCCTCGTGCCGGCCGTCCTGGAAGTCGGGCAGCGGGTCCTTCGCCAGGTCCACCCAGCGCTGCGGGATACCGGCGGGCAGCTGCTCCGCCGCTGCCCGGGCGAGGATCTCGGTATTGCCGTCCGGCCGGGAACTGCCGAGGACGAAGAGGAACGAGCGGTCGGCGTCGGTCAATCTGTCGGTCGTCATGCGGCGTGCAACTCTCCCTGCTTACGGAGCTATTCCGTCCGCGTCCGGGGCGGGAGAAATCCCCTCGACGGCGGGGCCGGCCGCCGTGGACGATGACAGCCGGACGGATCGAGGGGGACGGGTCGGCATGCCCAGCAGGCAGACGCAGGCGGAGACGCAGACGGAGACGCAGGACCCGGCGCAGGACGGGGGCCTCTGGGAGGCGCTTCCGGCGGGAATCCGCGCCCAGGTCGACGGGTACGTCCTGCAGGACCGCCTCCTGCCGGCGGTGAAGCTCGTTTGGGACGCCGGGCGGGCCCGCGGCATCGGCCTCCACGACGCCGAGACGGTGGTCCACGAGCGGTACGTCTTCCACGGCGACAAGATCGCCCGTACGCCCGAGAGCCCGCTGGACCTGGAGTCCCTGGCCGCTCTCGCCGGCGGCCTGCCGGGGCGGGTGGTGGCGGTCGAGGCCGTTTGGGACGGGGACACCGTCCACGACTGGTTCGTGAACCTCCTGGCGATCACGGACGGTCCCGCCGAGGAGCGGCACCTCGCCACGGTCTACAGCCGCAGGGACCGCGACCCGGCCGAAGCCGCCGCCGAGGCGGGCCGCGCCCTGGCGGACCACCTCGGCGTGCCGTTCCACTTCGCCGGCCCCGACACCCCGGACGAGGAGGCCCCCCGATGGCGGCCGTGACCCCGCACGGAGGCCGCCGCACATGCCCGGCCGGCGCAAACGCAAGCAGAGGCAGCAGCGCGACCGGGAACGGAACCGGCCGGAGAAGGGCCCCGGCCACCTGTTCTGCGGTCGCCTCACCCACCCGGCGACCTACCGGGTGAGCGTCTGCGTCCCGGACGGGTCCGGGACGTGGAGCGGGGTCAGCTCATCAGGGGCGAGCCCGTGAGCTGCCAGGTGACGGGGCCCTTGCCGTCGCCCTCGATATCGTAGACGACGGTCGCGTCGCCGGACCACTGCTTGCTCGGGTCCAGGGTCACCGCGGGGGTCAGGCAGGTGAAGCTGCTCTCGGGCGTGGCGTTGATGTTGGCCGTGATGTCGCAGGTCTTGCTGTTGACCACGACGTCGGTGCCACCCGGGACACGGCTCTCCAGACGCGTCGTCACCTTGAAGGAGGTGAAGCGCTTGCTGGTCATGTCGGACTGGCCGTCGTTGACGAAGCCCCAGTTGACGGTGGCCTTGCCGCGGACCTTGCCGTCCGCGACGGCCTCGACGCAGGTCGGTACGGACAGCTGCGCCTCCGGAATGATCCCGGTCATGACCTGGATGCGGGCGTTGGTACCGCCGGTCGAGCAGGTCTGCGCCGCGCTCGCCTGCGAGACGGAGATGACGCCGCAGAAGGCGATCGCCGCCGCGCTGACAGCCGAGGCGCGCAGAAGGTTCTTGTGCATGGTTCGGTTTCCCCCGTGTCGGTGTGAAGCAGAGGCCGGACGGACCCTGAGACGGTTGTTCCGGCCCATGCCGCTCCCCCCGAAAAGCGGCATGAGCGGGCCGTCGGCAGAGTCGATCTTAGGCCGATGCATCACGCATCACGAAGCACATTTACCCAGGTCAGAAGGGATGTGGCCGGTATTCGACCCTGCCCTGAAGGTGAGGGGGACACCCTGCTCCGCCCGCGCCGCACGGCGCGGGGAGGGCCGCCGCGCCCAAGCGGAATCCGCGGCGGCCGGTGACGGGACGATTACCGGCCACGGGGGCTCGGTCCGCCCGTACGCTGCCGTGCATGATCGATTCACGTACCCGTGTCCGTGTCGCCCGGCCCTCCCTGGACCTGGGCGCCGCCGAGCGTTTCTACGTCGACGGGCTCGGGTTGGAGGTGCAGTGGCGGAGCGCCGAGACCGTGCCCGGGGAGCACGACCTGCTGATGGTCGGACCGGCCGGGGGCGGATGGCACTTCGAACTCACCCGGGACGCCTCGAACCCGGTCGTGCCCGCGCCCACGGTCGACGACCTGTTCGTGCTGTACCTCGGCGAGAAGCCCGACGAGGCCCTGGTGCAGCGCCTCGTCGAGCACGGTGGGACCCGGGTCGTCTCGCACAACCCGTACTGGGACGAGTGGGGTGTCACCGTCGAGGACCCGGACGGCTACCGGCTGGTGCTCTGCTCCCGCACCTGGGGCTGATCCGCCGGGGTGTCGGCCGTCCAGAACCGCGCCAGCGCCGCCTCCTTGTAGGGCGCGGGGCTCACGCTCAGGTCCCCCGCGAAGGGCCGGTCCAGGGCCACCACCAGGAGCAGGCTGAAGCCGATCAGTCCGGCGACGGCCGACACGAAGAGCAGTTGCATCTTCAGGCTGCGCAGCCCGAAGAGGAAGGTGAGCGGGACGATCACGAGCGCGCCCCCGTACACGAGCACCTGCAGCAGGACCGGCAGGGAGGTCTCGGCCATCGTGATCCGGGCCCGGCGCTGCGAGTTGAGGTCGTTGAGGCTGGAGGCCGCCTCCCCGTAGAAGGTCTCGGCGCGGGGTCCCTGCGGCTCGTAGGCCATGAGGGCCTGGTACAGGGCGTGCGTCTGCGCGCCGGTCGCCTCGTAGCTGGGCCGGCCCTCGCGCATCAGGGGCCACTGCACCTCGACGACGGCGTGCGAGTACGCGCCGACGGCCGCGTGCACCCTCGCGCGGTCGGCCGCGGGGAAGGCGTCGGCGCTGCGCACGAGGGTCGCCAGGTCACTGGCCTCTGCGGCGACGATGCCCTGGGTGGTTTCCAGCTGCGTCCACAGGGTGACGACGACGAACGCGAGGATGATGCCGTAGATCGCGCCGAACATGCCGAGCGCGATCCCGACCATCTCGTTGTGTTCTCCCTGGGCCAGGTGCGGGAAGCGGCGGCGGGCCGCCACGCTCCCGGCCACGGCGAGCCCGGTGAGGCCGCCGACGAGGAGGACGGCGATGACGAACGTGCTGAGGCTGTTGAGCAACCAGAGGATCATGCGCTGTTCAACGAGCGGGCCGGGCCGAAATCCCGGCCCGGCCCCGTACCGGCTGGATCAGTCGACCTTCGGGGTCTTCGGCAGGGCGGAGCCGACGCCCCCGAGTGAGCTGTCGGTCGCCTTCGTGGCGGAGCCGACCGCCCCCTGGGTCACCGCGACCGCCGTCTTCGCGTCCTGGACGGTCTGCGCGGGGTGGTCGGCGATGTCGACGACGCGGCCGACGAGCGGCGCCGCCCCGGCAGCCGGCTCGTCGGCGGCGTGCGCGGCGGCGGGAACGAGTGCGAGGGCGGCGCCCCCGGACAGGACCAGGGCGGCGAGGGTGCGCTTCATGGCAGTCATGCCCGGCCCAACGACCTCCCGCACCCGAGGTCACCGCCGGGAACGCCGGCGGCCCCGGATCGGGGGGATCGATCCGGGGCCGCGGGGATGACTCGGCGGGTGGCGCGCGGGTGGCGTCGCGGGTGGGGCTCCGCCGGGTTCCGGCGGTTCCGGCTGGGGTCAGTCCTCGACCACCAGGGCCGGGGTGGACTTGGTGAGGACCTCGCCGCGGAAGAAGGCGGGGCTGCGGCGCTCGGTGACGAACATGATCACCAGGCCGAGGGCCAGCAGGCCGACGCCGATGATGAAGACGCCGCCGACGCCGAGGACGGTGGAACCGGATCCGTAGGACGGGTCCCACATGTCGAAGAGGGTCTTGCAGAAGACCGCGGCCAGGAGGACTCCGCCGAGGACCGGGAAGACTCCCTTGAAGAACAGGTCGCGGGAGGAGCGGCGCAGCTCGGCGCGGAAGTACCAGGCGCAGGCGAAGGCGGTCAGCGAGTAGTAGAAGCAGATCATCAGGCCGAGCGCGAAGATCGTGTCGGTCAGGACGTTCTCGCTGACCAGGGTCATCACCGTGTAGAAGAGCCCGGTGGCGGCGCCCGCCATGACGGTGGCGCGGCCCGGGGTCTTGAACGTGGGGTGGACCTTGGCGTAGGAGGGCGGCAGCGCCTCGTACGCCGACATCGCGAGGACCGTGCGGGCCACCGGGATGAAGGTGGTCTGCAACGAGGCCGCGGCGGAGGCCAGGACGGCGACGAAGAGCAGGATGCCGAGGACCGGGCCCATCACCGGGCCGGCGAGGGCCGCGAAGACGTTGTCGGAGGTCTCCTCGTTGGCGAGGCCGAGGCCTTCGCCGCCCGAGCCGACGGCCATCTGGGCGGCGACGCCGGTGGCGAGGTAGGAGCCGACGAGCACGACCATCGCGATGAGTGAGGCGCGGCCGGGGGTCTTCGTGGAGCCGGTGGTTTCCTCATTGGTGGCCAGGCACGCGTCCCAACCCCAGTACATGAAGATCGAGAGCGAGAGTCCGGCGGTGAAGGCCGCCATGGACTCGACCGCGAAGGGGTTCATCCAGGACCAGGAGAAGTCCAGGCCGGTGTCGAAGGTGCCGGCGGAGGCCTTCTGGAAGGCCATCACGACGAAGACGGCCAGCACGACGAGCTGGAGTCCGACCAGGGCGTACTGGACGCCCTTGGTGGCGGTCATGCCGCGGTAGCTGATGGCGGTCGCGAGGGCGATCAGGGTCAGGCAGGTGGCGATGTGGACGAGCTTGTTGTCGTCCAGGGCGGCGATCGACGGGTTGCCCGTGATCTCGCCGGCCAGCAGCCAGAAGTAGGAGGTGGCGACGCCCGCGAGGTTGGAGAGGACGATGATCGTGGCGATCACCAGGCCCCAGCCGCACATCCAGCCGATCCGGGGGCCGAAGGCCTTGACGGTCCAGGTGAAGGAGGTGCCGCAGTCCGGCATGGCCTTGTTGAGCTCGCGGTAGGCGAAGGCGACCAGGAGCATCGGGAGGAAGCCGGCGAGGAAGATCGCGGGCATCTGCATGCCGACCTCGCCAGCAGTGGAGCCGAGGGTTGAGGTCAGGCAGTAGACGGGGGCGACGGTGGAGATGCCGATGACGGCACTGCCCACGAGCCCGACGGACCCCTTGCCGAGTCCCTTGCCGCGAACGTCGCCGTCGGCGACGCCGCTTACCGTGTCTCCGGCCTGAGGCCGAACGTCCAGCTGAGTCATGGGTCAGGACGTTAGATGGTGCGCATTCCACATCTGGAGGATCGGACTCCGGAAGAGAACGGGCGGCGACGCCTTGGAATCTTGAGGTCTAGAGAGTTCATGAGAGCTTAATGAAAGGTCCACTCAGACACCCAGCCGGGAATCGGCAGGCTCGACCGAGAGGCTTTCGGTATGCGGAAACCGAAGGCATGTCCGGTTTACCCCTTTCCAAACTTTCCCTCGTGACTTTGCGGTGACCAGTGGTAACGGGGTATGCGACCAGTTTGCCGTGGACATGATCGCCGACCTAGAGTCACCGCCGATCAAGGTCATTCACGGGGGAGTCACCACGCACATGCGCACCGGAACACTGCTGGCATCGGCCGCGGCCGTCACCGCGCTGCTCACCCTCACCGCCTGCGGAGGCGGCGCGAACCCGACCGTCGGCGGCGTCGGCTCCGGCGCCGACACCGGGACGAGCGGCGTCACCGACGGCGGGGTCAACGGGAACGCACCCAAGGACGGGACCGCCTTCCAGAAGCTGCCCAAGGCCGGCACCATGGCCGCGGCCGCCCGCTTCGTCAACGGCTACACCAAGTGCGACCCGGTCAGCCCCGACCCCGGGGAGGGCGGACCGAGCTCGGGCCCGGAGGCCTCCTTCGGCTCGAACGCCACCGTGACCGAGACCGGATACTGCGGCAGGCGGAACACCACCACCATCGTCCTCTACAAGGACGCGAAGGCCTTCCAGACCGCCTTCAAGGCCCTGACGGCGAAGGAAGGCAGCGGGAACCGCAACAGCGGCATCGTCGTCGGCCAGGACTTCGCCATGGGATCCGAGAGCTCGGACGCCATGAGCGCCCTGCTCCAGCCCCAGGCCGGACTGCTCATGCTCAACTGCCACCCGGACTTCAACCCGCCGAGCGGCTTCCGCAAGGAGCCCGCCCTGGTGAAGGGCTGTGTCCTCACGGACTACTACAAGGACTGACGAACCGGCGGGCCGGGTGTGCGATCCGCGAGACTGTCCCCATGCCCACGGCCGATGAGCTCCTCAGCGCGGACACCGTCACCGCCCTTGCCCGCCTCCTCGCCCGGTCCGGCGGCCGCCGGACCGCGCCCGCCCTGACCGCCCGCGCCACCGCCCTCGACGGGCTGACGTACAGCGGCCGGGTCGCCGCCGTCCGCGACGCCGTCCTCGCCGACCTGCCCGAGGACTGGCCGGCCTTCGAGGCCGTCGTGCGCACCGCCCTCGCCGAGCCCGGCTTCGAGGGATGGATGACCTTCCCCGTCAACGAGGCCGTCGCCGTCCGCGGACTGGAGGTGTTCGAGCCCGGACTGGAGCTGCTGCACGACCTCACCTCCCGGCTGACGGCCGAATCCGCGGTACGGCCCTTCCTGCGCGCCGACGCGGACCGCGCCCTGGCCGTCGTACGGAAGTGGACGGACGACCCGGACCCGCACGTACGGCGCCTCGCCAGCGAGGGCACGCGCCCCCGGCTGCCGTGGGCCCCGCAGCTCCCGGCGTTCGTCGCCGACCCGCGCCCGGCCCTGCCGGTGCTGGACGCCCTCTACCTCGACGCGTCCGAGTACGTCCGCCGCTCCGTCTCCAACCACCTCAACGACATCAGCCGGGACCATCCCGCCCTCGCCGTCGAGACCGCGGCCCGCTGGCTGGCCGAGCCCGCCGACACGACCGACCGCGTCGTCCGGCACGGCCTGCGCACCCTGGTCAAGGCCGGCCGGCCCGAGGCGCTGACCCTCCTCGGGCACGCCCCGGACGTACCGGTCACCGTGCACGGGCCGGTGGTGACCACCCCGCGGGTGGCCGTCGGGGAATACCTCGTCTTCCACTACGCCGTCACCAACACCGGCGAGCTCCCGGCCGAGCTGGTGATCGACTACGTCGTGCACCACACGAAGGCGAACGGCACCCGCACCCCGAAGGTCTTCAAGCTCGTCACCCGCCCGCTGGCCCCCGGCGAGACCCTCAGCGGCACCAGGCGCCACTCCTTCAAGCCGATCACCACCCGCCGCTACCACTCGGGCGAGCACCTGGTGCAGCTCCAGGTCAACGGCCGGGTCCGCGGCGAGGCGGTTTTCTCGTTGGACGCCGGATGATCACTCCTGGCACCCTCGTCGCATGACCTACGGAATCGAGTCCCACCCAGCCCCGTGAGCGCCCGCGAAGAGCGCCCGCCGCTCAGCTCCCGGACGACCTCCCTCTACGACTACGCCCTCTTCCGCCACGGCATCGAGCCGCACGGCCGGATCCCGCGGAAGGGCTATCCCCTGCCCGACGGGCCACCGGAACCCAGCCGCGAGGGCCTGACCTGGCAACAGGCACGGGCCGAAGTCACCGACGCCCTCACGCCCCTGCTCGCCGACCCCGACCCGGTACGGGCCGCCGCGGCCGTCCACCGGCGGGTCGCCGAACTGGCCATGCCCCGCCGCACCCTGCGCGCACACGCCGCACGGCTCGCCCTCACCGACGAGGACGCCGCCCGGCGGACCGCCCGGCAGCTTGCCCGCACCGGTACCGACCCTGCGGCCGTCGGCGTCGGGATGGCCCTGCTGATCCGCCTCGGCGAGCCCGAGGACGTGCCCTGCCTCAAGGCCCTCGGCATGCTGCGCGGCCTGGCGGACACCGCGAGCGCCGCCCTCGACCCGCTCGACCGGCAGGCGGCGGCCCTGCTGGTCATCCGCAGCCGCGACCGCTCCGAGCGGCTGACCCCCCTGACCGAGGCGATCACCTCCGGCGACGCGGAGGCCACCCGGTCCGCCCTGGTCTCCCTGCCGGACGAGTCGCAGGCCATGTGGCTCGCCCGGCGCATCGCCGAGGCCGCCGACCTGCACGGGTTGCTCCGGGCCCGGCCGCAGGACGCCGACCTGCTCGCGCTGGCCGGCCGGCTGCTGCACCGGATGGCCGACCAACTGGACAGCCGCGCCGAAATCCTCGACTACCTGCCCGCCCGGGCCGTGTACGAGGCCCTGGTCCGGCACGCCGACGAGCTGCCCCCGACCCCGGAGCACTGGTCCCTGCTGCTGTCGATCGCCCTCGACCTGCACAGCGGCGCCCCCGTCCTGCTGAACTGGCGGCCCGGACGGCGTCGGGCCCTGCTCGACGCGCTGGACCGGCTGCTGCCCGCGGCCGCGCCGGACCCCGTACCCGAGCCCGTACCCGGAGACCGGCGGGCGGACTGGTTCCGGCGCAACCGGCACCTACCCTTCGCCCACGCCGAAGCCGGGGACCCCCGTCGGTGGGAGTTGGCCGTCGTCCACGACTGCGAGGACCCCTCCGCCGTGGAGACCCGGATCCTGATCGACGGGATCCCACTCGTCCCCGCGTTGTTCGGAAAGGGCAGGGGCCACGCGCCCGAGTACCTCCTCGACAGCGGCCGGCTGCGTGCCGTACCGCAGCCGCGCGAGGTGCAGCTCGCCGAGGCGTACTGCACCGAGGGCTGCTGCGGAGCGCTGTATGTGACGATCCGCCGGGACGGCGACGAGGTGGTGTGGGACGGCTGGCGCGGAGCGGTCGGCCCGCCGCCGCCCGCCTACCACTTCGACGCGGCCGCCTACGACACCGAACTCGCGCGCGCCGTACGGGACCACTCCTGGTGCTGGCCGGCCCGCAGCACCGCCCGCCTGATCGCGGCGGGCCTGCGCGACCGGCCCGAACTGACGGCCCGGTGGGAGCTCTCGCCGCACTGGATCGGCACCGACTGGCGCGAGCCGGACACCACGGTGGTCCATCTCAGGTACGAACCGTCCGCGCCGCCTCCCGGCACCGGTGGATCGCTCTACTTCGATTGGCGGCTGCCCGACGACGGCGCCCCGCCCCGGGACCGGGCGGCCGCCGCCCTGCGACGGCTGGAGAGGGACGACCCGAAGGCCTTCGCTACGTTCGCCGGCGGCGACGGCGAACTGGCCGAGGCCCTCGGCCACCGCGAGCCCCCGCGCACCCCGCCGGCATGACACGGGTCCGGCCGGGGGCAACCGCCCCCGGCCGGACCCCCTAGGTCGTCCAGACGATCGACTGCACTTCGCTGTACGCGTGCAGGGCGTACGAGCCGACATCACGGCCCACCCCGCTGCGCTTGAAGCCGCCGAAGGGGGCCTCCATGTTCCGGCCGACGGTGTTCACGCCGACCCCGCCCGCGCGCAGCCGCCGCGCCACGCGGAAGGCGCGCGCCGAGTCGCCGGACCACACGTAGGACAGCAGCCCGAAGTCGCTGTCGTTGGCCAGCCGGACCGCTTCGTCCTCGTCGCCGTCGAAGGGGACGACCACGACGACCGGGCCGAAGATCTCCTCGCGGACCACCCGCATGTCGTTGGTGCAGTCCACGAGCAGGGTGGGTGCCACGTAGAAGCCGCGGCCGTCACCGATCACGGGGCGCTCGCCGCCGTAGGCGATCCGCGCGCCCTCCTTCCTGCCCAGCTCCACGTAGGACTCCACACGGTCGCGGTGGGCCGCGGAGATGACCGGGCCGACGACCGTTCCGGCCGCCGCCGGGTCGCCGACCTTCATGAAGGCCAGGTAGCCGGTGAGCTTCTCCATGAGCTGCTCGTAGACCGACCGGTGGACGATCACGCGGGTGGGGGCGGTGCAGATCTGGCCGGAGTAGAAGGAGAAGGTGGTCCCGATCCCCATCACCGCCGCGTCCAGGTCCGCGTCGTCCAGGACGACGGCGGCGCCCTTGCCGCCGAGCTCCATCAGCTGCCGCTTCATCGTGCGGCCGCAGACCTCCGCGATGCGCTGGCCGACGCCGGTGGAGCCGGTGAAGGACACCATGTCCACGTACGGGGAGTCCACGGCGGCCTCGCCGACCTCCACCGCCTGCCCGCCGACCACGTTGACGACGCCCGCCGGGACCCCGGCCTCGTGCAGCGCCTGCGCCATCCTGAAGACGGACAGGGGGTCTTGGGGGGCCGGCTTCACGACGACCGTGTTGCCCATGGCCAGGGCGGGTGCCACCTTGCCGGCCGGGTTCGCCCACGGGTTGTTGTAGGAGGTGATGCAGGTGACCACGCCGACCGGCTGGCGGACCTCCAGCGCTCCCAGGATGCTCGCCCTCCCCATCGGGCCGGCCTCGGTGACCTGCGGCGGCAGCCCCTTCTCGACCGGTTCCAGAGCGCCCTTGGCGTACCGGCGGAAGCGGGCGACGCCGACGCCGACCTGCATGCCCCGCGCGATCCCGGTCGGCGCGCCCGTCTCGGCCTGCGCCAGCGCCGTCCACGGATCGAACTCGCGCTGCATGATGTCCGCGGCCCGGTCGAGGATCGCCGCCCGTGCCTGCGGGGTCGTGCGCGACCAGCTCCCGAAGGCCTCGGCCGCGGCGCGGGCGGCGTCGGCGACCTGTTCGCGCGAGGCCTCGGGGGCGAGCCCGACCACCGACTCGTCTGCCGGGTTGACCACCTCGTAGTGGCCGCCGGCCGGCTCCACCCACTCGCCGCCGATGTAGAGGGGTTGCGTGTTCAACGCGTGCTCACCGTCCTCGTGTCCCGGCCCGACCGCAGCACGGTGCCGGGGACGGCGCCCGTCACCTCGTCATCGCGGACGGTCTCGACGCCGTTGACCCGTACCGAGACGATGCCGACGGCCCGCGCGTCCAGGCGGGGGCTGTCGCCGGGCAGGTCGTGGACAAGGGTGGCCGGGCCCGCCTCGATGCGCTCGGGGTCGAAGAGGACCAGGTCCGCGTGGTAGCCCTCGGCGAGCCGGCCGCGCTCGCGCAGCCCGAACAGCCGGGCCGGGTCGTCCGTGAGCATCCGTACGGCCTCTTCCAGCGGCACCAGCTTGCGGCCGCGCAGGCAGTCGCCGAGGAAGCGGGTCGTGTACGGGGCTCCGCACATCCGGTCCAGGTGCGCGCCGGCGTCGGAGCCGCCGAGCGTGACGTCCTCGTGCCGCCAGGTCTCGGCGCGCAGGGCCCAGCTCGCCGGGTCGTTGTCGGTGGGCATCGGCCAGAGCACGGTGCGCAGTTCGTCGTTGGCGCAGATCTCCACGAGGCATTGGAAGGGGTCCTGGCCGCGTTCGGCGGCGATGTCGTTCACGACCCGTCCGGAGAGCCCCTCGTTCTCCTTGCTGTACGTGTCGCCGATGACGTACCGGCCGAAGTCGGCCAGGCGCCGGAAGACCCCGGCCTCCTTGCTGTCGGCGCGGCGCAGCATTTCGGCGCGGACGTCCGGGTCGCGGAGTTCGGCGATCCGCTCGGGGACGGGCAGCCCGAGGACCTCTCCCCAGCCGGGGATGAGGTTCAGCGCGCAGAAGGTGTTGAGTGACATGTTCATGGGGGTGAGGATCGGCATCGTCAGCGCGACGATGCGGCCTCCGGCCTTGCGGGCGCGCTCGCTGGCAACGAGCTGGCGCGGGACCCGTTCGGGGACGGCGGCGTCGATGGTGAGCACGTTCCAGTTCAGGGGCCGGCCGGCGGCGGCGCTCATCTCGACGAAGAGGTCGATCTCCTCGTCGGAGAACTGGTCGAGGCAGCCGGCGACGATCGCTTCGAGCTGGGTGCCCTCGTGTTCGGCGACCGCCCGGGAGAGCGCGAGCAGTTCGGCGGGCTCGGCGTGCCGGGAGGGGACGGGGGCCCCGGCGCCGTCGGAGTGGGTGGAGGACTGGGTGGTGGACAGGCCCCAGGCGCCGGCGTTCATGGCGTCGTGGAAGAGGTCGAGCATCTGCTGCATCTGCTCGGGGGTGGGCTGTCCGCCGACGGCCGCCTCGCCCATGACGTGGCGGCGCAGGGCGCAGTGCCCGACCATGAAGCCGGCGTTGACGGCGATCCGTCCTTCCAGGGCGTCGAGGTACTCGCCGAAGGTGGACCAGGTCCAGTCGACGCCCTCCTCCAGGGCCTTGAGGGCCATGCCCTCGACCTTGCTCATCATGCGGCGGGTGTAGTCGGCGTCCTCGGGGCGGTCCGGGTTGAGCGGGGCGAGGGTGAAGCCGCAGTTGCCGCCGACGACGGTGGTGACGCCGTGGTTCATGGAGGGGGTGGCGTACGGGTCCCAGAAGAGCTGGGCGTCGTAGTGCGTGTGCGGGTCGACGAAACCGGGGGTGAGGACGAGGCCGGTGGCGTCCTCGCTGGTGCGGGCCTCTTCGGTGACGGTGCCGGGTTCGGCGATGACGGCGATGCGGCCGTCGCGTATGGCGAGGTCTGCGACGCGGGCGGGGGCGCCGGTGCCGTCCACGACGGTCGCGCCCTTGATCAGGTGGTCGAGCATGACGTCCCTTCGCACTTTCAGCCTTGCCGGCGTTCGGGGCGCGGCTCCGGGCGGAGTCCGGTGCCCGGCGGAGCCGGGTTGTCCGGTGGAGCCGCCCCGGACCCTGCGCCTCAAACGCCGAGGCTGGATCTGTGCCCCGGCCGGAGGCCGCCGGGGCGACCGCGGCCTCGGCATGGGCCCCGGCCGGGGCCGGTGCGGGACGGCGGTCCGGGAAGACGCCGTCCCCGTTGATGCGCCCCGCAGGGGTCAGGCGGCCTGCCGGAACCGCGTCGTGCGGTGGACCGGGTCCGTGTCGATCTGCGGGATCACGTGCTCGCCGATCAGCTTGATCGTGGTCATCGTGTCCTCGTGACCGACGCCGGTCGGCAGACCGAAGGAGAGCTGGTCCGCGCCCGCCTGCTCCCAGCGCTTGCACTGGGCCCGCACCTCCGAGGGATCGCCGCAGATGAGGAGTTCCTCGGCGATCAGCAGCTCGATGATCTCCGCGTTGTACTCCGGCAGCGTCTCGGGCCACTCGGGGATCGCCTCGGGCCGCGGGAAGGTGTCGTGGTAGCGGAAGACCAGCGACTGGAAGCGGTTCATGTTGGCGTTGACGGCGATCTCGACGGCCTTGTCGTGGGTCTCGGCGCAGATCGCGGTGGAGGTGACCATCACGTTGTCGTTGACGAAGGCGCCGATGGCCTTCGCCTCCCTGATGGCCGTCTTGTACTGGTCGAGGACCCACTCCATGTCGGAGACCTTCTGCACGCTGAAGCCCAGCACGCCGAGGCCCTTCTTGGCCGCCATCGCGTAGGAGGACGGCGAGCCGGCGGCGTACCACATGGCCGGGTGGGCCTTGCCGTACGGCTTGGGGAAGACCTTCCGCGGCGGCAGCGACCAGTGCTTGCCCTGGAACCCCTCGTACTCCTCCTGGAGGAACATCTTGGGGAATTCCGCGATGGTCTCCTCCCAGATCTCCTTGGTGCCGTTCATGTCCTCGATGCCCGGCAGGAATCCGAGGATCTCGTGGCTGCCGGCGCCGCGGCCGGTGCCGAACTCGAAGCGCCCCTTGGAGAGGTGGTCGAGCATGGCGACCTTCTCGGCCACCTTGACGGGGTGGTTCACCGGCGCCAGCGGGTTGAAGATGCCGGAGCCGAGGTGGATGCGTTCGGTGGCGTGCGCGAGGTATCCGAGGAACACCTCGTTCGCCGACAGGTGTGAGTACTCCTCCAGGAAGTGGTGCTCGGAGGCCCAGGCGTACTTGAAGCCGGACTTGTCGGCCTGGATGACGTACTCGGTCTCCTCGACCAGCGCCTTGTGCTCTGCCTCGGGGTCGACCCTGGACCGCGCCTCAGGCACGTATCCCTGCACGAAGAGCCCGAATTCCAAGGGGTTCACCGTCCTCTGTTTTCTGACGTAGCGTCAGATTCGATGTCCCGACTGTTCCACCGCGGGGCCCGGAGCGTCAATACCTGACGCTCCATCAGCCATGCTCGGCTACAGGATGCTGACGCCCGCCATCCAGCCGCCGTCGATGACGAAGGGCTGGCCTGTGATGTACGAGGAGTCCTCGCCGGTCAGGAACAGCGCGAGCTTGGCGATCTCCTCGGGCTGCCCCACCCGCCCCATCGGGACGACCCGCCGGTAGAGCTCCGCCATCGCGTCCCGGGCCTCGTCGGTCATGTTCGCGGGGTCCAGCAGGCCGGGATTGGCCATCGGGGTGTCCACGGCGCCCGGGCACATCGCGTTGACCCGGATCCCCTTGCCGGCCAGTTCCAGCGCGGCCACCCGGGTCAGGCCCAGGATCGCCGCCTTGGTGGCGGCGTAGGTGCCGACGTACGCCATGCCCGTCAGGCCGGTGTAGGAGGAGGTGTTGACGATGGTGCCGCCACCGGCCGCCTCGATCTCGGGCGCCACCGTCTTGATGCCGAGGAAGGCGCCCACCTGGTTGACCTGGACCACCTGCTGGAACTCCTCCAGCGGGGTCGAGGTCAGCTCGTTGAAGCGCAGGATGCCCGCGTTGTTGACCAGGCCGTCGACCCGGCCGAAGGCCTCCTTCGCGGCGGCGGTCGCCGCCGCCCAGTCCTCCTCACGGCTCACGTCCATGCGCACGTACCGGGCGCGGTCCTCGCCGATGTCCTCGGCCACCGCCGCGCCCTGCTCGTCCAGCACGTCGCCGAGGAGCACCTTGGCCCCCTCGGCGGCGAAGAGGCGGGCCTCCTGCTCGCCCTGGCCGCGCGCCGCACCGGTGATGATGACGACGCGCCCGTCCAGCTTGCCCATGCCCGTACTCCCTGTCTCTAGGGGGTGTCGTTGAGGTGCGGAGCCACCTCGGCGCCGAAGGCGGTGATCTGGTCGACGAGTTCGGCGCGGTCGCGGCTGCGGAAGCGGACCTGGATCTGGTCCACGCCGAGCGCCCCGTACTCCCGCAGTGACTCCGCGAGCGCCTCCGGCTTGCCGGTGAGGGTGCGGCGGCCGGTGTCCCAGCCGGGCTCGCCGACGTACAGCGCCTCAGTGATCGCGCCGACCTCGAAGGGAGCGTCCACCCCGGCCTCGGCGCGCAGTTCGCGGATACGGGCGATCTGCGCGGGGAGCCGGTGGCGCGGGTCGCCCTGGGGGAGCCAGCCGTCCCCGCGGAGGGCGGCCCGGCGGACGGCGGCGGGCGAGGAGCCGCCCACCCAGACGGGGATCCGTGCCTGAGCGGGCCGGGGCAGCTGCCCGAGGTCCTTGAAGGAGAACAGCCCGCCCTCGAACTCCGGGTACTCCTCCGGCCCGAGCGCCGCCCGCAGCGCGTCCAGGGTCTCGTCGAGGACGGGCCCGCGGCGCGCGAAGTCCACGCCGAGGACCTCGAACTCCTCCTGGACGTGGCCGGCGCCCACACCGAGGATCAGCCGGCCGCCGGAGAGGTGGTCGAGGGTGGCGTACTGCTTGGAGCTGATCAGCGGGTGGCGCAGGCCGAGGATCGCCACGTGGCTCATCAGCCGTACGTGCTCGGTGATCCCGGCGAGGAAGGAGAGGGTGGCGACGGGGTCGTACCAGACGGTGCTCATGGGCCCCGCGAGCCGCCGCGGGATCGCCACGTGGTCGCAGGCGGCCAGGTACCCGAAGCCGGACCGGTCGGCGGCCCGGGCGATCTCGGCGAGATCGGCGGCAGTGGCCGACGCCTCCCAGGGTTCGGCGTAGAGGGTGCTCTGCGACTGGACCGGGAGTTGCATCCCGTAGACCAGCCGACCTTCCGGAAACACGCGCGCCATGGCGGACCCGCCTCGCCTTCGTCTGCCGATTCGTCATATCGGTGCCGGGCCATCGTGGTACCTGACGCCCCGTCAGACAAGAGGCCGGTCCGAACGCGCACCTTTCCTTCAACGTGGTGTGGGCGACGGCCGACGTGGTGATCATCTGGACGTACGTGCGCTTCGGGCGCGCCGGACTGCCGGACTTCGTGACCCGGCCGCTCTTCGCCGGCTGGTCGGCGCTGCTGTTCGCCACCGGCTTCGCCGTGCAGTGGCTGTTCCTCGCGCATTTCGGGATGCACGACGCGACCCGCTACTCGGCCTTCCTGCAGAACCTGCTGATGTCCGCCCTGTTCATCGCCGTGTACGCCGCCCGGCAGGGCCCGCAGGGCCGGTCCCTGACCATCGGCGTGGCCAAATGGCTCGGGACCCTGGCCCCGACCCTGCTGTTCGGCGTGCTGGAGGACGCTCCCTCCATCCTCGGCCTCGGCATCCTGTGCAGCGTCTTCGACCCGGCCTACTCGGGGGCTGCTGCTGCGCGGCCCCGGCGCCCGCGTCAGAAGCCTTCCGGCCCCATCACGATGACCGGCTTCGCCGCCGGGTCCAGGGTCTGCAGGACCTTGCGCATGGCCTCCTTCGGGATGCCGACGCAGCCCTGGGAGGGGCCGTCGTGGTCCACGTGGAGCCAGATGTTGCCGCCCTTGTCCTCGCCGTCCGGCATGACCGGGTCCAGCGGGGACCGGCCCGGGCGGCGGTTGAAGTCGATGGCGACGACGTAGTCGAAGGACCCCACCAGGGACTCCCCGTTCACACCGCGCCCGGTGGCGACGAAGCCGCGGCCCTCGTCGTACGGGAGCCGCGTACCCGGCGGCGGGGACAGCAGGCCGCCCGCGTCGGTCAGCCCGAACACGCCCTGCGGCGAGGTCAGGTCGCCGTACGTGCGCTCCGTGGACCACCCCCGGGCCCCGTTGCGCGCCGGCCAGCTCTCGACCTTGACCCAGTCGGCCCCGGCCGCCGGACGGGTGTAGAAGGTGGCCGTGGACTCCGAGGAGTCCACGGCCTTGCCGGTGACGAGGATCAGCTGGCGGGACTCGGCCGGGATCCTCGACCGGGTCTGCTCGCTGATCCCGGTCAGGCCCTGGAGGGGCGACCGCGGGATGTCGCGCGCCGCCCGGTCCACGGGCTGGGGGCGGGAGTCCTCGCGGGCTTGCGCCGCGCCCGCGGCCTTGTCGGGATCCTGGGCGACGTAGGCCCAGCCGGCCGTGAAGGTCAGCAGGCCGAGGGTGGCGGCGAGGGCCGCGCGACGGGCCGTACGGCGGGACGTACGGGCGGGACGGGAGCGTGCTCGGGCGTGCTTGCTCATTCAACCGACCGTACCTCAACACACCATCAGAGATGGTTTGTCCGCGTTGTGCGCGATGTGCGCGCCACGCCGGACACGGGGAACCGGACGCGCACCATCAGGCCGCCCTCCGGTCCCGGATCGGCCCCGGCCCTCAGCTCCGCCTCGTGCGGCCGTGCGATCGACGCGGCGATCGACAGGCCCGACCGGCGCCCTCACCTGCGGTGTGCTGCCCTTCGGCGCGCCGGCGGAAGGGCTCAAGGAGCCCCGGCACGCCCGCCCGATCGGTCACCGGGCCGGTGGTGGACACCGCCGGTTCCCCGTCCTCACAGGTGGGCACCTCGATCCGGCCCCCCGGCGCGGTGGCGCCGCACCGCGTTCATGAGCAGGTTGTGCAGGAGGCGGCCCGGCAGCGCCTGGTCGCCCGTCACGGTCAGCGGCGCGGGGGTCCGTACGACCGTCAGGCCCTCCTGCGGGCAGGCCGCCGGCTCGGCGGCCCCGAGCGCCGACACCGATCAGCTTCGGCTCGGGTCCGGCGTGGGCGGCGTCCGGTGATCGCTCCGGGGAACCAGGGGGGCGCAAGCCCGCCCCCGGAGCCGATCACCGACGTACCCTGAATCGATGAGGCGAACTCCACGTCACGCGGCGCGCGTTGTCATCCTGTCCCCCACCGGGTCGGTGTTCCTCTTCCGCGAGAACAACGTCGAGGTGGGCATCCACTGGCTGCCGCCCGGCGGCGGGATCGACCCCGGCGAGAGCCCCGAGGACTGCGTCCGGCGCGAGCTGCGCGAGGAGACCGGCTGGACCGACCTGGAGCCGGAACGGCTGCTGTGCACCTGGGAGCACGACTTCACCCACCAGGGCGTACCGGTGCGCCAGCACGAGCACATCTACGTCACCACGGGCCCCCACCGGGAACCGGTGCTGGAGGCCCCCGGCATCCACTGGCAGTGGCTGTCGGCCCAGCGCCTGGCCACCCTCGGCGAACCGGTCTGGCCGCCCCGCCTCTCCGACCTCCTCACGAACCCCGCGACAGAGCCGGTCCACCTGGGCCTGCTGGCCTGACCCCGGGCCGATCGGCAGGGCGCGCCAGGGCGGCGCCGATCCTCCGCCACCGCCTCCGACGATTGCGCCGCCGCCTCACAGGACGGCACCCGGCGCACTATCGTGGAGGGCGCCGACCGGAAGAGGAAGTCTCATGACCACCGCCCCGGGGCCCGCCCACGGTGTCCCCCCGATGCCCGAGCGGAGCATTCCCGCGTTGCGGGCGGCGATCGCCGCCCACGCTCCGCAGCTCCTGGACGACTTCGAAGCCAACTGGCGGGCAAGAGTCGCCGACACCTACGACATCGGAGCGGCGCCGGCGTTCCTGGCGCGCTGGTGGGGCGAGTACGCGCTCGCCCGAGACCCCCACCTCGACCACCACGTGCGTGATCTCGAGCAGCGGGCGGCCGAGTGCGCAGACCCCGACAAGGCCAGGGACCTGCTGGAAGAGGCGTCGCGCATCCACCACCGGGTGGCCGCGCTCGGACCCGGCGAGTGAGCGCAGAGTTCACCGGCCCCCCGTGGGCCACGCACTGGACGAAGCTGCCACCGAGTACCGGGACGCGCTGCCCGCCGCTGTGCGCGAGCGGATCACCGACGCGGTCACGGAGCTGAAGACGTCACGGCATCCGTACCGCGACGACCATCTCGACACCACGAGGGTGAGCATCGAGCCGGCCCGCTCCACCGACCCCCGCGGCGCCCACATCCTCTACTTCGACCGCGGCCACGGCTGGCTGCGCTACACCTTCGTCCACCGCACCGCCGAGCCGCAGATCGTCATCGAACGGATCTTCTGGCAGTAGCCGCTGCCGCCGCCCCGTCACACAGGCCGTTCGGGGACGTGCCCTAGCGGCCCGTGGGGGACTTGGACGTGGCCTTCGTGTAGAGCGAGGCGGCGTACTCCCCCAGCACCGTGCTGGTCGAGACGTCGTCGGTGTCGCCGCCCGTGAGAATGCCGACGATCTTGCCGTCGCGGGCGATCCACGCGCTGCCGCTGGTGCCGCCCGGGAAGTCCGCGCAGTCGAAGCGCTGCTGGGTCGCGCTCTCGCGGACGGCGGTCGCCGTGCAGGTACGGGGGATCTTGCGGTCGGCGGGGTAGCCGGTGACGGTGACCTCCTCGCCGGCCCGGCCGGAGGTGTCCAGCACGGCCGCGCCGGTCACGTCCTCGATCGAGCGGCCCTGTGCGTCGGGGGCGAGCGTGGCGAAGGCGAGGTCGTAGTCGTCGTCCGTCCCCTCCGCCCAGCGGGCGTCCTCGAAGACCTGCTCTATCTTCCACGTGCCGTACGGGGCGGTGTCGTTGGCGTAGGCCGGGGCGAAGACGGCGGTGCCGGCGCCCTGATCCCCGGCGAGCAGGCAGTGCCCGGCGGTGACGATGAGGTTGCGGCCGGGGCTGTGCACCACGGTGGCCGTGCAGAAGTGGTCGCTGTCCAGGCCGTTGGTGAACAGGGCCCCGGTGAAGGCGGCGGGCCCGCCGGGCGGGGGCGTCACGGCCGGCGGCAGGGTGGTTGCGGGCGGGGAGGACAGCTGGGGCTTCGGCGCGTGCGAGCGCGAGGGAGCCGTGGCCGACAGGGAGGGCTGCGCCGCCTTCGCCCGCGCGGGCGCGGTCGCCTCGGGAGGCGGCGCGAGCTCCGCCACCGCCGCGGAAGCCCCCAACGCCGCCATCGCACACAGCACCGCAGTAACGACGCTCCGCTTGTCCACCGGCATGATGATCCTTCCGCTTTGCCCTGGCGAAGCATGCCTTGACCACAGGGCCGGGTGCAAGGCGCGGGACGACCCCTGCGTAGCCGGTCCGTCACCGAGGGCGGATAGCGCGAACGGGCCAACTCGGGGCCGCTGTGGGTCCTTTGGCCGATTCGCCTATCATCGCCTCGGTTCTCGCCGCCCCCGCCGCCGCGCGGGCCCGCGGAAAGAGAATCTTGACGAGAGGGCAACGAAAACTTGCGATTCACAGGCAAGCACCGGATATCCATCGTTGCCGCGGCGGCCGCGGCGGCGATCGTGGGAACCCTTCAGCTCCCCTCCACCGCGTTCGGCACCGAGGACACCACCGGGACCACGAACACCACGAGCACCACCGGCACCACGGACACCGAGGTTCCCGCGGACAGCGCCCCGCCGGCCGGGGACGCGCCCGACGCCCACGTGGAGGACTCCGCCACCCACGGCAGCGACGGGACGGTCTTCAGGAACGGCGTCATGTCGCTCGACCCGCCGACGGCGTCGCCGATGGCCGCCCCGAGATCGGCCGCCGCGGCCGCCGCGGGCGCCGCACCCGCCCCGCCGCAGGGCGAGGGCTGGAAGCTGAGCGGCGCGACCAAGTGGCTGAAGACCGGCTACACGATCAAGTTCTACGACCAGAAGTCCGCGGACTGGCTGGGGCCGTACGTCCAGGCCTCCGCCGCGGACCTGCGCCGCGTCACGAACCTGCCGGTCACCGTCGACACGAAGCCGGTCGGCTGGGACTACGTCCGGCCGAAGGGCGAGGTGATCGTGGGGGTGCTGCACCGCCCGTGCGTCCCGCCGGCCGGCGAGGGCACCATGGGCAGCACCGGCTGGAAGGTGGTCCGCGACGGCACGGGCACCGCCAACCTCAGCTGCGGCTTCACCAGCTCCTCCGTCGCCGAAACCGTGACCAGCGGGCACGCCTACGTCGACGACTCGTTCTTCACCCCGGCCGGCAAGCCGACCGCCGCCATGGGCGAGACGTACATGCGCAACCACGTCAGCCACGAGCTCGGGCACACACTGGGGCTGACGCACGCCAACCGCAGCCTGAACAGGGGCGACTGCGTCAAGGGGACCGACTCGGGCCAGTTCCCGGTCATGTGCTCCCCCGCGTACGCCTACCAGGACAAGCGGGCGGGCACCTACGTCCAGCAGTTCGACGTGCAGGGCCTGCGCCGCCTCGCGGCCGGCGCCGGAGCGGCGCTGTCCCCGCAGGGCCGCGTGAGCGGCATCGGCTCCAAGTGCCTGGACGTCAAGGGCGGCAAGGCCGCCAACGGCACGCCGATCCAGCTCTACACGTGCAACGGCACCGCGGCCCAGTCCTGGATCCTGGGCAAGGACGGCACCCTCCGCGCGCTCGGCAAGTGCCTCGACAACGCGCGCAACGCGAGCACCAACGGCAACAAGATCAGCCTCTACGACTGCAACGGCTCCGCGGCGCAGCGCTGGTCGGTCAACGCCAAGGGCCAGATCGTCCACGTGGCGTCGGGCAAGGTCCTCGACGCGACCGGCGGCGCGACCGCCAACGGCACCGTGGTCCAGCTCTACACGGCGAACACCAACAAGCGCCAGGTCTGGGTCACGCCGAAGTAGCCCCGCACCGGCCGCACGGGCCCCACGGCCCGTGCGGCCCTCCCGCCGAGGGGGCCGATGAGTTCGCGGAGGCGGTGAGCGGCGGCGGGGGGTCACTGTCGGCGCGGTCACGAGCCGTCGGGCACCGGTCCGATCGGGCCCCGGCCGAGAGGCGCGGGTCAGGCCCCGGGGCCCGCCCACAGGCCGTCCGGGGTGAGGCCGAGCAGGTCGATCGCGTTGCCGCGCACGATGCGGTCCACCACGTCGGGGGCCAGGTGGCCCATCTGCGCCGCGCCGACCTCGCGGGACTTGGGCCAGGTCGAGTCGGAGTGGGGGTAGTCGGTCTCGTAGAGGACGTTGCCGACGCCGATCGAGTCGAGGTTCTTCAGGCCGAAGGCGTCGTCGAAGAAGCAGCCGAAGACGTGCCCGGCGAACAGCTCCGACGGCGGCCGGAGCACCTTGTCCGCGACCCCGCCCCAGCCGCGGTTCTCCTCCCAGACGACGTCCGCGCGCTCGAGGATGTACGGGATCCAGCCGATCTGGCCCTCCGCGTACATGATCTTCAGGTTGGGGAAGCGTTCGAACTTGCCACTCATCAGCCAGTCGACCATCGAGAAGCAGCAGTTGGCGAAGGTGATGGTGGAGCCGACCGCCGGCGGCGCGTCCGCCGAGGTGGACGGCATGCGGGACGAGGAGCCGATGTGCATGGCGATGACCGTGCCGGTCTCGTCGCACGCCTGGAGGAAGGGGTCCCACTCGTCGGTGTGGATGGACGGCAGGCCGAGGTGCGGGGGTATCTCCGAGAAGGCGACCGCGCGCACGCCGCGCGCCGCGTTGCGGCGGACCTCGGCGGCGGCGAGGCGGGCGTCCCACAGCGGGATCAGGGTGAGGGGGATCAGGCGGCCCCGGGCGTCGGGGCCGCACCACTCCTCCACCATCCAGTCGTTGTAGGCGCGTACGCCGAGCAGGCCCAGCTCACGGTCCTCGGCCTCGGTGAAGGTCTGGCCGCAGAAGCGGGGGAAGGTGGGGAAGCAGAGGGCCGACTGGACGTGGTTGACGTCCATGTCGGCGAGCCGGTCGGGAACCGAGAAGGATCCGGGGCGCATCTGCTCGTAGGTGATGACTTCCAGTTTGATCTCGTCGCGGTCGTACCCGACGGCGGTGTCGAGGCGGGTGAGCGGCCGGTGCAGGTCCTCGTACACCCACCAGTCGCCGATCGGGCCGTCGTCGCCCGCGGCTCCCATGACGGGCGCGAACCTGCCTCCGAGGAAGGTCATTTCCTTCAGCGGGGCGCGGACGACGCGGGGTCCTGTGTCCCGGTATCTGGACGGGAGCCGGTCCCGCCAGACGTGGGGGGGTTCAACCGTGTGGTCGTCCACCGAGATGATCTTCGGGAAGGTCTCCATGGCTCATACGGTAGCGCTGATCTGACGGGCCGTCAGCTAGTTGGTCTGTGATCGGTCATGGACGGGCTGACGGGTACACACGAGACAGGGCAGACTGACCCTTACACCGACGGAAGGCAGGGGGGACGACAGATGGACGGCGTACCGGCCATCCCGCACCCGCGGAACCACCCCGAGGTCCGTGCGGCTGCCGCCGCATCAGAAACCGCTCCCGCGGCAGCCGTCCGCCCCGGCGCCGGTCCGGCCACCGGCGGCTCCCCCGCCGGGCCCGTATGGCCGACGGCCATCGCAAGCGGAACGGGTGCGGGCTCGGGACCGGAATCCGCCGCCCCCACCGCATCCCCGTCGGCAGGCGCGGGTCCGGTGGAGCCCGGCGCGGCCGCTGCCCGGCCCGGTTCCGCGGCAGCCGCCCCGGCCGAAGCCGACCCGGGACGGCCCGGAACCACCGCCGGACCCGCCACCACCGCCGTGGGCGACACCACCTCCGGACCCGCCACCACCGCCGTGGGCGGCACCACCGCCGGAGGTGACACCACCGCGGGCGACTCCCGGTTCGCCGTCCTCGGGCCCGTCCGGGCCTGGCGGGGCGCCGAGGCCCTGCCCTCCGGCACCCCCCAGCAGCGCGCCCTGCTCGCCGTACTCCTGCTGCGTGACGGCCGCACGGCCACCGCACCCGAACTGATCGACGCCATCTGGGGCGAGGACCCGCCCCAGCAGGCCCTGGCCACCATCCGCACCTACGCCTCCCGCCTGCGCAAGGTCGTCGCCCCCGGCCTGCTCGTCACCGAGTCCGGCGGCTACGCCATCCGGCTGCGCTCCGCCGCCACCCTCGACCTCGGCGTCGCCCGCGGCCTCGCCGCCGACGCCGACGCGGCCCGGGCCGCCGGGGACCGCACCCTCGCCCGTACGCTCCTGGCCCGCGCCCTCGACCTGTGGGAGGGCGAACCCCTCGCCGGGGTCCCCGGCCCGCACGCCGAGACCGAGCGCACCCGGCTCGCCGAATGGCGCCTGCAGTTGCTGGAGACCCGCCTCGACCTCGACCTGGAGGTCGGCCACCACGCCGAGGCCGTCTCCGAGCTGACCGCCCTCACCGCCGCCCACCCGCTGCGCGAACGGCTGCGCGAGCTGCTCATGCTCGCCCTCTACCGCAGCGGCCGGCAGGCCGAGGCCCTCGCCGTCTACGCCGACACCCGCCGCCTCCTCGCGGACGAACTCGGCGTCGACCCGCGGCCCGAACTGGCCGCCCTCCAGCAGCGCATCCTGAACGCCGACGCCGATCTGGCCCGCGCGGAAGACCCCGCCCCGCCCGCCACCGCCGCTCACGTGAGGCCCGCCCAGTTGCCCGCGACCGTACCCGACTTCACGGGCCGCTCCAGCTTCGTCACCGAGCTCGGCACGATCCTCTCCGGCGGCGCCCAGGACCAGGTCATGGCCGTCTCCGCGCTCGCCGGGATCGGCGGCGTCGGCAAGACCACCCTCGCCGTGCACGTCGCGCACGCCGCCCGCCCGCACTTCCCCGACGGCCAGCTCTACGTCGACCTCCAGGGCACCGAGGCACGCCCCGCCGAACCGGAGGCCGTCCTCGGCTCCTTCCTGCGCGCGCTCGGCACCCCCGACACCGCCATCCCCGACTCCCCGGCCGACCGGGCCGCGCTCTACCGCTCCACCCTCGACGGCCGCCGCGTCCTGGTCCTCCTCGACAACGCACGCGACGCCGCCCAGGTCCGCCCGCTCCTGCCCGGCACCGCCGGCTGCGCCGCCCTCGTCACCAGCCGGGTCCGCATGGCGGGCCTCGCCGGGGCCCATCTCGTCGACCTCGACGTGATGAGCCCCGAGGAGGCCCTCCAGCTCTTCACCCGCATCGTCGGCGAGGAGCGCGTAGGCGCAGAACGCCAGGCAGCCCTCGACGTCGTCGGCGCCTGCGGCTTCCTGCCACTGGCCATCCGCATCGCCGCCTCCCGGCTCGCGGCCCGCCGCACCTGGACCGTCTCCGTCCTCGCCGCCAAGCTCGCCGACGAACGCCGCCGCCTCGACGAACTCCAGGCCGGCGACCTTGCCGTCAAGGCCACCTTCGAGCTCGGCTACGGCCAGCTGGAACCGGCCCAGCAGCGCGCCTTCCGCCTCCTCGGCCTCGCCGACGGCCCCGACATCTCGCTGTCCGCGGCCGCCGCCGTACTCGACCTGCCCGAGTACGACACCGAGGACCTCCTGGAGGCTCTGGTCGACTGCTCCCTCCTGGAGTCCGCCGCCCCCGGCCGCTACCGCTTCCACGACCTCGTACGCCTCTACGCGCGTGCCTGCGCCGAGCGCGACGAGCAGCCGCCGAGCGAGCGCGAGGCGGCACTGGACCGCCTTCTGGACTTCTACCTGGCCACCGCCTCCGGGGTCTACGCCCTGGAACGCCCTGGCGACCGGCTGCCCGCGCACCTGTCCGACACCCACTACCCCGGGCTCGTCTTCGCCGAGCCGCGCACGGCCCTGGACTGGCTGTACGCCGAGGCCGGCCCGCTGCTGGCGTGCGTACGGCAGGCGTCCGTACGGGGCGGCGACTCACCGGTCCTGCGCCGGGGCGTGGACCTGCTGTGGGCGGCCAAGGACCTGGCCGAGTCGGGTGCCAACTCCAAGCAGTACGAGTCGGCCGCGACCGCCCTGCGCGACGCCGCCCAGGCCGCCAAGGACCCGTACGCCGAGGGCCGCGCCCGCACCACCCTCACCAACGTCCACCTGGTCGCCGGGCGCTTCGCCGAGGCCGACGACGAGGCCCGCCAGGCCACGGCCCTGGCACGCGAGGCCGGCGACCCGCTGCCGAGCTGCTGGGCTCCCAACGACCGCGGGATCATCGCCCTGTACGAGGGGCGGCACGCGGACGGCGAGCGGTACCTGCTGCAGGCCATCCAGAACTTCCGCGCCGACGGCAACAACGTCGGCGAGGCCAGCGCCCTGTGCAACCTCTCCCGCATCCACGCCGAGCTGGGCCGCCTCACCAGCGCCATAGACCTCGCGCAGCAGGGCATCGCCATCTACGACCGGATGGGCCTGTCCCTGCGCCTGGCCAACGGCCGCTACGCGCTGGGCATCGCGCTCACCCAGGCGGGCCGGCTCGGCGAGGCCCTCGCGCAGCTCACCGAGGCCCTGGCCCTCTTCCACGACAACCGGCAGCCGCTGTGGGAGGGTGTGACCCACTTCCGGCTCGCCGTCGCCCATCTCGCGGCGCGCCGGCCCACGCTGGCCGCCGCGCACGCCGAGCAGGCCATCGCGCTGCGCGGCATCGGCGGGGAGTGGCGGCGCGCGACCGTGCTGACCGTCCTGGGCAAGGCGCTGCGGCGGCTGGGGCAGACGGACCGGGCGCGGGCCTGCTGGCGGGACGCGGAGACCGTGTTCAAGCAGCTGGGTTCGGCAGAACTGGCCGAGGTGCAGACCCTGCTGGCCACGGAGATCGCCGCCTGACCTGCAGGGACGTCCGTTGAACGAGGCGTTCATCGTTCGTTTATCGCCGAACGGCACGATAAGTGCATCGACCCGGTGCGTCGGGGGACACCCGGGCCGTTTGGAAGGATCACCCGTTCGGCGGTCATCGGGGGAATCGCCGAACGGGTCCCACCCATCCATCAGGAGAACCGATGACGACGAACGAGAATCTTCTGCCGAACGACGGCACCGTCAAGCCGCTCGACAACCACGCCTCGGGCGTCGAGATCGAGACCCTGGACAACCACGCGTCGGGCATCGAGATCAAGCCGCCGACCGAGGACCCGGCCGCGGGCGAGGAGATCCAGACGCTGGACAACCACGCGTCCGGTCCGCGCCCGTAACCGGCGCACGACGTACGGGGGAGCCCACGGGGGAAACGGGGGGCTCGGGGGAGCAACGGGGGGCTCGGGGGAGCAACGGGGGAACGGCGGTCGCGGTGGCCCGGAGGGGGAGCCACCGCGACCGCCGCACGCGCGCAAGCCCGGCCGGACTCACGGCCGCTCTCGGGGGCGGACTCCCGGCCGGGCTCCCGGGCGCGGGCATAGGCTGGGGGCGTGTTCTCCTCCCACGGGCCGAGCGTCCGCGAACTGGCAGTGCAGGGCCTCTCCTCCGTCGAGCGGGGCTACGACCTGCTCGCGCCGAAGTTCGACCACACCCCCTTCCGCACCCCGGACCGGATGCTCGACGCGGTCGAGGAGACCCTCGCCCAGCACGAGGGCGGCTTCGGCGCCGGCCTGGACGTGTGCTGCGGCACGGGGGCCGGCACCGGCATGCTGCGGCGGCTGTGCCGGGACCGGGTCACCGGGGTGGACCTCAGCGCGGGCATGCTCGCCGAGGCCCGGCGCACGCACGCGGACGACGACCGCGTGGACTTCGTACGGGCCGACGCACGAGCCCTCCCTGCGGAGCTCGCGGACCGCTACGACCTGGCGGTCAGCTTCGGGGCCTTCGGCCACTTCCTGCCCTCCGAGCGGCCCGCGCTCTTCTCCGGGGTCCGCTCCGCGCTGCGCGAGGGCGGGGTCTTCGCCTTCCCGATCGGCGCCCCGATCCCGGCGAGCTCACCGGTGTGGTGGGCGGTGGCCGGCTTCGACGCCGTGATGCGGGTGCGCAACGCCGTGTGGCGGCCGCCGTTCGTCATGTACTACCGGACCTTCCCGCTGAGCGGCGTGCGCACGGACCTGCGGGCGGCGGGCTTCACGGTGGAGACGATCCCGCTGGAGCACTTCGGCCGCCTGCCCGGCGGCGCCCCGCGCTGGCGGCTGGTCCTGGCCCGCCGTTCCTGACGCCCCGCGGACGCCGGGGCCGGGGCTTGGCGGAACGGCTGCGTCACCATCAGGACACAGGGCACAATCCGTGAGGAACCGTCAGGCAGCCTGCGCACCACCTCACTCCCTGGAGCAGCCGGTGTCGTCACAGGAAATGCTCGTAACGATCACCCCCCAGCAGGCCACCTACGGTGTGATCCTCCCCGTGGAACTGCCGACCGGCACGGTCCGGCTGCGCATACCGCCCTGCCGGCACGGCGACCTGGTCAAGGTCCGCGCCGGCGGCGAGGAGGTGCGCTTGCGCATCCACGTCTCCGGAGCGGGCGCGGCCTGGATCGCGGGGGCCGGGGGCATCGCTCCCCCGCCCACGGGCGCCGCGGGCGGAGCGGCCGCGCCGACGGGTGTGCAGCAGACCGCCCCGGCCCCGTCGTCCGGCGGCGGGCGCGGCTGCCTGGTGGGGCTCGCCATCGCGGCGGCCCTGGTCATCGGCTTCTTCGTGCTGAGCGACGGCGACGACGGCTCGGACGCCAAGCCCACCGCCGACTCCACCCCCACCTGGTCTTCCCCGTGGTCGCCCTCCTGGTCGCCCACGCCGTCGCCCTGGCCGTCGGCCCCCGAGGCGGCCGCCACCACGCCGTACGTCCCCGAACCGAGCGTCGAGCCGAGCCCCGAACCCAGCCCGTTCGACCGGGGCACCTGCCTCAACGGCCAACTGCCGGACTCGACGACGCCCCGCAGCGTCAGCGGCGTCGAGGAGGTCCCCTGCTCGGCCTCCGACGCGCACTACCGGGTGATCGAGAGCATCCCCGGCACCTCGGACCTGAACGGCTGCGACGACAACCCCAAGACCCAGTACGCCTTCTCCTACCGCTACATGCGCGGCTCCATCGTCCTCAACCAGTACGTGTACTGCCTGGTCGGCATCGGCTCCTACGCCCGCTGACCCCGCACCCGCCGCCTCAGCGGGCGCGGAGTTCGCGCTTGAGGACCTTGCCGCTCGCGTTGCGGGGGAGCTCGGTGACGAACTCCACCGCGCGGGGGACCTTGTAGTTGGCCATCTCCCGCCGGGACCAGGCGATCAGGTCGTCGGCGGTGAGGGTGGAGCCGGGGCGGCGGACCGCGTACGCCTTGCCGACCTCGCCGAGGCGCGGGTCGGCGACGCCGACGACCGCGACGTCGGCGATGTCCGGGTGCAGGCCGAGGAGTTGCTCTATCTCGGCCGGGTAGGCGTTGAAGCCGCCGACGATGAACATGTCCTTGATCCGGTCGGTGATGCGCAGGTTGCCGCGCTCGTCCAGCACGCCGACGTCGCCGGTGTGCAGCCAGCCCTCCGGGGTGATCGCCGCCGCCGTCCCGTCGGGGTCCTCGAAGTAGCCCTGCATGACGTTGTAGCCGCGAACCGCGATCTCGCCGGCGCGGCCGGCCGGCAGGGGGCGCCCGGCGCCGTCCAGGACCGCCACCTCCGTGTCCGGGATGGCCCGGCCCGAGGTGGCGGAGATGGTCTCGGCGGGGTCGCCCCGGCGGCACATGGTGACGATGCCGCCCGCCTCGGAGAGCCCGTAGGCGGTGAGGACGGTGGCGATGCGCAGTTCGTCGCGCAGCCGTTCGACGAGCCGGAGCGGGACCACGGCCGCGCCGGTGACCACCAGGCGCAGGGCCGACAGGTCGTGGTGGTCGCGCTGGGGGTGGTCCAGGAGGGACTGGTGCAGGGTGGGCGGCCCGGGGAGTACGGAGATCCGCTCGGCGGCGACGTTGGCGAGGACGGTGTCCACGTTGAAGACGGGCTGCGGGACCATCGTCGCCCCGCGCATCAGGCAGGCGATGATCCCGGCCTTGTAGCCGAAGGTGTGGAAGAAGGGGTTCACGATCAGGTAGCGGTCGCCCTTGCGCAGTCCGGCGAGTTCGCTCCACACGTCGTAGCAGCGCAGGGACTGGGCGTGGGTGATGACGGCGCCCTTGGGGCTGCCGGTGGTGCCGGAGGTGAAGATGATGTCGGAGGGGGCGTCGGGGCTGATGGCCTCGGCACGCTCGCTGACCTCCTCCGCCGTGACGCGGTCCCCGCCCGCGAGGAAGTCCTTCCAGGTGCGGAAGGTGTCGGGGGCGTCCTCGGCCAGTACGACGACCTGTTCCAGGTGCGGCAGCCCGGGCAGGGGTCCGCGACCGGCTCCTTCGGCGGCGGCCCGGCGCAGCGAGGCGATGTAGGAGGTGCCGAGGAAGGTGCCGGTCACGAAGAGCAGCCGGGCCCGGCTGCGCTGCAGGACGTACGCCGCTTCGGTGCCCTTGAAACGGGTGTTGAGGGGGACGAGGACGGCGCCGGCGGAGACGGCGCCGAGCGCGGAGACGATCCAGTCCAGGGTGTTGGGGGCCCAGACCGCGACCCGGTCGCCCGGCTGCACCCCGGCGGCCATGCAGGCCGCCGCGGCGCGCTCGACGCGCTCCCCGAGCTGCGCGTAACGGATCCGCACGCGCCCGTCGACGACGGCCTCGAGGTCGGCGTACCGTGCCGCTGCCGACCGGACGAGCCCCGCGACGGTGCCCCAGCGCAGGTCTCCGCGCGCGTCCTCGGGAGCGCGCTCGCCCGCGTCCCCGCGTACGCCCCCGCGTACGCCCACGTCCTCGCGCAGCCCGTCGTCGCCCATGCGTGTCACCCTCCCGCGAACCGAATAGCTGACTATCCGTCAGATTAGCTGTAGCCTTCGCGGCTGTCAGTACTGGCGCATCCCGGAGGTGGCGATGGCGGCAACGCTCAAGGACGCTACGGCGATAGTCGGCATCGGGCAGACCGCCTTCGCCAAGCATCTGCCCCAGTCCGAGAAGGAACTCGCCTGCCGGGCGGTCCTGGCGGCCCTGGCCGACGCGGGCATCGACCCTGCCGAGGTCGACGCCTTCTCCTCCTACACGATGGAGGAGACCGACGAGGTGGAGGTCGCCAAGGCCATCGGCGCCGGCGACGTCACCTTCTTCTCCAAGATCGGATACGGCGGCGGCGGTTCCTGCGCCACCGTCGGCCACCTCGCCGCCGCCGTCGCCACCGGCCAGGCCACCGTCGGCGTCGCCTGGCGCTCCCGCAAACGCGGCTCCGGCCCGCGCCCGTGGAAGAACACCGCCGTCCAGCTGCCCACCCCCGGCCAGTGGACCCGGCCCTTCGGCCTGCTGCGCCCCGCCGACGAGATCGGCATGCTGGCCCGGCGCTACATGCACGAGTACGGCGCCACCCGCGACCACCTCTTCAACGTGGCGATGGCCTGCCGCAACCGCGCCAACGAGAACCCCGCCGCGATGATGTACGAACGCCCGCTGACCCGCGAGATGTACATGACCTCCCGCATGATCAGCGACCCGCTCTGCCTCTTCGACAACTGCCTGGAGACCGACGGCGCGCTGGCCTGCGTGGTCGTCTCCGCCGAACGGGCCCGCGACTGCCGCCACACGCCCGTGTACGTCCACTCCGCCGCCCAGGGCCTGCCCTCCCAGCACCACGGCATGGTCAACTACTGGAACGACGACCCCCTGTCCGGGCCCGCCTGGACCGCCGCCCGCCACCTGTGGAAGCAGGCCGACTTCGGCCCCCAGGACGTGGACGTCGCCCAGATCTACGACGCCTTCACCCCGCTCATCCCGCTCTCCCTGGAGGGCTACGGCTTCTGCGGGCGCGGCGAAGGAGCCGCCTTCACCGAAGGCGGCGCTCTGGAACTGGGCGGGCGGCTCCCCATCAACACCGGGGGCGGCGGGCTCAGCGAGGCCTACGTGCACGGCTTCAACCTGATCACCGAGGGCGTCAAGCAGCTGCGCGGCGTCTCCACCGCCCAGGTTCCGGACGCCGCGACCTGCCTGGTCACGGCCGGCGAAGGCGTCCCCACGTCCGCGATCCTGCTGAGGAGCTGACCGATGACCACCACGTCCGACGCGTCCGCCGCCCCACCAGCCCCGTCCGCTACCTCCGCTCCCTCCGCCACACCCACCCCACCCGCCGTGCCCGCGGACGGCCTGCTCCTGCCCGTCCCCGACGAGGACGGCGCCCCCTTCTGGGAGTACGCCGCCCGGGGCGAACTGCGCGTCCAGACCTGCACCGACTGCGGCCGGCTGCGCTTCCCGCCCCGCCCCTGCTGCCCGCACTGCCGGTCCTTCGCCGGCGAGTGGCGCCGCATGAGCGGCCGCGGCCGCATCTGGTCCTACGTCCGGCCCCACCCGCCGCTGCTCCCCGCCTACGCCGCGCAGGCCCCGTACAACGTGATCCTCGTCGAGCTCTCCGACGCCCCGCACATCCGGCTCGCCGGGAACCTGGTGGCCTCCGCCGACGCCCCGCTCGACTCCGTGGACCCGGCCCGGCTGCGCATCGGCGCCCGCGTCCACGTGGCCTTCACCGAGCTGGGCGGTATGACGGTGCCGCGCTGGCTCCTGGAGAAGTCATGACCCTGCGGGTTGACCGCGACAAGGCCACCGGGGTCGCGGTCGTCACCCTGGACCGGGAACACCGGCACAACGCCGTCGACCTGGCCACCGCCGCGGAACTGGGCGAGGCGTGGCGGGAGCTCCGGTTCGCCGAGGAGGTACGGGCGGTCGTGCTGACCGGCGCCGGAACGGCCGCCTTCTGCACCGGCATCGACCGCGGCGTCGAGGTGCCGCAACCCGCTTCGCCCTACTCGGCCGACGACCCGCTCCTCGCGATCGGCCCCAAGTCCTGCGACCTGTGGAAGCCGGTGATCGCCGCCGTCAACGGCATGGCCTGCGGCGGGGCCTTCTACCTGCTGGGCGAGTCGGAGTTCCTCATCGCCTCCGTGACGGCCACCTTCTTCGACCCGCACACCGCCTACGGGATGGTCAGCGCGTACGAGGCCGTCTACATGGCGCAGCGCATGCCCTTCGGCGAGGCCGCCCGGATGGCCCTGATGGGCACGGCCGAACGGCTCTCCGCACGCCGGGCGCACGAGATCGGCCTGGTCTCGGAGCTGGCCGAGCCGGACGGGCTGCTCCCGGCTGCCCTGCGGGCGTCCCAGACCCTGGCCGGCTTCCCGACGCAGGCCGTACAGGGCACCGTACGGGCCCTGTGGTCGGCGAAGCAGGCCGCGCTCCACCAGGCCCTGGCCCAGGCCCCGGCACTGATCGCCCTGGGCAACCTCCGGCCGGAACAACAGGCGGAACTCTTCACGAACCGCCGCACGGCCCCGCAGCCCCGCCTGCGCTGACGCGTCCCGTCGGCCGTGCGCGGGGCTCGCCGGAAACGGCGGCGGCCCCGGCCCCCGGGTGGGGGCGGGGCCGACCGGCCGTACAGGCGGGTGGTGATCAGGCGACGGTGCCGGAGGCCGCGATCTCGACCTTGCCCTTGGGGGCGCCGGACTGGGAGCCCAGGGCCTCGATCTTGTCGACGAGGTCCGAGCCCTCGACGACCTCGCCGAAGACGACGTGCTTGCCGTCGAGCCACGGGGTGACGACCGTGGTGATGAAGAACTGCGAGCCGTTGGTGTTGCGGCCGGCGTTCGCCATCGACAGCAGGTACGGGCGGTCGTGCTTCAGCTGGAAGTTCTCGTCCTCGAACTTCTCGCCGTAGATGGACTTGCCGCCGGTGCCGTTGTGGTTGGTGAAGTCACCGCCCTGGAGCATGAACTGCGGAATGATGCGGTGGAAGCCGGAGCCGGCGTAGCCGAAGCCGTTCTGGCCGGTGGCCAGCTCACGGAAGTTGCGCGCGGTCTTCGGGACGACGTCGTCGTACAGCTTGAAGACGATGCGGCCCGCGGACTCGCCGTTGATGTTGATGTCGAAGTAGACGTTGCTCATGGGGTACATCCTGTCACTCCCGGTGCGGTGCTACCCGGCGGGGCCGTCCCCGACCCCTGTCGGGTCACCCGCTCGTACGGGTGCCCGTGCCCTTCGCCGCGTCCAGGGCGTACACGCAGCGGTCCTTGCTGCACGCGTACACCACGCCCGCCTCCGCGACCGGGGCACCGGTGATCTCGCCGCCCGTGGCCAGCTTCCAGCGCAGCTGGCCGCCCGCCGCGTCCAGGGTGTAGAGGCAGTGGTCGGCCGACCCGAAGTGCACCCGGCCGTCCGCGACCGCCGGGAGGCCCGTGATCTCCCCGCCCGCCGCGAACCGCCACTTCGGGGTACCGGTGACCGCGTCGAGCGTGTACAGCGCGCTGCCCGCGCCCAGGTGGACGTTGCCGCCCACCACCAGCACCGGGTCGGAGGACTGCCGCGACTCCGTCGCGATCCGCCAGCGGTCCTGGCCGGTGGCGGCGTCGAGGGCGTAGACGGTGCCCAGGTAGTCGGCGAGGTAGACCCCGCCGCCCGTGACGGCCGCGCCCGGCGCGAAGGCCGGCGGGGCCAGGAAGACGGCGGGGGCCTCGAAGTGCCAGCGGACCCGGCCCGAGGCCCGGTCAACCGAGAGCACCCGGGTGCCGGCCGCGACGTAGACGTTGCCGTCCGGGGCGGGTGTGACCCGGACGGGCACGTTCCCGCAGGAGCCCGCGTCACCGACCGGGTACGACCAGGACTCGCGGCCGCTGCGGGCGTCCAGGGCGCGCAGCCGCGCGTCCTGCCACACGTACACCGTGCCGTCGTGGAGGACGGGGGCCGCCTCCGGCGTCTCGAAGTCGCTCTGCGCGCCGGTCAGCTCCCACAGCTTGTGTCCGCTGGACGCCTCCCAGGCCTGTACGCCGCCGCCGCGCGTGGCGGTGACGACCGTGCCGCGCTCGGCGCGCAGCGCGTACACCCAGGCGTCGGTGGACAGCCGCCACCGCTCGGAGCCGTCGGAGCCGTCGAGCGCGTACAGGGAGGGCCCGTCGGAGGCGTGGATCCGGCCGTCGGCGACCGCCATGGACCAGGCGACGTCGCGTGTCTTGAACTGGCGGCGGCCACTGGCCACGTCCAGCGCGTGGACCTCGAAGGAGGTCACGTACAGGAGGTTGCCGGCGACGGTCGGGGTGCCCCAGACCTCGTTCGACATGCGGAAGCGCCACGGCCGCCAGCGGCCGCTGTCCGGCGCCGGGCCGGGGCTCGGTACGGACGGCGCGACCGGTCCGGTCGCATGGGCGGGTGCGGACCCGTCGGGCGAGCGCACCCAGCCGGTCGCCGGGTCCCCGGCGGAGGCGTGCGCCGCCGACGCCGCGGCCGTCGCGAACGGGCCGGGCCCGATCGGCACCGGCGAGCCGCCCAGGCGTACGGGCTCGCCCGAGGGCACGGGGGACCGCGGCGGGTGGTGGGGACGCTGCGGCACGGCCTGACCGGTACGCGGGTCCACCCAGCCCTCGCCGCCGCGCGGACGGCGGTGCGTCGCCTGCTCGGACAGCGGCCCGCGGGCTCCCGCGCCGCCACCGCCGCCACCGTCACGGCCGGGCGCGGGCACCGCCGCGGCGGGCGTACGGTTGCCGGCGCGCCGTGCCTCGATCATCGCGACGGCCCGGCCGGGCAGCCATGCCGACGCGGTGCCGCTGTCGTCGCCGCCGTCGAACAGGTGCGGGGCCAGCTGCGCCTGCAGGTCGGCCGGGGTGGGCCGCAGCGAGGCGTCCATCTGCATGCAGGACTCGATCAGCGGCCGCAGCTCCTCGGGGAGCCCTTCCAGGTTCGGACCCTCCCGCAGCAGCATGAAGACCGTCTCCACCGGGTTCGCCCCGTGGTACGGCGGGTGCCCGGTCGCGGCGAAGACCAGCGTGGAGCCGAGCGAGAAGACGTCGCTGGCGCCCTTGACGCTGCGCGAGTCCTTCGCCTGCTCGGGCGACATGTAGGCGGGGGTGCCGACGGCGACGTTCGTCATGGTCAGACGGGTGTTCGAGACACCGCTCGCGATGCCGAAGTCGATCACGCGCGGGCCGTCCTCGACGACGAGCACGTTGGACGGCTTCAGGTCGCGGTGGACGAGGCCGGCGCCGTGGATGGACTGCAGGGCCTCGGCGATGCCGGCGGCGAGCCACCGCACGGCCTGCGCGGGCATGGGCCCGCACTCGTTGACGATCTCCTCCAGGGAGGGCGCCGGGACGTACGCGGTGGCCAGCCACGGCACGGCGGCCCGCGGGTCGGCGTCGACGACGGCGGCCGTGTAGAAGCCGGACACGGCACGCGCCGCCTCCACCTCGCGGGTGAACCGCACGCGGAACAGCTGGTCCTCGGCGAGCTCGGTCCGCACCGTCTTGATCGCGACCCGCCGTCCGGACGCGGACCGCGCGAGATAGACCAGCCCCATGCCGCCGGCGCCGAGCCGTCCCAGCACCTCGAAGGGGCCGATCCGTCTCGGGTCGTGCTGCGTCAGCTGCTCCACCACTCGCCTCCACACCTCCCCGTACGGGCCACCCACCGGGCCCGCTCCCACCGGCACGGGGCCCTGCCCCGTGCAGCGTCTCACTCCGGGGCGCAGCCCGGGTCGCGCAACCCGATTCTGTCAGGCCCGGGGCGGGTCCGGCCCCGGCACGGCGAGCAGCCCGGTGTGATCTGCCCGGCGATCCGTCCGCGGCGGCTATCCGTCCGCCTTGGTGCGGGGTTCCGACAGGAGCCCGAAGACCGCCCCCTGATTGTCCGCGACGACCGCGATCCTCCCGTAGGGGGTGTCGAAGGGGTCCGCGGTGACCCGGCCGCCGAGCCGCTGCGCCGTCGCCACGGACTGGTCGCAGTCCGGGACTGCGAAGTAGACGAGGAAATGCGCCGGCATGATCTCCGGGAAGGCGTCCGTGATCAGGCTGCGGCCCAGTACGGCGGTGTCCGTGCCGGGCGCCCTGCCGGGCGGCGACCAGATGCGGTACTCGACCCCGGCGTCGTCCTGGTCCTGCGGGACGTAGCCGAAGACCTTCGCGTAGAAGACGTCCACGGCGTCGCGGGCCCGGGTGTAGACCTCGCTCCAGCAGTAGGTGTACGGCTCCTGCTGGGCCTCGAAGCCGTGGTGGGTACCGGGCTGCCACAGCCCGAAGACGGCTCCGCCCGGGTCGGCGGCCATCGCGGCGGTGCCGTACGGGCCGACCGGCATGGGGTCCATCACCATCTGGCCGCCGGCGGCGCGGATGCGCTGGGCACAGGCGTAGGCGTCGGTGGTGTAGAGGTAGACGCCCCAGACCGTGGGCATCCGGCCGTCGGGCTTGGGGGCGAGGGCGGCGACGTTGCGGCCCCGGCTGTAGGCCTGCGTGTAGTGGCCGTACTGGGCGCCCGCGCTGTCCGCGTAGGTCCATCCGAAGAGTTCGCCGTAGAACCGCTTGCCCGCCTCGACGTCCGGAAGCGAGGCGTCCACCCAGCACGGTACGCCTTCCACGAATGCGGCCATGGGCCCGGTTCCTTCCGTTCTGCGGGGGTGTGTACCCTCCCACCCTCTCCCAGCCATGATCCGTCCGAAAACTTGTCCACAGCCTGTTGATAAGACTATTCGGGGGAAACCGCGCGGAACCAGGCGACACGGCGGGGGTTGCAGCACGGTGGCACCCGGCCCGCGACCACGCGCCGTACCCGGGCCGTGACCACGCGCCGTACCGGCCGGAATCCGCCTCCGCGGCCGCCCTGGACGCCCTTCCACCCAGGCCAGGGACCCCGTAACCCCATTTGCAGGCGGCCGAATAGCGCGCCGATCACCCCTCGGTAAGCTGACGGCATGACAGGACAAGTACGCACCGTCGACGGGCGTGTCGCCGGCCGGCGCGGCCAGGCGACGCGGCAGAAGCTGCTCGACTGCCTCGGCGAGATGCTCAGCTCCTCGCCGTACCGCGACGTCAAGGTGATCGACGTCGCCCGCAAGGCCGGCACCTCCCCCGCGACCTTCTACCAGTACTTCCCGGACGTCGAAGGCGCCGTCCTGGAGATCGCCGAACAAATGGCCACCGAGGGCGCGCAGTTGACGTCGCTCGTCGAGGGCCGGACCTGGGTCGGCAAGTCCGGGTGGTCAGCCGCCGAAGAACTCGTCGACGGCTTCCTGGAGTTCTGGCGTCGCAACGACGCGATCCTGCGCGTGGTCGACCTCGGCGCGGCCGAGGGCGACAAGCGGTTCTACAAGATTCGCATGAAGATCCTGAACTCGGTCACCAATTCCCTCACGGAATCGGTGAAGGAGCTCCAGGCCAAGGGCAAGGTCGACAAGGACGTCAGCCCCGCCGCGATGGCCGGTTCGCTGGTCGCGATGCTGGCCGCGGTCGCCTCGCACCAGAAGGGCTTCCAGGCCTGGGGGGTCAAGCAGGCCGAGCTCAAGCCGAACCTGGCACTGCTGGTCCACCTCGGCATCACCGGCAAGAAGCCGACCAGGTAACGGCGGACCCGCTCCGGGTCCGCCGCCCCCGGCCGGCCCCGCACCGGCGCCACCACCCGCCCGGGATCAGCGACGCTCCAGGCGGAACAGCCGGATCTCACGCTCGATGCGCGCCTGGTACGTCGCGTACGGCGGCCAGAACCCCAGCACCGCCCGCCATGCCGCCGCGCGCTCCTCACCCGCCAGCAGCCGGGCCCGTACCGCGATGTCCCTCCCTTGCCAACTCACGTGCGCGTCCGGGTGCTTGAGCAGGTTTCCGGTCCATGCCGGGTGCCCGGGCCGGCCGAAGTTGGACCCGATCAGGATCCAGCTCCTCCCTCCGTCCTCCGGCATGCACGCGAGGGGTGTGGTGCGCGGCTCACCGGTCCGCGCGCCCTTGGCGGTGAGGAGCACGCCGGGCAGCATCCGGGCGCTCAGCATGACCTTGCCGCGGGTGAGCCTGTGCACCGCCTTGTCCATGGCGGGGATGAAGTGTGGTGCGATCTTGGCGAACAGCATGGTCGAGGAGACCTTCTGCATCAGCCTGACGCCGGGAGCCACGCGAGCCATCAGACGGCCACCTTCTCTTGTGGGGGCGGGGACGCGGCAGGAGCCGCGGCGGCGGATCCGGGCGCGGGCGGGGTGGCGGCGGCCGGTACGGGGGCGGGCGCCGGCGCGAACAGGCCCGCGCGGTCCGCGGCATGCGCCCGCAGCCGGTGCACCGGACCGAACAGCAGCTCGTCGGAGGCCGCCCGCTTGAAGTAGAGGTGCGCGTCGTGCTCCCAGGTGAAGCCGATGCCGCCGTGCAGCTGGATCGCCTCTCCCGCCGTCAGCCGCAGCGCCTCCAGCGCCTGCGCGAGTGCGAGCCCGCCCTGGTCCGGGTCCCAGGCCGCGTAGTAGGCCGCCGAGCGGGCCGCCTGGACCTGCACGTAGAGGTCGGCGAGCCGGTGCTTGACCGCCTGGAAGGAGCCGATCACCCGGCCGAACTGCTCGCGCCGGCACACGTACTCCACCGTGCGCGCGAGCGCCTGGCCGGCCGCCCCGACCGCCTCGGCGGCGAGCACGGCCGAGGCGGTGCGCCCGGTGGCGGCGAGGGCCCCCGGCACGTCGGCCCCCTCCTCGCGCTCGCCGAGCAACTCCGCCGGTACGTGGCGGAGTTGGATCCGTGCCTGTGGGCGCGTCTCGTCGAGCACCGTCTGCCGGGACCGTACGAGGCCGGGCGCGTCCTCCCGTACGAGGAACAGCAGCGTACGGCTGCGCGCGAAGCCGCCGGTGTGCGCGGCGACCAGCAGTAACCGCGCGCTGTGCCCGTCGAGCACCTGGGCGGCCTCCCCGTACAGCCGCCAGCCGTCGCCGTCCGTGTCGGCACGGGCCTGGACCCCGCCGGCCCGGCCGCCGCCGGACCACCGGCCCGCGGTGTCCTCGCCGGTCAGCGCGAGGGCGGTGGCGAGCGCCGGGCCGGGGACGGCGAGGGCGGCGGTCAGCCCGCCGGACGCCAGCGGCGGGAGCAGCGCGGAGCGCTGGGCGGCGGTGCCGAGGGCGGCGATCAGGGGCACGCAGAGCGCGGCGGTGGCCAGCAGCGGCGAGGGCAGCAACACCCGCCCGGTCTCCTCGCAGGCCAGAGCCAGGTCGGCGGGGGCGCAGCCGACCCCGCCGTACTCCTCGGCGACGGTGATGCCCGGCAGCCCGAGCTGCCGGGAGAGCTGCTGCCACAGCTCGCGGTCGTATCCGGCAGCGGTGCGGACGGCGGCCTGGACCTCGTCGGGGCCGCAGCGTTTGCCCAGGATCTCGCGCAGGGTACGCCGAATCTCGTCCTGCTCCGCGGTGAAGGCGGCATCCATCGTCGGGCTCCTCCCCGTATCTGACGGGCCGTCATGTTAGGACGGCGGGCGGGAGATGCACAGGGGGCGACGGCGGCGGGTTGCGCGCGGACCGGGGGCCCCGGAGGCGGCCCAGGGGTCGGAGTCGAGGCACGGCGGCCGGGGCCTAGCATCTGACGATACGTCAGATGTACCGTCCTCGCATGCCTGGACTCACACCTGGAAGCGCCCCCCGCCCCGGCCGGCGGGTCGCGGTGGTCGGTGTCGCCCTCTCGGACTGCGGCCGGGTGGACGGCCCCACCCCCTACGCACTGCACGCACAGGCCGCCCGGCGCGCCCTGGCCGATTCCGGCCTCGACCGCTCCGTCATCGACGGCTTCGCCTCGGCCGGCCTCGGCACGCTCGCACCGGTCGAGGTGGCCGAATACCTCGGCTTGCGCCCGACCTGGGTCGACTCCACCTCCGTCGGCGGTTCGACCTGGGAGGTCATGGCCGCGCACGCGGCGGACGCGATCGCCGCGGGCCACGCCGATGCCGTGCTGCTGGTCTACGGATCCACGGCCCGGGCCGACATCAAGGCCCGGCGCCGCACCTCGAACCTCTCCTTCGGCGCCCGCGGACCGCTGCAGTTCGAGGTCCCGTACGGCCACACGCTGATCTCCAAGTACGCCATGGCCGCCCGCCGCCACATGCACCAGTACGGGACGACCCTGGAGCAGCTCGCCTCCGTCGCCGTACAGGCCCGGGCGAACGCGGCGACGAACCCCGACGCGATGTTCCGCGACCCGATCACCGTCGAGGACGTCCTGTCCGGCGAGATGATCGCCGACCCCTTCACGAAGCTGCACTGCTGCATCCGCTCGGACGGCGGCTGCGCGGTGCTCCTGGCGGCGGAGGACCACGTGCCCGACACCGCCAAGGCGCCGGTGTGGGTCCTGGGCTCGGGCACCTCCGTGTCCCACACCACCATGTCGGAGTGGGAGGACTTCACCGTCTCCCCCGCCGCCGTCTCGGGCCGCATCGCCTTCGAACGGGCGGGGCTCACCCCGGCGGACGTGGACCTCGCGGAGATCTACGACGCCTTCACGTACATGACCCTGGTGACCCTGGAGGACCTCGGCTTCTGCGCGAAGGGCGAGGGCGGGGCCTTCGTGGAGAAGGGCCGCCTGCTGCGCGACGGAGAACTCCCGGTCAACACGGACGGCGGAGGCCTTTCGGCCTGCCACCCCGGCATGCGCGGCCTGTTCCTGCTGGTCGAGGCGGTCCGCCAACTCCGCGGCGAGGCGGGGGCGGGCCAGGTCACCAAGCCCGGCGGCGACCTCCCCCAGGTAGCCCTGACCTCAGGCACAGGCGGCTGGTTCTGCTCCTCGGGCACGGTCCTGCTGGGACGGGGGTAGGGCGGGGCGGGGGCTTGGGGGCCTCGGGGGGCGGGGGCTTGGGGGGCTTGGGGGGCTTCGGGGGCGGGAGACGCCCGAAGCCCCCGCGCCTCCCCGCCGCCGCCCGAGTGGCTCCCGACCTCCCGAAGCCACCGCCGCGCCCCCCGGCCCCGCCCGGCGCCTAGTTGCGCTCCGCCAGCGTGTCGGCCACCAGGGCGTTCGCGTGGCCGTGACCCAGGCCGTGTTCCGTCTTGAGCCAGGCGACGAGCTCCATGTGCTTGGTCAGCGGCGAGGACCTGATGAGGTCCTTCCATTCCGAGATCGGCCGGCCGTACTTCTTCTCGATCGACGGGAAGTAGCTGGCGGGGCCCTTCACGGTGTCGGCCATGGCGAGTCTCCTTCGTAGGGTGCCGTTGTAGTGATGACCTTCGGCGGGCCGAAGAATGAGCGGCATCCGGAAGTGACGTGCGCCACACCGGCGCCCGGCTCGCCGCCTCCTTCGGCCGGGCCGTCTGATCGTCAGGCCGTCGTCCGGCGGCGCGCCTCCTTCAGCTCGCGGGCGACGGCCCAGGCGTCGGCGACCGGGCCCACATGGGTGAGCTTCTCGGGGTTGTTCAGGCCGCGGATGGTCCGGATCCGGCCGTCGAGCACGTCGAGGGCCATGACGTGGAGCACCTTGCCGTCGCGGTCGCGGAAGATCGCGCCGGGCTCGCCGTTGACCTCGTGCGGCTCGCACGTCACGTCGATCCGCATCAGCCAGGGGTAGACCGCCGCCAGCAGGCGGGCGACGTTCGCCGCGCCCGTGACGGCCTTGGCCAGCTGCGGGGCGTTGCCGCCGGCGTCGCCGACGAGCTGTACGTCGGCCGCCAGCAGGTTCTGGAGCCCGCCCACGTCGCCGTCCTTCAGTGCGTCGAAGAACCGCGTCGCCAGTTCCCGCCGCTCGCGCCGGTCGGCCGCGAACCGCGGCCGGCCGGCGTCCATGTGCCGGCGCGCCCGCACCAGCAGCTGGCGGCACGCGGCCTCCGAGCGCCCCACCGCCGCGGCGACCTCGTCGAAGTCGAAGGCGAAGACCTCCCGCAGCACGAACACCGCCCGCTCCAGCGGGCTGAGGCGTTCCAGCAGCAGCAGCGCCGCCACGGACACCGAGTCGGCCAGCTCCACCGCCCGCGCGGGGTCCTCGTAGGGGTCGTTGAGCAGTGGTTCGGGGAACCAGGGGCCGGTGTACTGCTCGCGCCGCACGCGCGCGGAGCGCAGTACGTCGATCGAGATGCGCGTCACCGTCGCCGACAGGAAGGCCTTGGTCGACGTGGGCCGGGTCTGCGTGGCGTCGAAGCGCAGCCACGTCTCCTGCACGGCGTCCTCGGCCTCGCCGACGCTGCCCAGGATCCGGTAGGCGATCGAGAACAGCAGCGACCGCAGTTCCTCGAATTCCTCGACCTTGCTCATGCCTGGTTCCCCCTGAAGTCCTCCGGCCCGGCCGTGTTCACCGGCGCGGGCGTCCTCCGGTGATCATCCGGACCGACGGCCGCCCGTCGCAAGGGCGGGGCCCTCGTCAGTGGAGCTGCCCGGGCTGGTAGTCGCCCCCGGGCTGCTGGGCGATGACGTTCAGCCGGTTGGCCATGTTCATGAAGGAGATCAGGAGCGTGAGGGCGGTGAGCTGCTCCGTGTCGTAGTGCTTGACGGCGTTCGCCCACACCTCGTCGCCGACCCCGCCGGCGCCGTCCGCGATCCGGGTGCCCTGTTCCGCCAGTTCCAGTGCGGCCCGCTCGGCCTCGGTGAAGACGGCGGCCTCCCGCCACGCCGCCACCAGGTGCAGCCGTACCGGGGTCTCGCCGGCCGCGGTGGCGTCCTTGGTGTGCATGTCGATGCAGAACGCGCAGCCGTTGATCTGGCTCACGCGCAGCGCCACGAGTTCCTGCGTCGCGGCCGGCAGCGGCGAGTCCTTGACCGCCTTGCCTGCCGACATGAGGTGCTTGAGGGCCTTGCCGGCGGTCGGGCTGGCGAAGTAGTTCAGTCGCGCGTCCATGGTGTGCTCCTCCGTCGTCGTCAGTGGCTACGTCCCTGAGACGAGGTGGCCCGACGCCCTGTGACATGGACGGCGGCACGGGCCGGTGTGACCTGCGTCTCCTCTCGCAACTAGCCTGGGCGGCATGAGCAGCGAGATCAGCGAGATCAGCGACGAGGAATTCCGTGCCGTCCTGCACGCCCTGCGCGTGTGGGACTCCCCGCTCCCGGAGTTCGACACCGCAGCCGCGCCCAGCGAGCCGGTGGCGTTGTTCCGGGAGTGGTTCGTGCACGCCGCGGGGGCGGGGCAGCCGGAGCCGCACACGATGAGCCTGGCCACGGTGGACGGCGAGGGGCGGCCCGACGTACGGACGCTGATGCTGCACGACGTCGACGGGCGGGGCTGGCACTTCGCCTCGCACGCCACGAGCGCCAAGGGCGTGCAGCTGGCCGCGCGGCCGGAGGCGGCGCTCGGGTTCTACTGGCCGTCGGTGGGCCGGCAGGTGCGGGTGAGGGGCGAGGTCACCGCATGCGGCGCGGAGGAGAGCCGGGCGGACCTGGCGGTCCGTTCGCGCGGTGCGCTGGCGGCCGCGCTCACGGGGCGGCAGAGCGAGGTGCTGGGTTCCGTGGAGGAGCTGGCGCGGGCCTCGGCGGCCGCCTGGGAGCGGGCCGGGTCGGAGCCGGACGCGCCGGCTCCGACCTGGACGCGGTACGTACTGGCACCCGCCGAGGTGGAGTTCTTCCAGGGGGACGCCGCCCGCAGGCACACCCGTCTGCGCTACCGGCGCGCCGCCGGCGGGTCGTGGGTCCGCGAGCTGCTCTGGCCGTGAGGGGCCCGGCGACCCCTCAGGCCGGGGTGGGCTCCGGCCGGAAGACCGCCGTCCACACCCCGTCCGCGCTCTCGCGGAAGGTGACCGTCAGCGGCATGCCGATGCGCAGGTCCGGCGCCTCGCAGTCCACCACCTCGGTCATCATCCGCGGTCCTTCGGCCAGGTCGACGACGGCGGCCGTGTAGGGGACGCGCGTGCCGAACGGCGGTAGGTCGTTGCGGTGGATCACCGACCACGTGTAGAGGGTGGCCCGGCCGCTCGCGGTCTCCCAGGTAACCCGGTCCTCGCCGGCCCAGCAGTGGGGGCAGAACTCGCGCGGGTAGTGGTGTGCCCGCCCGCAGTCGCCGCACCGGCGCAGCAGGAGCCGGCCCTGCGCCGCCGCGTCCCAGTAGGGGCGGGTGAAGTCGTCGGTCTCGGGGAGGTCGTGGCGCGCCGTGCCGCTCACAGGAACAGTCCGATCGCCGCGTCGAGGGACCAGGTCTGCCAGGACATGGCGAGGAGCGCGACGAGCGAGATGAGCGCCATCATCGCGTTCTGTCCCTGCTCGGCCCAGTCGTGGATCATCAGCACCAGGTAGAGGAGGTTCAGCAGGAGTCCGCCGATCAGCGCGATCGGGGTCAGGAAGCCGGACACTAGGCCCAGTCCGAGGGCGAGTTCCGCGTAGACGACGGTGTAGGCCATCGCCTTGGGCCGCGGCGCGACGATGCGGTGGAAGCCGCTCTTGACGAAGGTCCAGCGGTGCTTGTTCGCGACGTCGGCGGCCCACGCGATGCCGGTGCCGCGTTCGAACCAGCCCTTCTTGTCCTTGTGCCGCCAGCTCTCCAGCCACCACAGGCCGAGGCCTATCCGGAGCACGGCGAGCCATTCGGCCCCACTGAGCCAGACGGTCTGCATCGGCAGCACCCACCCCTCTCACCCTCGATCTGACGGTACGTCAGTTCAGCGGATGCGGAGCGATCCCGCAAGGCCCCGGCCGGCCACGGCTTCCGCGCACGGGCCCGGGAGCCCCGGCCGTAACCGATCCGCAATCGATTCCCTCCTCGTCCGAGACCCATCAACCCAGCGTGGCGATACGATCACACCTCATGCCCGGAGTCCCCACACCAGCAGTCGACATGACCACCCAGCCCCGTCCCGTGTACGTGATCGGGGCCGGCCCCGGCGGCCTAGCCGCGGCCGCCGCCCTGCGCGCCCGCGGCGTCCGAGCGGTGGTCGTCGAGAAGTCCGACACCGTCGGCACGTCCTGGCGGCGCCACTACGACCGGCTGCACCTGCACACCACCCGCCGGCTCTCCGCCCTCCCGGGCCTGGCGATGCCGCGCCGGTTCGGCCGCTGGGTCTCCCGCGACAACGTCGTGCGCTACCTGGAGAAGTACGCCGAGTTCCACGAGCTGGAGCTCGTCACCGGCGTCGAGGTGACCCGCATCGAGCCCGGCCCCGAGGGGGAGGGCGGCTGGACCCTGCACGCCAGCGGCGGGCGGGTGCTGACCGCCGCGGCCGTCGTCGTCGCCACCGGCTTCAACCACACGCCCGAACTGCCCGACTGGCCCGGCACGGACTCGTACGGCGGGCGGCTGCTGCACGCCGCCGACTACCGCAACCCCGAGCCCTACGCCGGCCAGGACGTCCTCGTCGTCGGCGCCGGCAACACCGGCGCCGAGATAGCCGCCGACCTCGCCGAGGGCGGCGCGGCACGCGTGCGGATCGCCGTGCGCACCGCCCCGCACATCATGCGCCGCTCCACCGCCGGCTGGCCCGCCCAGCGCAGCGGAATCCTCGTGCGGCGACTGCCGGTGGGGCTCGTGGACCGGCTGGGCGCGCTCGTGGCCAGGGCCTCGGTCCCGGACCTGTCGGCGTACGGGCTCCCGCGCCCCGCCACCGGCCTCTACAGCAGGGTCAGGGAAGGCGCGATCCCGGTCCAGGACGTGGGCCTGGTCGACGCGGTGCGCGCCGGCCGGGTGGAGCCGGTGGCCGCCGTGGAGTCCTTCGACGGGCCGGAGGTGGTGCTCGCGGACGGCTCGCGCATCACCCCGGACGCGGTGATCGCGGCCACCGGGTACAGCCGCCGGCTGGAGGGGCTGGTCGGCCACCTCGGGGTGCTGGACGAGCGCGGCCGGCCCCGCGCGCACGGCGCCCGTACGAGCGAGGGGGCGCGGGGCCTGTACTTCACCGGCTTCACCAACCCCATCAGCGGCATGTTCCGGGAGATGGCCCTGGACGCGGAGAGGATCGCCAAGGCGGTGGCGCGGCAGACGGCCGACCGCTGAGTGGCGCCCGTCGGCCCGTCACAGGAGGTGGTCCAGGTCGTACAGGCGCTGGTGCCACCACGCCCCCCTGCGGTGCGGCTGCCGGCGGGCGAACGGGTCGGGTACGGTGCGGCGCCACAGCTGCCCGTCCAGTGCGGCCAGCACCGCCTCCAGCTCCCGGCGCGGACGGGGAGGAAGCCTGCTCACGACCAGTTGGAGGAGGTCCCTGGCGACGGCTATGTCGTTGCGGAGGTCGCAGTGCTCGCAGGCGCAGTAGTCCCGCCGCAGGTACAACCAGCGGCCCGGAAGGGCCAGGAAGTGGCGACAGGTCTCAAGAGCGGTCAGGGTCGCCCCGGGCCAGAGGCCCTCGTCGTACGGGCGGCACTCCTCGCGGTGGATCGCGGCGGTCGTCCGCGACGAGAGCCGGTCGATGCGGGCGGGCCACGGTCCGGGCGGCCGGTCGCTCCGGCAGTGCTCGGCGCCCGCGTACACCGGTCGGGGCAGTGCTCGTTGCGCGCGCAGCGCGCTGGGCCGCCTACGCGGCACGGGCCTTTCGGACAGCGGTCATGGGATCGATCATGACACGGACACGGGCGCCCATCCAGGGTCCCCGGCGGCGAGACGCGGGTGATCTCGGCCGGAAGTGCACTCTGGACCGGTTCCGGCGGAGTCTGCCAACGTTCACCACATCACCTCCACCAGCTTTCCTGCGCAGCCCTGTTCCTGACGACACGTCAGTTCAGTAATCTGACTACACGTCAGTTATTGAGTTCCATCGAGGTTCATCGAGCAGGAGCGGGCGGAACGATGCTTGGATCTACTCACGGCACCCTCACCACCGACTTCCGCGCACGAGTCGAGGCCTGCGGGGAGACCCCCAGGGCGGCCGTCCACTCGTCGGCGGCCCCCTCCGCCGACGACGCGGTCCCCGTGGACGTCAGCGGACGGCCCCTGCACGCCGACGTACCCGACCTGGACCGGTTCTTCCGGCCCGAGTCCGTGGCCGTCATCGGCGCCTCCGACACCGAGGGCAGGCCCAACACCGGCATCACCCGCCGGCTCATCGGCTGGGCGGAGCGCGTCGGCGCCCGGATCCACCCCGTGCACCCCACCCGCCCCACCGTCTTCGGCCTGGCCTGCCACGCATCCGTCGCCGACCTGCCCGAGCAGGTGGACCTCGCCGTCCTGCTGGTCTCCGACCCGCTGCCCGTCATCGAGGAACTCGCCGACACCAAGGTGAAGTTCGCCGTGGCCTTCGCCTCCGGCTTCGCGGAGACCGGCGGCGCCGGAGCCGCCGCCCAGGAACGCCTCGCCGCCGCCGTCCGGCGCTCCGGCCTGCGCCTGCTGGGCCCCAACACCAACCTCAACGCCTTCGAGGAGTTCCGCGACGACCTCGACGGCCCGGCGATCGCCCTGATCACCCAGTCCGGCCACCAGGGCCGGCCCGTCTACACCCTCCAGGAACTGGGCATCCGGCTGTCCCACTGGGCACCCACCGGCAACGAGGCCGACCTGGAGACCTCCGACTTCATCTCCTACTTCGCCGAGCAGCCCGAGGTCGGTGCCATCGCCTGCTACGTCGAGGGCCTCAAGGACGGCCGGTCCTTCCTCCTCGCCGCCGACCGGGCCGCCCGCAACGGCGTTCCCGTCGTCGCCGTCAAGGTCGGCCGCACCGAGACCGGCGCCCGGACGGCCGCCTCCCACACCGGGAAGCTGACCGGCGCCGACACCGTCGTGGACGCCGCCATGCGCCAGTTCGGCGTCATCCGCGTCGACGGCCTCGACGAGCTCCAGGACACGGCCGCCCTCCTCGCCCGGGCCCGCAGGCCCAAGGCCGACGGCGTCGTCGTGTACTCCATCTCCGGCGGCACCGGCGCCCACTTCTCCGACCTGGCCACCGAGGCGGGCCTGACCCTGCCCGCCCTCTCGCAGGCCAAGCAGGACGAACTCCACCAGTGGATCCCGCCGTACCTGAACGTCGCCAACCCCGTCGACAACGGCGGCCACCCGGTCGGCGACTGGCGCGGTCGGAAGATCATCGACGCGATCCTCGCCGACCCCTCGGTGGGCGTCCTGATCTGCCCGATCACCGGCCCCTTCCCCCCGATGAGCGACAGGCTCGCCCAGGACCTGGTGGACGCGGCCGAGCAGAGCGACAAGCTGATCTGCGTGATCTGGGGCTCCCCCGTCGGCACCGAGGACGCCTACCGCACCACCCTCCTCGGCTCCTCCCGCGTGGCCACCTTCCGCACCTTCGGCAACTGCATCACCGCCGTACGCGCCTACCTCGGCCACCACCGCTTCACCGCCGGCTACCGCTCCCCCTTCGAGGACGCACCCCGCACGCCGTCACCCTCGTACCGCAAGGCGAAGGCCCTCATGCGGCCGGGACAGCGGCTCAGCGAGCACGCCGCGAAGCAGCTCCTGCGCGCCTACGGGATACGGGTGCCCCGTGAGCAGCTGGTGACGAGCGCGGCGGCGGCGGTCCGCGCGGCCGGGCTGGTCGGCTACCCGGTGGTGATGAAGGCCTCCGGCCCGCAGCTGGGCCACAAGACCGAACTCGGCCTGGTGAAGATCGGCCTGACCTCCGCGAGCCAGATCCGCGACGCGTACCGGGAGCTGACCGACATCGCGCGCTACGAGAACGTCCCGCTCGACGGGATCCTGGTCTGCCAGATGGTGGAACGCGGCGTGGAGATGGTCGTCGGGGTCACCCAGGACGACCTCTTCGGCCCGACCGTCACCGTCGGGCTGGGCGGCGTCCTCGTCGAGGTCCTGCACGACGCGGCGGTCCGCGTCCCGCCGTTCGGCGAGGACCAGGCCCGCGCCATGCTCACGGAGCTGCGCGGCCATGCCCTCCTGGAGGGCGTCCGGGGAGCGCCCCCGGCGGACGTGGACGCGCTGGTGGAGGTCATCCTCCGGATCCAGCGCATGGCCCTGGAGTTCGGCGACGAAATCTCCGAGCTGGACATCAACCCCCTGATGGTCCTTCCCCGGGGCCAGGGCGCGGTCGCCCTGGACGCCCTGGCCATCTGCCGCTGACGCTGCCCCCGCCGCCCGGCCACCGCTGCGCGGCGCCCCTCCCGCCCCGCTCCTTCTCCGTTTCCCGGGGCGGGGCCCACGGGGCCCCGGATCCCGTCCGTGCGTGCGCTTCGCGGGGGCCGGGCAGCGCCTCCGCAACGGCGCCGCACCCACCACACCAGACCGCCCCGAACGGGAGTTTTCACATGATCGGCGCCCCCGAGGACGACGTCCTGCACCGCACCGAGAACAACGTCTCCTGGATCACCCTCAACCGCCCCGACGCCATGAACGCCGTCACCCCGGCGCAGCGCGAACGCGTCATCACGCTGCTGACCGACGCCTCCGCCGACCCCGCGGTCCGAGCGGTCGTCCTCACCGCCACCGGCAAGGGCTTCTGCGCCGGCGCCGATCTGCGCGGCGGCCCCGCCGGCGGCGACCGCGTCGCCGGCGACGTGGCCCGCATGATCCGCCTCGGCGCGCAGCGCCTGATCACCGCGGTCCTCGACTGCGAGAAGCCCGTGCTCGCCGCCGTCAACGGCACGGCCGCCGGCATCGGTTCGCACCTCGCCCTCGCCTGCGACCTCGTCATCGCCGCCGAGGGGGCCCGCTTCATCGAGGTGTTCGTGCGCCGCGGCCTGGTCCCCGACGGCGGCGGCGCGTACCTGCTGCCCCGCCTGGTCGGCCCGCAGAAGGCCAAGGAGCTGATGTTCTTCGGCGACGCCGTCCCGGCGGCCGAGGCCGCACGGCTCGGCCTGGTCAACAAGGTGGTTCCGGCCGAGGAGCTCCAGGCCGCCGCCCGGGAGTGGGCCGAGCGGCTCGCCCAGGGCCCCACACGGGCCCTCGCCATGACGAAGCAGCTGGTCAACGCCTCGCTGGATGGCGACCGGGCGGCCGCGCTGGCCGCCGAGGCCACCGCTCAGGAGATCAACATGACCACGGCCGACGCGAACGAGGGCGTGGCGGGCTTCGTGGAGCGCCGCACGCCCAAGTACCTCGGCCGATGATCAGAGCCCGTCGCCGGGCGGCCCAGGGGGTGTCTTGCCGATCAGGCCCGCGCGCCCGGCCTGATCGGCAAGACCCCCCTACATCCGCGGGTCGGGCTTCAGCAGCGCGAACACCGCGCCGGCGGGGTCCGCGAGCCAGCCGATCCGCCCGACGTCCGGCACGTCGGCGGCCGGCATGAGAACGGACCCGCCGTTCTCCCGGGCGCGGGCGATGGTGGCGTCGACGTCCGCCACGTGGAAGTAGGGGACCCAGCGCGCCTCCTGGCCGTCGCCCGCACCCTCGCCGAGCGGGGCGACCCCGCCGAAGGAGGCGTCCTCCTGGTCGCCGTCGGCGGTGCTCAGGACCCGGTAGGTCATCCCGGGCGACTGCATCTCGGCCTGCCGCCACCCGAACAGTGCGGCGTAGAAGGCGATGTCCGCCACCGGGTCCGGTACGTGCAGCTCCGCCCACACCAGGGTGTTCTCGGCGGAGGCCACCCCGAAGCCGGCGGTGTTCCCGGGCTGCCAGCAGGCGAACTCGGCGCCCTGCGGGTCGGTGAACTGCGCCAGCCACCCCTCTCCCATGACGTCCATGGGCTCCGTCCGCACCGTCCCGCCGCCGGCCCGGACGGCCTCCGTGGTGGCCTGGATGTCGGGGGTCATGAAGTGGTGCATCCAGGCCGACCGGGCCCCCTCCTCGGTGAGCGGTCCCAGCGCGGCGACGGTCTTGCCGTCCTGCCGGAAGAAGCCGTACCCGCCGGCCTCGGGGCCGGCGGAGACGAACTCCCAGCCGAAGACGGCCCCGTAGAACGCGGCGGCCGCGTCGGTGTCGGGGCTGCCGAGGTCGAGCCAGTTGGGTGATCCGGTACGGAAGTCGGTGCCGAGCATGGTCTCTCCCGGGGTACGGCGGCGGTACGGGGTCACTGCCACGATGCCGAGCCTCCTCCCCCGAGCGGGTGTACGGGCCCGGCCACCCGCCCGGTTTCACCCGTGCGGGTGCGGCGCCGCGCCGGTGCGGCGCAGGATCCGCAGCTCCCCGGCGTTGGGGTGCCGGTCAGCCGGCACACCTGCCCGCGTCCCGTACCGGAGGTCCTGCCCGCACCGGGCTTCCAATCTGACGAACCGTCAGCTTCAATCGGAGGTGTGATGGGACATGCAGGGATGGCGGCCACCGTCGTCCGGTACCTCAGGTCAGTCGGCTCCCCGACCTCCGCCTCGGCGCAGCGGGAACCCGAGTCCGTCGACGCCCTGCCGCGTCCCGACCTGCGGGCAGTCGGCGAGCACGAGCGCGCCCCGGTCAGCCCCGCCGAGTTCCGAGCGGTACTGGGGAACTTCGCGAGCGGGGTCACGGTCATCACCGCGCCTCCCGGGCAGGACGAGGACGGGCCGGCCGGCTTCGCCTGCCAGTCCTTCGCCTCGCTGTCCCTGGACCCGCCCCTGGTCACCTTCATGGTGGCCCGTACGTCCACGACCTGGCCCCGGATCGCCCGCGCCGGGGTGTTCTGCGTCAACGTCCTCGGGGCCGAACAGGGCGAGCTGTGCCGGTCCTTCGCCGTCAGCGGCGCGGACAAGTTCTCCGGGGTGACCCACACCCCGGCCCCCGTCACCGGATCGCCGCAGCTCGACGCCGTGCCCGCCTGGATCGACTGCCGGATCCACGCCGTCCACACCGGCGGCGACCACCTCATCGTCGTGGGTCGGGTCGTGGCCATGGGCGCGGCCGGAGAGGGCGATCCGCTCCTCTTCCACAAGGGCCGCTTCGGCCGCCTCGCCGACTGAGCGACTGCCGAAGGGCCAACTGCCGGTCCACCCGCTGGGAGCGGACCGGCAGTCGTCGTGTCGGACGGGTCAGAAGGTGAGCACCCCGCGCGCCACCCGGCCGTGGTGGGCGTCGTCGACGGCCTTGGCGAAGTCCTCGACCGGGTAGACCTCCGTCACCAGCTCGTCCAGCAGCAGCCTGCCCTGGCGGTAGAGCTCCGCGTACAGCGCGATGTCGCGCTGGGGACGCGAGGACCCGTACCGGCAGCCCATGATCGTCTTGTCGAGGTACACGGACGAGACGAGGAAGGACGCCTCCTCCTCGAAGCCCGGCACCCCCAGCAGCACCGCCTGGCCGTGCCGGTCGAGGAGGTCTACGGCCTGACGGATCAGCTTGACGTTGCCCACGCACTCAAAGGCGTGGTCGGCACCGGTCGGCAGGATCTCGCGGACCGCCGCCGACGAGTCGGCCACCGCGGACGTGTCGATGAAGTGCGTTGCCCCGAACTGCCGGGCCACCGCCTCCTTCGCCGGGTTCGCGTCGACCGCCACGATCGTCGTGGCGCCCGCGATCCGGGCGCCCTGGAGCACGTTCAGCCCGATGCCGCCGGTGCCGATGACGACCACCGTCTCGCCGTTGTCGACGCGGGCCCGGTTCAGGACCGCCCCCACCCCGGTCAGGACCCCGCAGCCGATGAGCGCCGCCGACGTGAGGGGGATGTCGGCCGGGATCTTCACCGCCTGCACGGCCTTGACGACCGTCCGCTCGGCGAAGGCGGAATTCGAGGCGAACTGGAAGAGCGGCTTGCCGCCCCGGGAGAACGGCTGCCCCGGCATCCCGATCGCCTTGCGGCACATCGTCGGCCGGCCCCGGTCGCAGTCCGCGCACGCCCCGCAGTTGGCCAGCGTGGACAGCGACACGTGATCGCCGGGCGCCACGTGCGCAACGCCCTCGCCGACGGCCTCCACGACTCCCGCGCCCTCGTGCCCCAGCACCACCGGCGGCGGGAACGGGATCGTCCCGTCCATCACCGACAGGTCGCTGTGGCACAGCCCCGCCGCCCCGATCGCGACCAGCACCTCCCCCGGCCCCGGATCCCGGATCTCCAGGTCGTCGACCACCCGGGCCTGCTTGCCGTCGAACACGACGCCTCTCACCTGGACTCCTTGGGCAGGCCGAGCACGCGCTCGGCGATGATGTTGCGCTGGATCTCGTCCGAACCGCCGTAGATCGTGTCGGCGCGGGTGAACAGGAACAGGCGCTGCTCCTCGTCGAGTCCGAGCTCGTACGGCAGCTCCGGCGCCCACGCCGCCGGCCCGGCCGCGGCCGCAGCCCCCCGGACCTCCACCGCCAGCTCCCCGAGCCGCCGGTGCCACCCGCCCCAGAGCAGCTTGGCCACGCTCGGCGCGCCCGGATCCCCGTGCGCGCCCAGGGTCCGCAGCGCGTTCCACCGCATGGTGCGCAGCTCGGCCCACTGCCGCACGAGCCCGTCGCGGACCACCGGGTCGGCCGACGCCCCCGGAGCGGCCCCCGGAGCGGCCCCCGACACCGCGTACAGCGCGAGGACCCGTTCCAGTTCGGCCGCGAAGCCGATCTGCTGGACGAGCGTGGAAACCCCGCGCTCCAGGGCGAGCAGGCCCATGGCCACGGTCCAGCCGTCGCCCTCCCCGCCCACGACTTCCGCCGCCACCGCCCCGTCGAAGAACACCTCGTTGAACTCCGAGGTCCCCGACATCTGCCGGATCGGCCGGATCTCCACGCGGCCCGGCTGGTCCATCCGTACGAGCAGGAAGGACAGTCCCCGGTGGCGCCGCGAGCCGGGCTCGGTGCGAGCCAGTACGAAGCACCAGTCGGCGTCGCGGGCGAGGGAGGTCCAGATCTTCTGCCCGGTGACGCGGAAGAGCCCGTCGGCCGGGTCGCGCACCGCGGCCGTGCGGATGCCCGCGAGGTCGGAGCCGGCGCCAGGCTCGCTGTAGCCCTGGCACCACAGCTCCTCGCCGCGCGCGATGGCGGGCAGGAAGCGGCGCTGCTGCTCCTGACTGCCGTAGGCGATGAGGGTGGGCGCGAGGAGGTTCTCCCCGATGTGCCCGACCCGGCCGGGCGCGCGCAGCGCCGCGTACTCCTCGGCCCACACCACCTGGCCGGTCAGTGAGAGCCGCCGCTGCCCGTACGCACCGGCCGGGGCCTCCCAGCCCTGTCCGATCCAGCCGCCGCGCCCCAGCTCCCGCTCCCACGCCCGCCGGGCCTCCACTCCCTCGTGCTCGCTGCCCGGCCCGCCGAGGCCGGCGGCCTGCGCGTACGGGCCCACGAGGCGCTCCGCCAGCCACGCCCGGGCCCGGGTGCGCAGCTCCTCGTCCTCGGCCCCGAAGCTGAAGTCCACGCCGCTCCCCCCGTCAGGCGTTGGGGCGGTGTTTGGCGGCCGCCGCCTTGGCCATGGCCTCCAGCTGCGCCAGCATCGGCATCGGGTCGGTGCCGACCGTCCCGGGCAGGAAGTCGGCGATCTTCTCCGGGGTCCAGGAGCCCTCGGCGTATCCGGCGCGCAGCTCGCGCGGCTGCGCCCACACGGCGATCTTCGGGCCGGCGATCGTGTAGACCTGCCCGGTGATCCGCTCGCCGCCGGCGGCCACGGCCTTGTCGGAGAGGAGGTAGGTGACGAGCGCCGCGACGTCCTCGGGCTCGCCGATCTCCTTGAGCTCCATGGGGACGCCCGCGGACATGCGGGTGCGTGCGACGGGTGCGACGGCGTTGGCGGTGACTCCGTACTTGGCCAGGCCGAGTGCGGCGGAGCGGACGAGCGAGATGATCCCGCCCTTGGCGGCGCTGTAGTTGGCCTGGGCGACCGAGCCCTGGTGGTTGCCGCTGGTGAAGCCGATCAGGGTGCCCGATCCCTGGCGGCGCATGACGGCGGAGGCGGCGCGGAAGACGGTGAAGGTGCCCTTGAGGTGGGTGGCGACCACCGGGTCCCACTCCTCCTCGGACATGTTGAACAGCATCCGCTCGCGCAGGATGCCGGCCACGCAGACGACGCCGTCGATGCGGCCGTACCGGGCGAGCGCGGTGTCGACGATGCGCTGGCCGCCCGCCATGGTGGAGATGTCGTCGGCGACGGCGACTGCCTCCCCTCCGGCGGCCTGGATCTCCTTCACGACGCCGTCGGCGATCTCGCTCGTGGGCTCTCCGCCCTCGATGCCGACGCCGTAGTCGTTGACGACGACCTTGGCGCCCTCGGCGGCCGCGGCGAGTGCCACGGCCCGTCCGATGCCCCGGCCGGCGCCGGTGACGGCGACGGCCTTGCCTGCCAAGAAGTTCCCCACGTCGGCCCCTTCCCGCATTTTCTGACGGACCGTTAGATTCTATGGGTAGTCAGATGCACCTGCACAAGCCCCCGTTGCCGCATCGACATCCGCATCCACACCCGCATACGCATACGCATACGCATCCATCCGCATCCACGCGAGGAGCCGTCGACGCCGATGACCCTGCCCGCCGAGTTCCACGACATCGCCAAGCGCGTCAACAACTGGGGACGCTGGGGCGCCGACGACGAGATCGGCACCCTGAACCTGATCACCGACGAGGTCGTACGGAGTGCGGCCGCGGAGATCCGCAGCGGTCGCCGCATCCCCCTGGCACTGCCCCTCAAGGAGGACGGCGTCCAGGTCGGCATGATCCCCGGCCGGATCAACCCGCTGCACACGATGGTGCAGATCAACCAGGAGCTCTTCGGTCCGGGCACGGTGGCGTGCAGCGACGACGCCGTCAGCATGGGCCTCCAGGCGGGCACCCACTGGGACGCCCTCACCCACGTCTCACACTCGGGCCGGATCTACAACGGCCGTCCCGCCGGCACCATCACCGCGCACGGCCGGGCCGAGTTCAGCGGCATCGACAAGGCCACCCCCATCGTCTCGCGCGGGGTGCTCCTCGACGTGGCCCGCGCGAAGGGCCTGGACCGCCTGCCGGGCGACCACGCGGTGACCCCGGCGGACCTGGCGCGGGCCGAGGAGTTCGGCCGGGTCACCGTCCGCGCCGGTGACATCGTCCTGGTCCGCACCGGCCAGCTCCAGGTCTACCTCGCGGGCGACAAGCACGGATACGGCTTCCCGTCCCCCGGGCTGTCCGTCCGTACGCCGGAGTGGTTCCACGCGCGGGACGTGGCGGCCGTCGCCAACGACACCCTGACCTTCGAGATCTTCCCGCCGGAGATCGAGAACCTGTGGCTGCCGGTCCACGCCCTCGACCTCGTGGAGATGGGCATGCACCAGGGCCAGAACTGGGACCTCGAAAAACTGTCCACAGCCTGTGCAGAAGAGAACCGTTACGCCTTCTTCCTCTCCGCCATGCCCGAGCCCTTCGTGGGCGGCACCGGCACCCCAGTGGCCCCGGTGGCCATCCTCTGAGACCCGTCCGTGCAGGTAGCGAGGGGTGGGACCACCCCGGGGGCCCGGGCGCCACGCCGGGTGGAACCATGTTGTGTCCATGACGCGTCACCGTTCTCGCGTCACCCCCCGCTCCTCACCACCCTCAGCACTGGAGAAGCGCATGACCAACCCGTACCAGGCGTCCCCGCCCCCGCAGCCGCCGCCCTTCACCCCGGGAGCCCCGCAGCGGCGCGGGAGCAACAAGTTCGTCCCCTTCCTGGTCCTGGCCCTGGTCGTCGGCGGCGCCTACGGCGCCTCCAAGGTGCTGGGCGCCGACGACGGCAAGTCGTCCACGTCCACCTCCGCCACCGCTTCGCCCTCCGCCAAGCCCACGGCGAAGGACCCCGGGTCCCCCGAGTCCTCCTCCGACACCTCCAGCGCGTGGAAGGTCGGCGACTGCGGCGGCCCCGACCCGTCCAAGGGCGCCGACGCGTACAAGCGGACCGGCTGCTCCGACGCCGGGGCCACCTTCAAGGCCATCGACATCAAGGAAGCCAGCATCCTGCCGGGCTCGATCCAGTGCCCGCCGGGCACCGACGTGATGATCGAGGTGAGCATCTCCTACAACGGCGGCAAGTCGAGCGGCATCCCCACCAACACCGTCTGCGGCCGCAACGTGTCCAACGACCACCCCGGCGACGCGGGCGCCGGCGGCGGCCAGCTCGTCAAGGGCGACTGCGTGACCTCCCAGGCCAAGGAGGTCCCCTGCGGCGGCTCGGGCGCACTCAAGGTCCTCGGCCTGGTCAAGACGAAGGAAGAGTGCCCCTCCGGCACCACCGACCCCATTCGGCTGACCATGTCGGTGGGCCGCCCCTACGACGTGATCTGCACCGACGGCTGACCTGCGCACCGGCGGCCGGCCTGCGTTCCGGCGGCCGGCCTGCGCCCCGCCACCCGCCCAGAGATGCGGGTGGCGGCGGCGCTCATGCACGCCCCGAGCGCGGCACGGCAGCCGCCACCCCGCGACCCGCACTCGTCAAGGCGTGTCCTTGGCGTCCCCTCGCGTCGAATCGCTCCACACCAGGGTGATCAACAGGTAACGAACCGTCAACACCTCGTTAGAGGTACACGCGCGGTTCCCGCACGGGAGTGTGAACTTCCGACGTGCAGCACGAGGCGTCCGCCGAGGCACCGCTCGCCGAGGCACCGCTCGTCGCAGCGTCCGACTCCGCCTTCCGCGCGCGGTCGATCTCGCACCAGATCCGCTTGCCCGCGCCCTCGCGCTGCCAGCCCCACCGGTCGGCCAGGCCGTCCACCAGCTCCAGGCCGCGCCCGCCCGTGTCCTCTCCGCAGGCCTGCCGACGGGCCGGCGCCCGGTCGCTCGCGTCGGCCACCTCGACCCGCACCCCCGGCCCCCCGAGCAGCATGCGCAGCACGGCCGGACAGCCCGTGTGCACGACCGCGTTCGTGACCAGTTCGGAGATCAGCAGGATCAGTGTCTCGGCGAGCGGCTCGTCGTCCCCTATGCCGGACCCCGCCAGCCGGGACCGCGCCCACCGGCGGGCCCGGCCGACCTCGGCGGGATCCGCGCCTACCTCCAGCTGAACCTGAAGCACCTGCACCGCTCACACCATCCGAACCGGCGGACACTTCGCCTCGCGACGGGGCGGGATCACCGAACGTGACCCCCTTGCGTAGCAGCATGGTTGACGTACAGTCACCACAACAAGCGCTTCGGGCATATTCCCGCGCGAAGGAGTAGGCGTGGTGCATACTGTGCGACGCTCACGCCGCTCAACCGCTCGCATTCGTGGGAGCGTACCGGAGTAGGCCCCTGACTCCGGGCCGTAATGCCGCGGGCGAAGGACACAAAGCGATATCAACTCTCTGTAATCGGACATGCGTCCCGCGTCGTTGATCCCGCACCCCCACCAGCACCCCTCCCGCCCCACCCGTCACACCGAGCCGCCCGGCCACCGCGGCACGGCGGGCAACCGGGCGCCGGACGGGCCACCGGGCGGGTCACCCTGCAGCAGGCGGGCCACCAGCCGAGTCCAGCAGCTCCGCCGCCAGCAGCTCCTCCGCCTCCGCCGCCGTCCGCCACTGCTCGGCCCGCACCCACGCCCGCTTCAGGTGCAGGTGCACGTCCGCCTCCCATGTGAAGCCCATCCCGCCGTGCACCTGAAGGCAGGCCCGGGCATTGTGGACGGCGGCCTCGTCCGCCAGCAGCTTCGCCGCGGCCACCTCTCCCGCCCCGCCCGTCACCGCCGCCGCGTACACCGCCGTACGGGCCACCTCCGCCCGCACCAGCATCTGCGCGCACAGGTGCTTGACCGCCTGGAACGCCCCGATCGGCTGCCCGAACTGCTCGCGCTCGCCCGCGTACCGCACCGCCAGCTCCACCGTCCGCAGTGCGCTCCCGACCTGGAGCGCGGCCGTCAGCAGCGCCCCCTCCGGCACGTACGGGCCGACGTCGCCGCGCCGCGGGACCCGGTGCAGCGGTGTCAGCGGGTCCGCCGCTCGCACCGGCTCTCCGTCCGGCAGCTCCGCCGCGCCGAGCACCGCGTCCGCCTCGCCCAGGTGGGCGACCAGGTCACCGCCCAGGTCGAAGGCGGTCACCACGGCCGTTCCCGCCGCGGCCCCCGGCACCACGCCGGCCGCCAGGTGCGTCGCCACCAGCGGCCCCGGCACCAGGGCCCGCCCCGCCTCCTCGAAGACGAGCACCGCCTCCGGCAACCCCAGCCCCACACCGCCCTCGCACTCCGGCAGCCGCAGCGCGAAGAAGCCCGCCCCGCCCAGCTCCCGCCACAACCCGCGGTCCACGGCGACGCCCGTGTCCACCGAGGCGCGCAGCGCCTCCCGCCCGTACCGGCCCTCCAGCAGGCCCCGTACGCCCGCCCGCAGGGCCCGCTGGTCCTCCGTCGGCTGGAAGTCCACCCCGCTCACCGCCCCTTCGGGAGGCCGAGGATCCGCTCGGCGACGATGTTCCGCTGGATCTGCGAGGTACCCGCCGCGATCGTGTACGAGAGGGAGGAGAGCCGGTCCAGGGTCCACTCCTCCTCCAGGGACAGCGACGCGGCCCCCAGGACCTCCGCCGCCGTGTCGTACAGCTCCTGGCGGGCGTGCGAGTAGGCCAGCTTGAAGACCGAGCCGCCGATGCCGGGGACCCCGCCCGCCGACCGCTCCGCCTCGCTCACGTTCCACTGGGTCAGCCGCCACAGCGCGCCGAACTCCCCGTACAGCCGGCCCAGCCGGCGCCGCAGCGCCGGGTCGTCCCAGCGGCCGTTCGCCTTCGCCGTACGGGCCAGCTCGCCCAGGGTGCGGCGGCAGGCGACGACCTCGCCGACGAAGGCGGTGCCCCGCTCGAAGGACAGGGTGACCATGGTGACGCGCCAGCCGTCGTTCTCCGCGCCGATCCGGTCGGCGACCGGGACCCGCACCTCGTCGAGGAACACCTCGGCGAACTCCGTCGACCCGGCGAGCGTGCGCAGCGGCCGTACGGTCACCCCCGGCGCGTCCATCGGCATGGCCAGCCAGGAGATCCCGCGGTGCTTGGGGGCCTCGGGATCGGTGCGCACGAGCAGTTCGCACCAGTCGGCGACCTCGGCGTGCGAGGTCCAGATCTTCGACCCGTTGACCACGTAGTCGTCGCCGTCGCGGACCGCGCGCGTCCGCAGGGAGGCCAGATCGGAGCCTGCGCCCGGCTCGCTGAACCCCTGGCACCACACCTCGTCGCCGCGCAGTACGGGCGGCAGCCAGCGCGCCCGCTGCGCGGCCGTGCCCTCGGCGGCGATGGTCGGGCCGGCGTGCAGCAGCCCGACGAAATTCGCGCCGACGTAGGGCGCGCCGGCGCGCTCGGTCTCCTCCAGGAAGATCAGGTGCTGGGTCGGGGTGGCGCCGCGGCCGCCCGCGTCCACGGGCCAGTGCAGGCCGGCGTACCCGGCCTCGTACAGCCTGCGCTGCCAGCCCAGGTCGTAGGCGCGCCGGCCCGGCCAGTCGTCCGGGGACGGCCGGGCGGGCAGCTCGGGGAGGGTCTTGGCGAGCCACTCGCGCAGCCGCGCCCGGAAGTCCCGCTCCTCGTCGGTGTACGTCAGGTCCATCAGCGGCCCGCGCCCTTGTTCCGGCCCCGGTCCCGGTCCCGGTCCCTGTCCGGGTCCCTGTCCATGTCCCGGTCCCTGTCCATGTCGAGGCCGAGGCCGAGCATGCGGATGGCGTTGCCGCGCATCAGCTTGTAGACCGTCTCCTCGTCCAGCCCCCGCACGTGGTCGAGGGCGACCTCCTTGGTGTGCGGGAAGGTCGAGTCCACGTGCGGGTAGTCGGTCTCGAAGGTCGCGTTGTCGCGGCCGACGACGTCGAGCGAGGCGATGCCGTGCTTGTCGCGGAAGAAGCAGCAGAACATCTGCCGGTAGTAGTACGTCGACGGCGGCTCGGGAACCAGGTCGCGCACCCCGCCCCAGGCCCGGTGCTCCTCCCACACGTCGTCCGCGCGCTCCAGGGCGTAGGGGATCCAGCCCATCTGCCCTTCGCTGTAAGCCAGCTTGAGCGTCGGGAACTTCACGAGCACTCCGCTGAAGAGGAAGTCCATCATCGAGGCCATCGCGTTGTTGAAGCTGAGCGACGCCTGCACGGCGGGCGGCGCGTCCGGGGAGGCCGCGGGCATCTGCGAGCTGGACCCGATGTGCATGTTGACCACCGTGCCCGTCTCCTGGCAGACGGCGAAGAAGGGGTCCCAGTAGCCGGAGTGGATCGACGGCAGCCCCAGGTGGGTCGGGATCTCCGAGAAGGTCACGGCGCGCACCCCGCGGGCCGCGTTGCGCCGGATCTCGCCCACCGCCAGGTCGATGTCCCACAGCGGGATGATGCACAGCGGGATCAGCCGACCGCCGCTGTCACCGCACCACTCCTCGACCATCCAGTCGTTGTAGGCGCGCACGCAGGCGAGGGCGACCTCCTTGTCGTGTGCCTCGGCGAAGGTCTGCCCGCAAAAGCGCGGGAAGGTCGGGAAGCACAGGGAGGCCTCGACGTGGTTGAGGTCCATGTCGGCGAGGCGCGCCTTGGGGTCCCAGCATCCCTTTCGCATCTCCTCACGGGTGATCCCCTCCAGCGTCATGTCGTCGCGGTCGAAGCCGACGGCGGCGATGTTGCGCTTGTACGGGAACTTCAGGTCCTCGTAGATCCACCAGTCGGTCGGCGGGCCGTCCGGATCCATGGAGATCACGTACTTGCCGCCCGTGTACTGGAGCTCACCGATGCCTGCCGTGAGCGCCTTGGGACCGCGGTCGCGGTACTTGGCGGGCAGCCAGACCTCGAACAGGTGCGCGGGCTCGATCACATGGTCGTCGACGCTGATGATTCGAGGCAGTTCCATGGGCTCCCCAATCCGGTGCGAATCCCGTGCCAATTCCGTGCCGATCCCATGCCGATCTGATGGATCGTCAGAAACAAGCTAGCCCCGCCACCCCTGGACCGACAAGCGTCGGCGCTCTACGCTCTGCGCCAGATCTGACTGAGCGTCAGTTATTGGCGGATGGCCGAAGAGAGGTCTGGGATGACGGACACCGCGACCGCGACAGAACTGAGCCGCTCCCGCACCCTGTGGGAACTCGTCACCCGCCGGGCCGCACTCACCCCGGACACCACCGTCCTGATCGAAGCGGCCGAAGACCCCGCCGCCGACCGCACGCTCACCTTCGGCGGACTGCGCGACCGCTCCGAACGCGTCGCCGCAGGCCTGTACGACATGGGCGTACGCCCCGGCACCGTCGTCGCCTGGCAGCTCCCCACCCGCATCGAGACCGTACTGCTCTCCGTCGCCCTCGCCCGGATCGGCGCCGTACAGACCCCCGTCATCCCCTTCTACCGCGACCGCGAGGTCGGCTTCGCACTCCGCGAGGCCAAGGCCGACTTCTTCGCGACACCCGGGGTGTGGCGGGGCCACGACCACCCCGCCATGGCCCGGCGGCTCGGCGCCCGCGGCGTCTTCGAGGCCTACGCCTCCCTCCCCGACGGCGACCCGGCCGTACTGCCCCCGCCGCCCGCCTCCGGCACCGACGTCCGCTGGATCTACTGGACCTCCGGCACCACCTCCGACCCCAAGGGCGTCCTGCACACCGACCGCTCCCTCATCGCCGGCGGCTCCTGCCTCGCGCACGCCCTGCACCTGACCCCGTCCGACGTCGGCTCGATGGCCTTCCCCTACGCCCACATAGCCGGCCCGGACTACACCGTGATGCTGCTGCTCTACGGCTTCCCCGCGGTCCTCTTCGAGAAGTTCGCGATGCCGGACGCCCTCGACGGCTACCGCCGCCACGGGGTCACCGTCGCCGGCGGATCCACCGCCTTCTACTCCACGTTCCTCACGGAACAGCGCAAGGCCCCCGACGTCCCCCTCATCCCCACCCTCCGCCTCCTCGCGGGCGGCGGCGCCCCGAAACCCCCCGAGATCTACCACGCGGTGGTCCGCGAACTCGGCTGCCAGCTCACCCACGGCTACGGCATGACCGAAGTCCCCATGATCACCATGGGCGCCCCGGACGACACCGCCGAGAACCTCGCCACCACCGAGGGCCGCCCCCCGGAGGGCATGTCCATCCGCATCACCACCCCCGACGGCACCCCTCTCCCTCCGGACACCGACGGCGAGGTACGCCTGCGCGGCGAGGCGGTCTGCCAGGGCTACCTGAACCCGGACCAGTCGGCCGAGGTCTTCGACCACGACGGCTACCTGATCACCGGCGACCTCGGCCACCTGACCCGGGACGGCTACCTGGTCCTCACCGGCCGCAGCAAGGACGTCATCATCCGCAAGGGCGAGAACATCTCCGCCAAGGAGATCGAGGACCTCCTCCACCGCCTCCCGGGCGTCGCGGACGCAGCGGTCATCGGCCTCCCGGACCAGACCCGCGGCGAACGCGTCTGCGCGGTGATCGAACAACCCGAGGGTGCCGCCCCCCTCACCCTCCCCCAACTCACGGCCTACCTCCGCACGGAGGGCCTGGCCACCCACAAACTCCCGGAACAACTGGAACTCCTGACCCCCCTCCCCCGCAACGAGGCCCTGCGCAAGGTCCTGAAATACAAACTGCGCGAGCGCTACGCGTAGGGGGCGGGGGGCGGGGGCGGGGCGGCGGCTTCGGGAGGTCGGGAGCCACCGGGGCGGCGACGGAGAGCAGGGGGTGGCTCCGGGAGATCGGGAGCCACCGGGGCGGCGACGGGAAGGACGCGGGGGGGCTTCGGAGGTCGGGAGCCGCTGGATCGGTATCAGGGATGTCCTGGGGGTTTCCCGTCAGTCCCATCGTCTCTCCGTGTCGGGCCGGCCCGTCAAGGGCGCTCCTTCGTCGCGTCACTTCGTGATGGCCTTCGGCCACCCTTGACCGACCGTCCCGCCCCGGAAATCCGAAAGACTGCCGGGAAGCCCCCAGAGGAACGGGCCGGGACCAGATTTCAGGGACGGGGCGTCGGATGCGTCCGGGCGGAGCCCGGTGCGCCCCCAATCGCTACGCGCTGCCGCCGGACGGCGCCTGCGAGCCCGCTGGGCTGGGCATAAGCCGCCCCCAATCGCTACGCGCTCCTGCGAGACGGCGTCAGCGAGCCCCGCGAGTTGGGCATAAGCCGCCCCAAATCGCTACGCACTCCTGCGAGACGGCGTCAGCGAGCCATTCGGGCTGGTCATAGGCGCGACAGATCGCTACGCGCTCCTGCGAGACGGCGCCTGCGAGCCCCTCGGGCTGGGCATAAGCCGCCACCAACCGCTGCGCGCTCCTCGATCACGCGTCTGCGATCCGTCTTGGGCTGGTCACGGGCCGCAGAAACTTTCCTCCACTCTTCACGGACGGCGTCCGGCCCCCTGTGTGGGGTGGAAAAGCGTCAGATGACGGCTGGAGCGATGCCAATCCAGGTCTGGGTGAGTGCGCGCCTCAAAGAGCCGCCAATTCACCCCAATTGTCCCCGTCTGTACCGGCGGCGGGGATCTCATGGTTGTCTTGACGGGGGTTGAGTTCGGCTGAGCCGATGGATCACCCTTCCGCCCCTCGATATCGCCCCCCCATCAGCCCCAGATGAGGGCGAGACGCCGTCGTCGGGGAGCGCGTAGCGATCGATGGCGGCCTATGCCCAGCCCACGGGACTCGCGGACGCCGTCCGGCAGGAGCGCGTAGCGATCGATGGCGGCCTATGCCCAGCCCACGGGGCTCGCGGACGCCGTCTCACAGGAGCGCGTAGCGATTTGGGGCGCACCGGGCTCCGCCCGCGCATCGCTGGCCGCCCCGTCTCTTGCTCGATCCCCGGCCCGTTCCTTCGGGGGCTTCCCGGCAGTCTTTCGGATTTCCGTGGCGGGACGGTCGGTCAAGGGTGGAGCGCAGCGACATCGCGAAGCGACGCGAGGAACGAGCGCCCTTGAGGGACCGGCCCGACACGGAGAGACGATGGGACTGACGGGAAACCCCCAGGACATCCCTGATACCGCTCCAGCGGCTCCCGACCTCCCGAAGCCACCCTTGCCCCTCTGCGCGCCCGTCCGGGCGTCTCCCGCCCCCCGCGCCCTCCGCGCCTTCCGACACCGCCCAAGCGGCTCCCGACCTCCCGAAGCCACCCTTGCCCTCTGCGCGCCCGTCCGGGCGTCTCCCGCCCCTCGGGTCCCCCGCGCCTTCCGACCCCGTCCGAGCGGCTCCCACCCCCCGAAGCCCCCACCTCTTTCCGGCTACCGACCGAGCAGCTCCCGCCTCCGAAGCCGCCCCTCACCCTGCCGACACCGGCCCGCGACCCCCCGCCTGGCGGTGGAGCCGCGTGGGTGGAGGCGCCGCGTGCGGAGATGCCCGTACCGGCCGTAGCCCCGTCCCGTCCCCGCCCCCTACAGCCGGCTTAGGGAGGCCGCCGCGAACAGGACGTCGCGGATCGCCTCGCGGTCGCCGTGCTGGCCGACCGCCGCGTCCTCCGGCGAGATGTGGCCGGCCGCCAGCTGGCAGAACTCGATGCCGTCCAGGGCGATCTCCGCCACCGTGCGTTCCACCGACGGCTTCGCCCCCGGCGAGTCCAGCGCGATGTCCCAGCCGCCACCACCCGCGCCCTCGATCTCCAGGTGCAGGGTCCGCCCGGGCGCTCCCGCAGCGACCAGGCCACGCGCCGGGGCGGCCAGGCCCGCGCGTCGCCGCTGCGCGAGCGCGCCCGGCAGCAGCCGGGCCGCCAGGTCGATCATCCGGTGCAGGTGCGGCCCGGACGGCGGCTCGTACGGGTAGTCCACCGCGTCCGCGATGTCCCACGCGTGCACCCAGCACTCGAAGGCCCGCTCCAGGAAGGCGTCACCGAGCGGCAGTGCGAAGCCGCCGTAGTCCACGGCGAGTTCGGCGACGCCGCGGCCCGCGAAGGACACCGTACGGACCAGCGTGTGGCCCTGTTCCCGCCACGGCTCGCGCACCTGGCGCGTCGCCGGATACGACGACGCGCCCCAGAAGTACTCGGTCCGTACGGTCGGGCCGCCCGGCGGCGCGTCCGACCCCAGCGGGTCGTCCAGCCCGAGCGCGGTGGCGATCAGCCCGTCGACCGTCAGGAGGTGACCGATCACGCCGGCCACCGTGGTCCGCTGTGACCGGCGCCGTTCCTCCTCGAACCACTTCAGGCGTACCGGGGTGTGCCACTCGGAGTCGCCGAAGTCCTGGAGCAGGGCGTCGAGCCGCGCGGTCTCGGTGTCGTAGGGGCTCGCCCAGGCCGGTATCGGAATGCGGGCCGGCCGCTTGCCGAGGCAGTCCTCCAGCACGCGCGAGCGCAGCAGCGGTTTGAGGTCGAGGGTCTCCTCCGGGTGCAGCAGTCCGACCGCGTCGCGCAGCCGGAGCGCCTCCTCCGCGCAGGGCGCGCACTCGGTGAGGTGGTCCTCCACCGCGCGGGTCTCCTCGGCCGAGCAGGCGGCCAGCGCCCACGCGCCGAGCAGGGACTTGAGCACGGCGTGCGAGGGCGGCGGGGCCGGCGGCGCTTCCGGCAGCGCCAACGGCATCGGCCGCGGTGCGTGTTGCGGGTCGAGGTCGTCGGCGGGCCCGCGCGGGCCCGGTATCCGTGCCTGGCCGCCGGGACGCTCGTATCCGTCGTCGGGCGACTGGGCGGGGCCGTTCATCGGGGTGTTCCGTATTCGCGCGGGCCGTAACCGGACTGGGCGGCGTCCTCCTGCGGGAGGGCGTTGGCGGTCGACAGCAGCTGGAGCCCGAGCCGCAGCCTGCGGCGCGCCTCGTCCTCGCTGATCTGGAGGTCGGCGGCGGCCTGCCGGTAGTCGCGGCGCTTGAAGTACGCGAGTTCCAGCGCGGCGCGCAGCGGCGCGGGCATGGAGGTCACGATGTAGTCCGCGCGGGCGGCGGCGTTGGCGCTGCGCACCTTCTGTTCCAGCTCCTCGCGGGAGCCCCGGCCCAGTTCGGCCTGGCGCAGCCGGGCCACCGCCTGGCCCTGGGTGATCCTGGCGACCCAGGAGCGCATGGAGCCCTGCTTGGGGTCGTAGGCGTCCGGGTTCTCCCAGATGTAGCCGAAGACCTCGCGGGTGATCCGGTCCGCCGCCTTCTCGTCGCCCAGCACGCGGTGCGCCAGGCTGTGCACGAGCGAGGCGAAGCGGTCGTAGAGCTCGCCGAGCGCGGCGGCCTCGCCGCGGGCCAGGCGCTGCTGCATGCGGCGGTCCCAGCGCGGTGGTACGTCCTTCGGCATAAGTGCCCCCAGCCGTGTGTCGACGCATCGAATGTAGTGGGCACCTGGCGGATCGCGCCTGTTTTGGGCGAAGCTCCCCTCGGAAGTGGGCCCTGCGTGATAGGGGCGTTGCAGGGCGTGAACGGTGGTGCGGTCGAGGGCACATGGGTACACGCGTACGCGCCCCGCCGCGCTCCCCGTGCGCGGGTTCGATGCGGCCGCCTGCTTGACCGCTTCGCTTAACGTGCAGGCCAACTAGGCCTTACGCTCCTGCCTTGTCTTGATCTGAACCCCACGCACACGTGAAGGTGGAACGCCGCATATGGACAGCTCAGAATACGAGCGCAAGATCGCCGCCCGATTCGCCACCTTCGACCAGGACGGGTCCGGCTTCATCGACCGGGAGGACTTCAGCGCGGCCGCGAAGGCCGTCCTGGCCGAATTCGGTACCGCCGCACGGTCGGAGAAGGGCCAGGCCGTCTTCGGCGGCGCCGAGGCGTTCTGGCAGGGAATGGCCGGGATCGCGGACGTCGACGGGGACCAGCGGGTGTCCCGCGAGGAGTTCATCACCGGGGCGGCCAAGCGGCTGCGCGACAACCCGCAGCGGTTCGCGGAGATCGCGCGCCCGTTCCTGCGGGCCGTGATCGCGGTGGCGGACGAGGACGGCCTCGGCGCGACGCCGCCGGCTGCGGCCCGGGTGCTGCGCGTCCTCGGCACGGCGCCCGAGCTGGCCGAGCAGGTGGCGCTGGCCCTCGACCCCGACGGCGACGGCCGCATCTCCGAGGACGAGATCCTGGCCGCCTTCGCGGGGTACTGCGGGGTGGAAGCCCCGGACGCGTAACGCCTGCGGGGAGCTCGCGAGTCCCGGACCGCCGACCGCCCGATGCCCCCGTGGCCCCGGCGCCCCGCCGCCCCGCCGCCCCGCACAGGTGACGGGCAGGGCTCCACGGGCAGGTGCGCCTGTTTCGCCGGCCATCGAGGCGCGGGGATCCGGGGGCGACGCCCCCGGCGCCCGGCCCGCGCCACGGCCGGCCGATCCGACGCGGGAGTGCGCGCGCCGGGTCCGCACGTGAAGGCGCCCGCCCGCCAGGCGCCGTACGTCCGCGCCCCCGCGCCAGGCGCCGTGCGTCAGGCCCCGTGCGTCAGGCCCCGTGCGTCAGGCGAAGACCACCGTGCGGGAGCCGTTCAGCAGTACGCGGTGCTCGCTGTGCCACTTCACCGCGCGCGCGAGCGCCTGGCACTCCACGTCGCGTCCGACCGCCACCAGCTGGTCCGGGGTGACCTCGTGGCCGACCCGCTCGACCTCCTGCTCGATGATCGGCCCCTCGTCGAGGTCGGCCGTCACGTAGTGCGCGGTGGCGCCGATCAGCTTCACACCGCGCGCGTGCGCCTGGTGGTACGGCTTCGCGCCCTTGAAACTCGGCAGGAACGAGTGGTGGATGTTGATGATCCGCCCGCTCAGCTCCTTGCAGAGGTTGTCGGACAGCACCTGCATGTACCGCGCCAGCACCACCAGCTCGACGTTCTCGGCGCGTACGAGTTCCAGCAGCTGCGCCTCGGCCTGGGCCTTGGTGTCCTTCGTCACCGGGATGTGCACGAACGGCACGTCGTACGAGGCGACCAGCTCGGCGAAGTCGGTGTGGTTGGAGACCACGGCCGCGATCTCGACCGGCAGGGCCCCGATCCGCGAGCGGAACAGCAGGTCGTTGAGGCAGTGCCCGAACTTGGACACCATCAGGATGATCCGCATGCGCTCCTCGGAGCGGTGGATCTCCCAGTCCATCTTGAAGGACTCGCCGATGGCGGCGAAGCTCGCCCGCAGCTTCTCCACCGTCACCGCAGACTCGGCCTCGAAGTGCACCCGCATGAAGAAGAGCCCGGTCTCCCGGTCTCCGAACTGCTGGCTGTCCACGATGTTGCAGCCGGTCATGAACAAGTAGCTCGACACGGCGTGCACGATGCCCTGCTTGTCGGGGCAGGACACGGTCAGGACGTACTGGGGCTGCTGCTGGGCCTGGGCCTCGTTGTGCGGGTCGCTCATGACCGCACAGCCTTTCACACCGCGCGGGTGAGGATCTTCAACACTTCCAGCGAGGTGGGCCGTACGTCCGGATCGTCCCCGTCGGCCTGCGCGAGCCGTACGTGCGCCTCGCGCGCGGCGCGGACCGCCTCGGGCCACGCGTGGTGTTCCAGGTAGACGGAGACCGGGGCGTCGGGGCCGACCTGGTGGAGGATCCGGAGCACGCGCAGCACGGCGAGGTCGACGAGGGCCGCTTCCTGCGAGTCGCGGAAGATCGTGCCGACGTACTTCTCCGCCGACCAGCTGTCGAGCCACGTGTCCTCGACGAGCCGGTACACGGCGTCGGTGACGTCGCCGTACCCTTCGTCGCCGGCCAGCCAGGTGTCCTCGTGGAACGCCGGATCGGAAAGCATGTGCAGCGCCGAGCGCACATTGCTGCGCCAGCGCCACCACGGCATGTCGTTCAGGGGCATGCCGCCCATGGTGGAGGAGCGGCCGCCCCGTTTGGAAGAGTTCTTCGAACCTTGGGCGAATGTCACGCTTTCGATCGTACGTTCCCGTTCGGTGCGATCTTGAAGCGCCCGCAAGGGATCGCGCCCCCGTAATTCACCCCGCCGTCACCGAATGTTGTGTCCATCTCACTCAACAGTTATCTGTGGGGCGGAATGGTGCATGGACATGACCATCTCGCGACGTGCAGCATCCCTCTCGCGCACTTTCGTGGCCACGGCGATGGGTGCCTGCCTCGTGGCCGGGTGCGGGACGCTTCCCGGGGGCTCGGGGGGCTCCGGGGGAACGATCACCGTCATGACCTTCGCGCCGGAAGAGACCAAGGCCACGAACATGCCGGGCATGACCGGAATGGCCAAGGCCTACGAGCGCTGGGTGAACGCCAAGGGCGGCATCAACGGTCACAGGCTCCGCGTGCTGACCTGCAACGAGAAGAACACGCCCAGCGGCGCCGCCGACTGCGCCCGCAAGGCCGTCGCCGAGAAGGCCGTCGCCGTCGTCGGCTCCTACAGCCAGCACGGACGCGCCTTCATGGCCCCGCTGGAGGCGGAGGGCATCCCGTTCATCGGCGGCTACGGAGTCTCCTCCGAGGAGTTCCAGTCCCCGCTCTCCTACCCCGTCAACGGCGGCCAGCCGGTCCTGATCGCCGGCGCCGGCCACCAGCTGAGCCGCGCCTGCACCCAGGTGGCCCTGGTCCGCCCCGACACCCTCGCGGGCGACACCCTGCCGGTCCTGCTCAACGCGGGACTGCGCGCCAACAAGATGGCCGACGCATCCGACATCCGGGCCGCGGAGGACTCCGCCGACTTCAAGCCGCAGGCCGGCGAGGCCATCGCGCACACCACCGGCAACGGCAAGGAGAAGGACAAGGACAGGGACAAGGACAAGGGCTGTGTCACCGCGGTCCTCGGCGAGCGCACCGAGACGTTCTTCGACGCCTTCCGCCGCACCGAGCCGCAGCGCCAGAAGCCGCAGATCTCCTCCGTGCTGGGCAGCGTCAGCCAGTCCCTGGTGGACCGCACGGGCGGACGTGAGAGCCCCTTCGAGGGCGCGTACCTCACGAGCTGGTACCCGGTGGCCTCCGATCCGCTCTGGGAGCCGATGCGCAAGGTCGTCACCGACTTCGCCTTCGGCGACGACACCGTCGACCCCGACGACAGCGGGGCGCAGACCACCTGGATCGCGTACACGGTGCTCGGCGAGATCGTGAAGCGCTTCGACGAGGACGAGAGCATCGACGCACGCAAGGTCAAGCGGTCGCTGAACGAGTCCCAGCCCGTGACGACCGGCGGCCTCACCCCGGACCTGAGCTGGCGCTACCAGGACATGAGGGCCGTCGCGGGCTTCCCCCGCATCGTCAACGGCCGGGTCACCTTCCAGGTCGTCCAGTCCGGGCGGCTCGTGGCGCAGCCGGGTGAGCAGCCCCTGGACATGACGCCGACCCTGGTGCAGGCCCCGCGCACGGCCTGACGGGTGCGGGCGGCCTCTCGGGTCAGAGTTGGGACTTGTCGCGCTTGGTGAGTCCGTACTTGGCCGCGATCGTGTTCCACATGGTCGCGGCCGACTCCTTGGCCTTGGTCGCCTCGCCGCTCGACTTGTTGCCGTCGGAGGCGTTCTTGGTGGCCTTGGCCTTGCCGTCCTTGCACTTGTCTTCGTCCACGTCGTCCGCCCAGGCGGCGTAGCTGTTGTCGGCGTCCGCCGAGGCCTGCCAGGCCTTGGTCAGGGCGGCGGACAGCCTGGCGTGGTCGGGGAGCTTGTCGACCTTCAACTCCTGCAGGCGAGTGATCATTTCCTCGCGCTGGCGGGCCGCGTCACGCAGGTCCGAGGACGCCTGGTCGAGGTTGGAGCAGCCCTTGATGTCCTCCACGGCCTTGATCACCGAGGCCCGGCTGTCGTTGCTGTCCGCCAGGAGCTTGTCCAGCTGGACCGCCTGCGGGCGGGCCGGGTCGACCGGGGCCTCGCCGGCGGGCGCGGCGGAGCCGCCGCTCGCGGTCGGCGCGGCGGGGACGGCGCCGGGGTCGTTGTTCTGGGGCTTGCCGTCGCCGAGCAACGAGCCGACGCCGAGGCCGATGACGGCGAGGCCGATGACGACGGCGCCGATGATCGCGGGCGAGACCTTGCGGGACGGCTCCGCCGGTGGGGGCGGGGGTGGGGCGTACTGCTGCGGGTGCGGGTGCGGGTGCTGCTGCGGGTGGTGGGGGCGCCGCGGGGGGCGGCCGCGCAGGACGGGCTCCTGCACGGGCGGCAGGTGCTGGGTGTGACCGGCGGCGTCGTCGTCGCCGCGGAAGAGGCCGTCGAAGCCGTCGACGCCGGAGGCGGCGGGGGTCATGGGGGCGGCGGGGGCGATGGGGCCGGGGCCCGCTGGGACGGGCGGGATGTACTGCGTCGCAGCCTCGTCGTGCCCGGGGCCCGCCGGGACGGGCGGGATGTACTGCGTCGCGGCCTCGTCGTGCCCGGGGGCCGCGGGCACGGGCGGGATGTACTGCGTCGCGGCCTCGTCGTGCCCGGGGCCCGCTGGGACGGGCGGGATGTACTGCGTCGCGGCCTCGTCGTGGCCGGGGGCCGCTGGGACGGGCGGGATGTACTGCGTCGCGGCCTCGGGCAGCGGCGGATAGCCATAGCCGTGCGGTGCACCGGGGCCCTCGTAGCCGGGCCCGACCACGTGGCCGGGCTCGGACGCCGGTGCGGGGTAGGCCTGCGGGTAGCCGTATGCGGCCCCGGGGTGCGGCTGCTGCGGCTGTTCCGGGTACGCCGGATACCCGGACGCCGGGTCCGGATCCCACGGGGCACCAGGCTGCGGTGCGCCCCCTTGTCCGCTCTGCGTCACCGGGACTCCTTCTCCGACTCGCCCGACCGTACGGAACCGTCCGGCAACGCTACCTGCTCGCGGGACGGAGCGGGGGCGGGGCCCGGGGAGCCGGGGCCGGGGGCGGGGTGGGGTGCCGTCCGGGACTGCATGATTTATGGCGCCCTGGGGCGGATCGGCCGTACCGGCTCCTACCGCGCCAACACATCACGTTTCAGGTCCCGGCCAACACCCCACCCCCGTCCCCTCCCACCGCCTCCGTCTTTCCGACCTCGTTCCGTCCCCTGTTCAGCCCCGCCGCACCATCCAGCCCCGCCGGCGTTTGAGGCGCGGGGTCCGGGGCGGAGCCCCGGTTTGGTGCCGCTGGCATTCGGAGCAGACGGTCAGGCGACTCGGGCGGCGAATTCCCGGACCGCCGCCTCCTCCCGGTACGGCTCCAGCCGGGCCCTGAAGTCCACCAGGTACTCCGCCCCCCGGTTCGAGCGGAGGCCCTCCAGCAGTTCCGCCGCCTGCGTGGCCGTCTGGCAGGCCTGCTCCACCTCCCGCTGCTGCACCTGCGCCGCCGCCAGCAGCAGCAGTCCGATGGCCCGGCGGCGGGCCTTGCCCGCCGGGAGCCCCCGCAGGGCATCCTGCGCCTGCCGGGCCGCCGCGTTCCCCTGCTCCAGGTCCCGGTGGCAATGGGCCAGCTCGTCCGCGAGGTACGCCTCGTCGAAGTGGCGGATCCACACCGGGTCGTCGCCCGACTCCGGCTCCGCCCGCTCCAGTGCGCTCACCGCCCGCGCGGACAGCACGCCCGTCGCCCGGCCGTCGCCCAGCAGCGCGTGCCCGCGCGCCTCGGCGGCGTAGTACATGGCCTCGACCCGCGGAGTGACCTGCCCGCGGGTCCCCTCCTGGGCGGCCCGCGCCAACTGCGCGATCTCCCGCGGGTTGCCGAGCTCGGCTGCGAGGTGGCTCATGGACGCCGCCAGGACGTAGCCGCCGTACGCCCGGTCGCCCGCCGCCTGCGCCAGCCGCAGCGCCTGGATGTAGTAGCGCTGCGCCAGGCCCGGCTGGCCCGTGTCGACCGCCATGTAGCCGGCCAGTTCCGTCAGCCGGGCCACCGCCGCGAACAGGGCCCGCCCGACGGGTTCCCGGTAGGAGCCGCCGATCAGGCCGGACACCACCGAGTTGAGGTAGTGCACGACCACCGGCCGTACGTGGCCGCTGCCGAAGCGGTGGTCGAGGTCCTTGAGGGCTTCGGTGGTCGCCCGTACCGCCTCGACGTCCGACATGCCGACCCGCGAACCGCCGCTGCGGGCCACCTGGGTGTCGGCGCCGGTGATCAGCCAGTCGCGGCTCGGCTCGACGAGCGCCGACGCGGCCACGCTGGAGCCCACCAGGAAGTCGCGGCGGCCGACGTCGCTGCGCCACAGCTCGCAGACCTGCTCGATCGCGCCGATGACGGTCGGGGAGAACTGCAGGCCGACGCCGGAGGCCAGGTTCTTGCCGTTGGCCATGCCGATCTCGTCGATGGTGACGGTCCGGCCGAGTTTGCGCCCGAGCGCCTCGGCGATGATGCCGGGGGCCCGGCCGCGCGGCTGCTGGCCGCGCAGCCAGCGCGCCACCGAGGTCTTGTCGTAGCGGAGATCGAGGCCGTGTTCGGCCCCGCACATGTTCACGCGCCGGGCGAGCCCGGCATTGGAGCACCCGGCTTCCTGGATGAGCGCCTGCAGCCGTTCGTTCGGCTGGCGGGCGACGAGAGGCCTGGCTGCCATGAAAACCCCCTGCTGACCGCGGGTGATCCGTTGGAATGATCACTTCCCGCCTGATGTGCGGAGAATCTTCCGCTCTGCGTCGTGTCGCTACCCAGCAACAGCGCCCCGGCCTCCTACGCGCCCCCACGCATGCATCAGTGCGCCCCGTATGCAGGATCGATGCTCCGCCCGCACGCTGGTTTACGCCCGTAACCCCGGGTGATCCGGGCAGTTGTGATGGGCGTGGAAGAGACCATGGGAGTCACGGAGACCGCACCCATCCCCAAGCAGCGCGGCGAGCAGCTGCTGGACCATGCCGTGCGGTACGCGGAAGAACGGCACTGGGATGTCTTCGCCGGCACCTGGTTGGAGCCCGGGGACGGCCGGGAGCTGTGCTCCTGCGGGGCCGCGGACTGCCCGGTGCCCGGCGCGCACGCGGCGGTCAAGGACTGGGCGGCGCACGCCACCGGCAGTGCGGTGCAGGTGCGCCGGGTCTGGGGCAAGCACCCGCAGGCGTCGATCCTGCTGCCGACGGGCCGGACCTTCGACGCGCTGGACGTGCCGGAATCGGCCGGCTTCCTGGCGCTGGCCCGGCTGGAGCGGATGCAGCGCACCCTCGGGCCGGTCACGCTGACGCCCGACCACCGGATGCTGTTCTTCGTGCTGCCGGGCGCCGGCGTCAAGGTCGCGGACCTCGTGCGCACGCTGGGCTGGTCGCCGTCCGCGCTCGACCTGACCGCCCGCGGTGAGGGCGAGTACGTGGCCGCCCCGCCCACCCGCTTCGGCGGGCGGGGCGCGGTCCAATGGGCGCGCCGGCCCACCCCCGCCAACCGGTGGCTCCCGGACACGGAGGAGCTGATCGACGCGCTGGCCTACGCGTGCGGCAGCGAGGCGGCGGCGGAACGCAAGCGGCGCCAGGGGTGAGCACGCTCCCACGTGATGACGATGCGTCCGGAAACTCATGACATAAGTAACTGATGAGGCCTCTCCCCCTCCTCCTATCGTGAAGGAGGAACGACCAAGGGGGACGCGATGAGAGGCAGGCGCATGCCGGACCAGGGCGATGCGACGGGTGGAACGTACGGGACGGATGGTGCGCGAACCGCGCCGTCCGCCGTGCGCGTGGAAGGTCTGTGGAAGCGGTTCGGCGAGCAGGTGGCCGTCGCCGGCATCGACCTGGAGCTGCCCGCGGGCAAGTTCGTCGGCCTGGTGGGGCCGAACGGCGCGGGCAAGACGACCACGCTGTCGATGGTGACCGGGCTGCTGCGCCCCGACATGGGGCGGGTCGTCGTCGCGGGGCACGACGTGTGGGCCGACCCGACCGAGGTCAAGGCGCGGATCGGCGTACTGCCGGAGGGGCTGCGGCTCTTCGAGCGGCTGTCGGGGCGCGAACTGCTCGGCTACATGGGCCGTCTGCGCGGACTGCCCGGCGATGAGACCGACAAGCGGGCGACGCAGCTGCTGGAGATCCTCGACCTCGCCGGTTCGCAGCACAAGCTGGTCGTCGACTACTCGACCGGCATGCGGAAGAAGATCGGCCTGGCGGCGGCGCTGCTGCACAACCCCGAAGTGCTCTTCCTGGACGAGCCGTTCGAAGGCGTCGACCCGGTGTCGGCACAGACCATCCGCGGGGTGCTGGAACGTTACACCGCGTCCGGTGCCACGGTCGTCTTCTCCTCCCACGTGATGGAGCTCGTCGAGTCGCTGTGCGACTGGGTGGCCGTGATGGCCGCCGGCCGGATCCGCGCCGCGGGCCCGCTGGCCGACGTACGGGGCTCCGCACCCTCCCTGCAGGCCGCCTTCCTCGAACTGGTCGGCGCGCACGGGCGTGACGCGTCCGGGGACTCGCTGGACTGGCTCGGCGGCAACTCCGGGGCGGTCACGCGATGAGCGCGCCCGCCGCCTCCGCCGGAGCCTCCGGTACGTCGAATGCGCCCGCGGGGGTGTCCGGCGCGGCCGGGATCGCCGCCGGACCGGCCGCCGCCTCCGCGGCGCCGCTCGCACTCACCCCGATCTTCGTCCGCATCAAACTGTCGCTGCTGCGCAACGGCCTGAAGGGCTCCTCGAAGCGCAAGGCCGCCTACTTCTCGACGCTGGCCTTCGCGCTGGTGGTCGGCTTCTTCATGACGCTCGGCCTGGGCCTGCTGCACGGCCACGCGCACGCGGGCACTGCGGTGGTCCTGCTGGCCGCGATCCTGGCGCTCGGCTGGGCCTTCATGCCGCTGTTCTTCCCCACCGGGGACGAGACGCTGGACCCGAGCCGGCTGGTGATGCTGCCGCTGCGGCCGCGTCCTCTCGTAGCGGCCCTGCTCGCGTCCTCGCTCGTGGGCATCGGGCCGCTGTTCACGCTCTGCCTGGCGGTCGGCTCGGTGATAGCCGTCGCGCGCGGCGCCGCCGGCGCAGTGGCCGCGGTGGTGGCCGTACCGCTCCTGCTGCTCGGCTGCGTGGTCCTCGCGCGGGCCGTGGCGACGGCCAACGTCCGGCTGCTGACCAGCCGCAAGGGGCGTGACCTGGCGGTGCTCAGCGGCCTGGTCATCGCGGTGGGCGCGCAGCTCGCCAACTTCGCCAGCCAGAGCCTCTTCCAGTCGGGCGGCCTGTCCGCGCTGGAGCCCGTCGAGGCGGTGGTGCGGTGGCTGCCGCCGGCGACCGCCGTCGGCATGGTGGACTCCGTGAGCGAGGGCGCGTACGGCCGGGCGGCCGCCCAGCTGGTGCTGACCCTGGCCGCGCTGGCCGGCCTGCTGTGGTCCTGGGAGCGCAGCCTGACCCGGCTGATGGTCACCCCGGACGGCTCGACGATCTCGGCCTCCGGGCCCGTCAAGGACCGCGGTGGCGTCGGCGGCGGCTTCTGGTCGCTGCTGCCCTCCGGCCGGACGGGCGCCTCCATGCAGCGCACCCTGCGCTACGTCGTGCGGGACCCGAAGACGAAGTCGGCCTGGGTGACCGCGCTGGCGATCGGCATGATCGTGCCCGTCGCCAACGCGGTGCAGGGAACCGGATCGGTCTACCTCGGCAGCTTCGGCGCGGGCATGCTCGGCGTCCAGATGTACAACCAGTTCGGGCAGGACACCTCGGCGTTCTGGATGGTCGCGCAGACCATCTCGGGCACCCGCGACGCGTACGTGGAGCTGCGTGCCCGTGCTTCCGCGCTGGCCCTGGTCACCCTCCCGTACACGGTCCTCGTCACGGTGGTCACCGCCGCCCTGCTGGACGACTGGCAGGGCTTCCCCGCGGCCGTGGGCATGGCCCTCGCCCTGCTGGGCTCGATGCTGTGCACCGGGGCTCTGGCCTCGGCCCGCTTCCCGTACTCCATCCCGACCGAGGGCGCGTTCAAGAACGTCGCCCCGGGGCAGGGCGGGCTCGCCTGGGGCGGGATCCTCGGCGGGATGCTGGCGTCGGCGCTGGTGTGCGCGCCGGTGATCGCCCTGGCGGTATGGCTGAACACGGCCGAACACCGGGACGTGTCCTGGATCGTGCTCCCGGTCGGCGTGGCCTGGGGCTGGCTGGCGGCCTGGGCGGGCCTGCGGCTCGCGGCGCCGACGGTGGCGCGCAAGCTGCCGGAGATCCTGTCGGCGGTGAGCAAGGGCTGACGTCGCCGGCCGCAGCGCTACGGGCCGGCCTGCGCCCCCTGGTGGGGGCGCAGGCCGGCCCGTCGTGTGGTTGCGCGGCGCCAGGCGGGCCGGCCGGGGTCAGCGGCCGGCGAGCAGGACGAGGGCGGCGGCGGAGCCGGCGAAGACGATGCCGTGGCGCTTGTTCTGCAGGTACGGCATCACCCAGCGGAGGAAGCCCCGCTCGGTGGCGCGGAGCATGGACTCCACGTCGGGGTGCCGGAGTTCGCCGTCGCGGACTTGGCGAAGGCGGCGGTGACGGACGGCACGGTGGTGAGGCTGGAGTGGAGGATCACGCAGTTCACGAGGATCACCAGGGGGGGGGACGATCCAGGTGAGCGTGTCCGCCGCGGAGTTGCCGGCGTGCCCGAGGACGGCGGGCACGGCGTGGGCGGTGCCGCCCCGACGGGCGCCCAGGTCTTGTGGCCCCCTGCGTAGAGGCGCATCCCGTTCTCGGCCATGACGGGGTGCGTACCCCTGACGCCCGAGCCCGGTCTCGACGGCGGCCTGTGTGCGGCTGCCGTAGCGACTGCGTACGAGCGGGATGCTCAGGAAGGCGAGGGCGATCAGGATCTGCAAGGCGGCGACGGCGTTGATCGATTTTCCTCGTTTCTCAGGTGTTTGCCTGGCGACGTAGAACCTGCCCCCCCCCCTGACGCCCCCGAACACCTCACTGACATCCCCCTGACACGCCCTCCCCACCGCCGACCCGGCCCGTCCGGGATGCCGTTTGCTAGCGTCAACGCAGTGATCATCTGGGGCTAGAAGTGGGCAAGGTCCACGAGATCACGCCCGGCTTCAAGCAGCGCGACGGGCGGGCCATGGCCAACGCATGGCGCCTCATCGCGGGGGAGGCTGTGAAGGGATCGGACGAATTCACGGCCGCGATTTCCACCATCACCGATACGCGGAAAAACGGCGAGTGGCAACGCGCGATGCGGGCGTTCGGGCAGAGCATCTGGGGCACGACCGAGTGGGGCAGGGCCCGGGACGAGAACCTCAACAGGGTCGAGACCGGACGCCAGTGGCGCACCAACCGCGATCTTCCACCCGCCGCGCGACGTCCCATCGTCGACGTGCTGAAGAAGACGGCGGAGACGGTGCCCGAGGTCCTCGACCATCTTGCCGGGGTCATGGACACGACCAGGGCGACAACCGAGCGTTGCGGAAGGGAGGCCGCCGAGGCAACGGTCAAGGACCTCACGACCGGCCTGGACCCCCTCGACGCGACCAAGCTCGCGGTCGGCCTCCTGGTCGCCGAGATTGTGATCAGGTTCCGGTCCCACATGGACAAGGCGACGATGGACGCGGCCGTAGAGAACTACCATCGCGAGTTCAGCGAGGCGGCCGTCAAGCTCAACGCACTCGTACCGGAGCTGGATGAGGCGATCCTCAGCGCTCCGACCTACGAGTCCGAGATCGCTCGCGCCCAAGGGTTCGGCGCACGGTCGCTCAACGAGTTCAAGCAGGAACACCGTTGGCAGCGCGGCGGCGAAGGGCACAGCCCGTACATGTACTCATTCGACCTCGCCACGAACGAGGACCTCGGGGGCGGACACACCCTGGAGAAGCACGTAGGTAAGACGGACGAACAGCTGCTCCAGCGGCACCGGGATCAGAGCAAGCCCTCGGGGAAGCTCGAGTTGATGTCGGCGTCGAGCTTCGCAGACTTCGAGTCAGCTCAGAAATACACTCAGTACAACATTCGGCAAAACACCTCGCAGATCCAGGACTGGCTCAAGAATCCACCCCCAGCGAAGAAATCGCTGTCCATTGTCGTCTCCTCGGTGCCGCAGGAAGGGCCGCTGAGCGGAGATGCGGTGACGGGAAGGACCAGTCGCGGTGTGAAGAATGTAGTCATGCCCGTCGAGGATGCCAAAGGGGTGCGAACGCGCCTTCAGTACGATGCAAACCTGGATCCGCCCTTCGTCGTCCACACGTCGTCACCTGAGTAGTGGAGTAAAGGATGACTGAACTCACCGCGGAAGTTTGGGCGGACGCGCTCGAGCTGTACCAGTACAGCTATACGTCCGTCTCCGTTGCCCGCCGCGAACACGAGGAATGGTGGCTTGACGCCGCAACTGCCATGTGTCACCAAGCACCCGACCCGCGCGGATGGCCCTTGCTCGACCCGGACGAGGACGAACCGGAGCGCCAAGACGATCCCTTGTTCCCTTTCATAGAGGCCCCTACGACACAGGCAGAAGTGGTCCGCTTCCGGCCGAAAGTGACCGAGCTCCCGCGGGGTTCTGTCTCATCACTACTGGTACTTCTCGGCATTCCCGGCCTGGACGTGGCAAGAGCCCCGGACTTCGCCCAAGATCGGCCCGAAATGGAACGTCGAGCGCACCTGATCATTTCGCGCTTTCCCGACGGCACACGCTTCTTTTCCAACATCGGCTGGGAAGGCGAGGCCCCTGACTTCTACGAGCAACCCGTTCGCAGGACGAACCCGTTCAGTCGTTACGGCTGGGACGCTGGCCTGATTGCCGTCAACGACGCCGAGATCGCGATGCTCTGGCATTTTGATCCCACTTGATCAAACCCACCGAAGATGGGACCCCATGCTCACCCGAACCGCCACCTATCCCGACCGGGAAACCGCCCAGTGGGCCACCCAGGAGGTCATCGCCCTCAACGAACACACCATCCACCGCTGGCTCGCCCAGGGCACCCGCCCGCGCCTGACCCTGGAGGCCGCCTGGCCGTCCCGTCCCGATCCGGTCGGCCGCGTCCTGCTCCAGGCCATGGCGTACGCCGGGCGCGGCCCGGTGGACGTGCGTGCGGTCCGGGTCGTGCTGCGCCGCGAGCCCGCCGCCCCCCATGGCTTCGTCGTGCACACCACCGTCCCGATCTACATGTAGAGGCCGTCCCCGATGCCCATGAAGCCCATCGACTTCGACCGCCGCTACGGCGAGCTGCACCAGGTGATCGGCGCCTACCTCGGGCAGCCTGCCGATGACGAGCCCGACCGGCCGAGCCTTGCCCTGCGGGCCTACCTTCGGCACACCTGGCACACCCGGCCCTGGGCCCTGTCGGTCGCGGAGCAGCAGCTGCGCGACTACGCGCACAACCCGCCGGGTCGACTGCGCCGACGACTCGGCGAGTTCTACCCGGTTCCGGACGTCGGCCTGCCTGAGGCGTCGATCCAGAGGTGGCTCCTCCTCCTCGCCGACCACGTCAAGCAGAGCATCGAGGGCGGCGAGGCTCCTCGCCCCTCCGTACTGCCCGAGACCCGCTGGGAATGGCATGCACGCTTCCCCGAACTCGGCCAGTTCCTCGGCGGTTGGTTCTCGCAGGACATGGCGGACGAATTCAGCGACCACGCGGCAGCCATCCGCGACTACGACGGCGCTACGGACCGCAGTCTCGTGGCCCGCCTCGTCGGCGAGATCCGCGAACTGCTCGCTCTCGGGCTGGACGAAGACGAACACGCCCTCGCCGTGGCGGAGCTGGGGATGGAGCTCGACCCGCCGGCGCCGCACTCGACGGGCAGCTGGCTTGCTTCCGTGGCTGACGGACTGAGCGGCTTCCGACCGGAGTACGCGTAGCCGTCCGGACAGGTCGCTCTCCCACCCCGTCGGACCGGTGTCAGGAGGTGTGGGCCGGGATGTCGTCCAGGAAGGGCTCCAGGACGGCGCGCCAGGCTGTCGGTTGGTCGTAGTGGAGGTAGTGGCCGGCGTCGGGGATCTCCGCGTAGCGGCCGGCCGGGAGGACACGGACCATCTCCTGGGCCTCGGCGCGGCCCAGTTCGCCGTCCAGGCCGCGGACCACCAGGGTCGGGCAGCGGACCTGGGCCAGCTCCTCCCAGTGGGCGTCGTGGACCCAGGTTTCGCGGGCCGTCAGCATCTGGCGGCGGGAGAAGAGCGGGCGCCAGCCGTCCGAGGACTCGTGCATGACCTCGGCGAAGAAGGCGCCGCGGCCGGGGTCGGGGCGCTCCACGCGGGGGTCGTCCTCGCCGAACCAGCGGCGGGCGGCGTCCTGGGTGGGGAAGGGGAGGGGCCAGAGGTGGAACCAGTCCTCCCACTCGCGTTGGGAGGCAGCGCCGAGGGCCGAGGCTCGCATGTCGCAGATGACGAGGGCCGCGACCAGGTCCGGGCGGCGGGCGGCGAGCTGCCAGGCGGTGAGGGCGCCCATGGAGTGGCCGATCAGGGTGACGGGGGCGAGGCCGAGCTGTACGACGGCGGCTTCCGCGTCGGCCACGAAGGCTTCGCGGCCCAGGGTGGTGTGCGGGGCCGCACCGGCGGGCGGGCGGGCACTGTGGCCGTGGCCGCGCTGGTCCAGGGCGACAACGCGGCGGCGTTCCCCGAGCCAGTGGGCGGTACCGGCCCAGTGGGAGGCGCGGCCCATCAGCCCGTGCAGTAACAGCACGCCGGGGCGGGGGTCTGCTCCGGGGACCGGTTCTCGGAACTGCCAGGCGGCCAGCCGGACACCTTCGGCCCCTGTCACATCGATGCGCTGTACCACCGCAGATGCACCCCCTTCGCTCCCCGCCAGACTATCGAACCCCCATTCGAAAACGGGGTTCTCGCCCACAACACCGCTCTTTCGAGTGACCTTGCTCAAGGATTGACCGCCACTGCCGATGGAGATCCTTTCAACAGGGAGCGGGCCGCTCGGGGAAGACGGTCCGTGGGGACGACCTTGAGAGCTCGGGGCTCCAGGTCACACAGGGGAGGACCGGTCCCGGCGCCGCAAGGCGCCGGGACCGCCCACACCGAAGGACCCCGGGGTCAGCGCTTCGCCACGAACACGTGCGAGGCGATCTCGGCCTCCAGCTCGGCGGCCTCGCCACCGCTGCCGACCAGCACACCCCCAGGGGACTCGGTCACGCTCACCACCGACCCGGGCTGCACGCCCGCCCGCCGCAGCGTGTACATCAGCTGGGCGTCCGTCTGGATCGGCTCCCCGATCCGCCTCACGACCACCGTCTTGCCCTCGGTACCCGGGTCGAGCTCGGACAGGCTGATCATGCCGTCCTCCAGGAACGGCTCGGCCTCCGCCTTCTCGCCCAGCTCCTCCAGCCCCGGGATCGGGTTCCCGTACGGCGACTCGGTCGGGTGGCGCAGCAGCTCCAGCACCCGCCGCTCCACCGCCTCGCTCATCACGTGCTCCCACCGGCAGGCCTCGGCGTGCACCTGCTCCCACTCCAGTCCGATGACGTCGACGAGCAGGCACTCGGCGAGCCGGTGCTTGCGCATCACGCGCGTCGCCAGCCGCCGGCCCTCGTCCGTCAGCTCCAGATGGCGGTCCGTGGCGACGGCCACCAGACCGTCCCGCTCCATGCGCGCCACCGTCTGGCTCACCGTCGGCCCGCTCTGGTCCAGCCTCTCGGCGATCCGGGCGCGCATGGGGACCACGCCTTCCTCTTCCAGCTCGAGGATGGTGCGGAGATACATCTCCGTGGTATCGATCAGTCCGGACATTCGTGCCCCTCGGATTGCGTGCGCTGGCCCTGTCCCCAATTCTGACGCATCGGGCGGACAACCGTCCCGTGCCGTGGGCCAAGACGGGTCCCGGACCTCCCCCGGCCCTTGGGCCACGGGATTGACGGCCGTATTGACACGCCCTTGGTCCAGACCGCACGGTGAGCGGCGGACACGGACGCACCCCACCTCTGGAAGGGCCTTCGGCGTATGAGCGAGAGCAAGCTGGCCGGTCAGTTCTTCGACGCCGCCATCGGCCTGCTGGAGCGGGTCCGGGACGAGGAGGCCCCGCGCATCGCCCAGGCCGGCACCCTCGTCGCCGACGCCGTCGCCGGCGGCAACCGCCTCTTCGCGTTCGGCGCCGGCCACTCCTCACTGCCCGCCCAGGACGTCGTCTACCGGGCGGGCGGCCTCGCCCTGATGAACTTCCTCGCCGTCCCCGGCACCGCCGGTGTCGACGTCATGCCCGCCACCCTGGGCAGCGCCCTCGAACGCGTCGACGGCCTGGCCGGCGCCGTCCTCGACAGCAGCCCCGCCTCCGACGGCGACGTCCTCGTGATCATCTCCCTGTCCGGGCGCAACGCGCTGCCCGTCGAGATGGCCATGAACGCGCGCGCCATCGGCCTCAAGGTCATCGGCGTCACCTCGGTCGCGTACGCCACCGGCACCCGCTCACGGCACGCCTCGGGCACCTTCCTCAAGGACCACTGCGACGTCGTCCTCGACAGCAAGATCGCGGTCGGTGACGCGGAACTGAGCATCGACGGCATCGACGCCCCCTTCGCCCCCGCCTCCACCGTCGTCACCAGCGCGATCATGCAGGCGGTCATGGCCACGGCCGCCGGCGAACTCGCCGCCCGCGGCCTGGAGCCCCCGCTCCTGCGCTCGGGCAACGTCGACGGCGGCCACGAGTGGAACGGCCGCGTCATGCAGGAGTACGGCGACCGGATCTTCTTCCGTCACTGAGCGGGCCCGGAGCCCGCCGCCAGGTCCAGGTCCGCGGCCACGCGGGCCGCCACCTCCTCCGCGTACGCCGCGTCCGCACGCTCGAACGCCGCCCGCGACGGCCCCCGCAGGAACGTCAGCGCCCCCAGGGTCCGCCCCCGGCTGCGCAGCACCGTGCACAGCACGTGCGCCGCGCCCTCGGGCCACTGCCGGGCCCGCGCCCACTCCGCGTCCGCCTCACCGCGCGGGGCGCTGGTGCGCACCGAGCCGATCCGGTCCAGCGCCTGCAGCGCCGGGTGCCCGGCCGCGTACCGTACGGGGATCGAACCGGGCCCCGGCAGCGCGGGCGGCGACGCGGCGCACCGTACGAGCCTGCGCCGCTCGGAGTCGGCCGCGGGGGCCAGTACGTCCAGCAGGGCGTGCTCGGCGAAGCCGGCGAGCGCGAAGTCCAGGCGTACGGCGGCCGCCTCCGCCGGGTCCTCGCACTCGGCGGCGGCCCGCCCCGCCCGGTGCAGCTGGTGGGAACGGAACCGCGCCTGCGCGGCGTCGAGCTGCTCCTGCCGGGCCTCGGTGACGTCCTGGAGCAGCCAGCCGACGCCCAGCGGCACCGGTTCCTCCGCGAGCGGCGAAGCCAGCCGCACGAACCCGCAGCGCCAACACCGGCGCCGTACGCCCTCGGCCGTGCGCACCGACACCCACATCTCCACGGGCGCGGGTGGCGCCCCCTCCGCGAGCACGTGCTGGAGCGCCCCCTCCAGCTCCTCCACCCCCTGGGTCAGCAGCTCGCCGAGGGGCCGGCCGAGCAGGGCGGTACGGCCGGTCCCGAAGGCCCGCGCGGCGTGCGCGTTGACCACGGCGGGCCGCAGGTCGACGTCGACGAGGACGACGCCCCAGGAGGCGTCCTCCATCAGGGCCTCGCTCAGCGCGATGGACCGCTCCAGGTCGATCTGTGCGTGCACCTCGCTGAAGGCGCAGTACACCCCTGCGGGCGAGCCGTCCGCGCCCGGCACCCCGGCGGACTGCGTCCGTACCAGGACGCGCCCGCCGTCCTTGGTGAGCAGCGCGAACTCGTGGACCTGGCGCCCGGGCACGTGCTGGGCGGACATCAGTCTGTCCTGTACGTCCTGCGCGTCGGCGGCCCGCACCGCCCACCCTTCGAACCCCTTGCGCCCCACGGCCTCCCCGGCGGACCAGCCCAGGATCCGCTCTGCCTCACGGTTCCAGTGGGTGATCACCCCGTCGGAGTCGAAGGCGCACAGCGCGGCGTCCATCCCGTCCAGCAGCGCGGCGAGCAGATCGTCGGTGGTCTCGTCACGTCCGGAAGCACTCACCTGGAACCCCCAGCAGGTGTTGGCGTATGCGGCACGTCAGATCATTGAACTCGAACGTGACGCAGCCCACACCGCATTCGGGGAAATCCCTGCGGTCCCCCACATCTGGGGCAACATGCCCGCGACGGCGACACGGAGAGCCGCTGACGCCCACCATCCGGCTCAAGGACCGAAGCCGTGCGGGCTCTGCGGTCGCGGGCGTGCAGCTGCGCGGCGATTCGGCCCGCAGGGGCGGCCCACCCTCGTCCGCCGAGGGCTGGCCAGCATCGCGCCTGTGCCGGTTCACACCCGTGATGGAGCTCCACGTGGAGCAGACCGCGTTCGGCACGGTCTTGATCGCGGCGGCCATGTCATCCAGTGACCGGGATTTCTCGGAGCGGACGCACTCCGGATTCGAGATCACAATGCTGACCAGCAGTTTTGATGTCTCCCACCGGAATTTGCGGCTGCTCCGGAGAGCCGACGGACACACCTGTGGATTCGCCGACGAAATTCGATTGAGCCACGAGCGCGGGCCTGCTTACAGTGGACGCACACTGAAAGGAGGTGATCCCGGAAATGTATGAACTCCGGACGCGTGAGGTGGCTGCGGGCTAGGGCCCGTCGTCAGCAACGCACCCAGTGCGGTGCCCGGCGGATCGCCCGGCGCCAATCCCAAGCAGTCACCCGACCCGCGGGCTCGCCGGCACGTCCGGCCGGCTCCTCTCACTGCAGGAGAGGACCCGAGCCCGCGGGTCGTCTGCGTCTACGCTCCCGCCGCGGGTGGGCAGGAACGGGAGCGGGCCGCCTCCCGCGGGGCGCGAACAGGCGGCGTGGTCCCCGCGGCTACGGGCAGAGCCGTTCCAGGCGCCACTTCTCGCCCTCCAGTACGTAGTGCAGCCGGTCGTGCAGCCGGTTCTCGTGGCCCTGCCAGAACTCGACCTCCTGCGGAACCACCCGCAGCCCGCCCCACTCCGGCGGGACCGGGACCTGCTCGCCCTCGGGGTAGCGCGCGGCCAGCTCGGCGTAGCGGCCGTCCAGCTCCGCCCGGGAGCCGATCACGCTCGACTGCTCGCTCGCCCAGGCGCCCAGCTGCGAGCCGTGCGGCCGGGACCGGAAGTACGCCGCCGTCTCGTCGCGGCCGATGCGGGACGCCGTGCCGGTGACGATCACCTGGCGGGCGATGGGGTGCCACGGGAAGAGCAGCGCGACGTGCGGGTTCGCGGCGAGCTCCCGGCCCTTGCGGGACGCGTAGTTGGTGAAGAAGACGAAGCCCCTGCTGTCGAACTGCTTCAGCAGCACCGTGCGCGAGCTGGGCCGTCCGTCGGGGGTGGCCGTCGAGACGACCATGGCGTTCGGTTCGAAGAGGTGCGAGTCGGCCGCCTGCTGGAACCACCGGGCGAACTGCTCCATGGGGTCCTCGGCGAGGCTCTCCTCGTGGACGATCTCCGAGCGGTACTGCTTGCGCATCATGGCGGGGTCAATGTCCTGATCGGTCACGCGAGCCATCCTGCCGCAGGTGGACCGGGGAGGGTGTGCCGTATGTCACGCTTCCGCAGTCGGGGCGCAGCCGCCAAAATCTTGGGGCCGGTCCGAAGGCCCCCGCACGGGTGACCATCGGCCGTGCCGGGCATCAACGGGGATGACCGCGCCGGACCGCGAGTCACGCCGGGAGCCGCGCGTGTTCGCACTATCTGAGGAGCCGCCTGATGTCCGACTTCGTACCCGGGCTCGAAGGGGTCGTCGCGTTCGAGACGGAGATCGCCGAACCCGACAAGGAAGGCGGATCGCTCCGCTACCGGGGTGTCGACATCGAAGACCTTGTCGGGCACGTCTCCTTCGGGAACGTGTGGGGCCTGCTGGTCGACGGTGCTTTCAACCCCGGCCTGCCGGCCGCCGAGCCCTTCCCCATCCCGGTCCACTCCGGTGACATCCGCGTCGACGTGCAGTCCGCCCTCGCGATGCTCGCCCCCGTGTGGGGTCTGAAACCGCTGCTGGACATCGACGTGCAGACCGCCCGCGACGACCTGGCGCGCGCGGCCGTGATGGCGCTGTCGTACGTCGCCCAGTCCGCCCGCGGCCAGGGCCTGCCGATGGTCCCGCAGCGCGAGATCGACAAGGCCGAGTCCGTCGTCGAGCGGTTCATGATCCGCTGGCGGGGCGAGCCGGACCCCAAGCACGTCAAGGCCGTCGACGCGTACTGGACGTCCGCCGCCGAGCACGGCATGAACGCCTCCACCTTCACCGCGCGCGTCATCGCGTCGACCGGGGCGGATGTCGCCGCGGCGCTCTCCGGCGCCGTCGGCGCCATGTCGGGGCCCCTGCACGGCGGGGCGCCGTCCCGCGTGCTCGGCATGATCGAGGAGATCGAGCGCACCGGCGACGCCGTGGCGTACGTGAAGAAGGCCCTCGACAAGGGCGAGCGCCTGATGGGCTTCGGGCACCGCGTCTACCGCGCCGAGGACCCGCGCGCCCGCGTGCTGCGCCGCACCGCCAAGGAGCTGGACGCGCCGCGCTACGAGGTGGCCGCCGCGCTGGAGAAGGCCGCGCTGGAGGAGCTGCACGCGCGTCGCCCCGACCGGGTGCTCGCCACCAACGTGGAGTTCTGGGCCGCGATCATGCTGGACTTCGCGGAGGTGCCGGCGCACATGTTCACCTCGATGTTCAGCTGCGCCCGTACCGCGGGCTGGTCGGCGCACATCCTGGAGCAGAAGCGCACGGGCCGCCTGGTGCGCCCGTCGGCCCGCTACACGGGGCCGGGCCGGCGCAACCCGCAGGAGATCGAGGGCTACGCGGACATCGCCGACACCGCCTGACCGGCTCGGCGCCTGCGCGGCTCGGCGCCTGACCGGCTCGGCCGCCGCACCCCGCGGGGCGCCGCGTCCCGGACTCCTCCGGGCGCGGCGCCCCCGCCGCGTTTTCGGGCCGCCCGGCTCAGCCCAGGGCCGCGTCGAGGATCCGGGACCACTGGGCCACGACACGGGCCCGTCGGGCGGCGTCGTCGGTCAGGACGTTCGCCAGGCCCAGGCCGCGGGCCATGTCGAGGAGGCCCTGCACGGTCTCCCGTACGCCGGGCACGGACTCGTCGGCGCCCAGCAGTTCGACGGCTATGCGGTGGGTCTCGCGGCCGACCCGGGCCTCCAGCTCGGTGACCCGCGGACGCAGCTGCTCCTCGTTGGAGGCGGCGACCCACAGCTGGAGCGCGGCGCGGAAGAGGGCGCCCGTGTACAGGTCGACCAGTGCCTGCACCACGGCCGGGCGGGCGGCCGGGCTGGCGTGGAAGAGGTCGCGCAGGGCGGTGGAGCGTTCTTCGGCGACGTACTCGACGGCGGCGGTGAACAGGTCCTCGCGGGTGGGGAAGTGGTGCTGGGCCGCTCCGCGCGAGACGCCGGCGCGTTCCGCGACGGCGGAGACGGTGGACCCGGCCCAGCCGTGCTCGGCGAGGCAGGACACGGCCGCTTCCAGCAGGTGACGGCGGGTGACGCGACTGCGCGCCTGCTTGGGGCCGGTCATGGCCGCGGCGGCGGCGCTGTCGGTCACAGGGCCCATGACGGGTCCCGGCGCTCGAAGCGGGCGGTGATGCCCTCGCGGGCCTCGGCGGAGGCGAAGTGGTGTGCGGACAGTTCGGTGAGCGCGACGCCGTCCTGGGCGAGGGCCGCCCGCACAGGGGCGGTGACCAGTCGCCTGGTCGCGGCGAGCGCCTCGGGGCCGGCCTTGCGCAGGCCCGAGAGGACGGGCGCGAGGATCTCGTCGACGTCCTCCCCGTGGAGGGTGAGCAGCCCGATCCGTGCGGCCTCGGCGGCGTCGAACGCCTCCGCCGTCAGGAAGTACCGGGCTGCGGCGCGCGGGTCCAGGCGGGGCAGGAGCGGCGCGGAGATGACGGCGGGGACCACGCCCAGGTGGGTCTCCGTGAAGGCGTACGAGGACTTCGGCCCGGCGGCGGCGATGTCGCAGACGCCGAGCAGGCCGAGGCCGCCGGCCCGGACGTGGCCGGTGACGCGGGCGACCACCGGCTTGGGCAGCTCGGTGATCTCGCGCAGCAGGGCCACGAAGTCGGCGGGGTCGAAGGGCGACTTGAGGTCGGCTCCGGAGCAGAACGTGCCGCCGGTGTGGGTGAGGACGACGGCACGCACCGCCGGGTCGGCCCCGGCCGCGGCGAAGGCGGCGCGGAGCTCGGCGACGAGCTCCGCGGAGAGGGCGTTGCGGTTGGCCGGGGAGTCGAGGGTCAGGGTGGTGACTCCGGCCGCCGTTGCGGCGTGGACGGGTGTGGCCATGGCTCCTCCGGAGCGGTCGCTGGGTGCGCGGGGTCCTTCGGGGGAGCGTATGCGCTCCTGCCCTGCGGGCTTGCTCGGCGGTGTTCGGGTTGCCCTGCGGGCTCGGTGTTGTCCGGCCGGGGCCGGTCCCCCAGGGGTGTCCGCCGGTCTCGGGGGCTGCGCCGGTCCCCTGCGGGGTGCTCGGCGGGTACAGGGCGTGCGGGGCCCCTGCGGGGGTGCTCGGCGGGTGCAGGGCGTGCGGGGCGCCTGCGGGGGTGCTCGGCGGGTGCAGGGCGTGCGGTCCCCCGCGGGGGTGCTCGGCGGGTGCAGGGCGTGCGGGGCGCCTGCGGGGGTGCTCGGCGGGTGCAGGGCGTGCGGTCCCCCGCGGGGGGCTCGGCGGTGTCCAGTTATGCCCGGCGGGCGGCCCAGCCGGTCCCCTGCGGGGGTGCTCGGCGGTGTCCAGCGGTGGCCGGTCCCGCGCGGGTGCTTGGCGGGGTCGGGGTGTGGGGCGGTGCCCCGTACGAGGGTCTCCTCGGCTCGGCGCGTCCGGGCATCTCTCGGCCGTACCCGGTGGTCGCGCCTCGTCCTGCGGGGACCCTCCTACGTGTCCCCACCCCACCGCCGGCTCCGGCAGTGCCGGGGTTCCCATGGGGTGGCTCCGGCCTGCCCGCGGCCGGGTTGGTGGAGGGGAGGGGGACGTGGCGGGGTGTCCCCGCAGGACGAGCGCGCAACCACCGGGTACAGCCGCGATGGCCCCCACGCGCCGAGCCGAGGAGACACCCCGCCACGGCACCCCGCACCGACCAGACCCACCCGGCTCCGCCGACGCACGCCACACACCACCGAGCCGCCCCCAGGGCAACCGGAGCGACCGGGCCGACCCCGCCGAGCCAGCCCGCAGGGCCCTAGTAGGACTTGGGGAGGCCTAGCGTTTGGTGGGAGACGAAGTTGAGGATCATTTCGCGGCTGACGGGGGCGATGCGGGCCACGCGGGAGGCCGTGATGAGGGAGCCGAGGCCGTACTCGCGGGTGAGGCCGTTGCCGCCGAGGGTGTGGACGGACTGGTCGACCGCGCGGACGCAGGCCTCCCCCGCCGCGTACTTCGCCATGTTCGCGGCCTCGCCCGCGCCCATGTCGTCGCCGGCGTCGTACAGCGCGGCCGCCTTCTGTGTCATGAGGCGGGCCAGTTCCAGTTCGATGTGCGCCTGGGCCAGCGGGTGGGCGACGGCCTGGTGGGCGCCGATCGGCTCCTTCCACACCTGGCGGGTCTTGGCGTACTCGACGGCCCGGGCGAGGGCGTAGCGGCCCATGCCGATGGCGAAGGCGGCGGTCATGATGCGTTCGGGGTTGAGGCCGGCGAAGAGCTGGAGCAGTCCGGCGTCCTCGTCGCCGACCAGCGCGGAGGACGGCAGGCGGACCTCGTCCAGGGTCAGTTCGAACTGCTTCTCCGCCGCCTGGAGTTCCATGTCGATGACCGAGCGGCCGAAGCCGGGGGTGTCGCGCGGGACGATGAACAGGCACGGCTTGAGGGCCGGTGCGGCCCCGCTGGATGATGCTGTTTCGGTGCGGCCGACGATGAGGGTGGCGTCGGCGATGTCGACGCCGGAGATGAAGACCTTGCGGCCGGTGAGGATCCAGCCGTCGCCGTCGCGGCGGGCTGTGGTGGTGATGCGGTGGGAGTTGGACCCGGCGTCGGGTTCGGTGATGCCGAAGGCCATGGTGAGGCTGCCGTCGGCGAGGCCGGGGAGCCAGGTCCGCTTCTGCTCGTCGGTGCCGAAGCGGGCGATGACCGTGCCGCAGATGGCGGGCGAGACGACCATCATGAGCAGGGGGCAGCCGGCGGCGCCGAGTTCTTCGAGGACGATGGCCAGTTCGGCGATGCCGCCGCCTCCGCCGCCGTACTCCTCGGGGAGGTTGACGCCGAGGTATCCGAGCTTCGCGGCGTCGGCCCACAGTTCGTCGGGGTGGCCGCCCTCGCGGGCGACGCGGGCGAGGTACTCGCGGCCGTAGCGCTGTCCGAGGGCGGCGACGGCGGTGCGCAGGGCCTTGTGTTCGGCGGATTCGATGGTGGAGCTCATGGCTGCGGTTCCTCCTGGACTACGGCGAGCAGGGCACCGAACTCGACCTGTTGGCCGGTGGCGGCGTGGAGCGCGGTGAGCGTGCCGGAGGCCGGAGCGAGGATGCGGTGCTCCATCTTCATGGCCTCCAGCCAGAGCAGGGGCTGGCCGGCGGTGACGTGGTTGCCGGGGGCGAGGCCGTCGGCGACGCGGACGACGGTGCCGGGCATGGGGGCGAGCAGGGAGCCCGGTTCGGTGCGGTCCTGGGGGTCGGGGAACCGGGGGACGGGGGTGAGGGTGTGGGCTCCGAGCGGGGAGTCGACGTAGACCTCGGTGTTGTTCGAATTTCGTTTCACGTGGAACATCCGGCGGATGCCGTCGACTTCGAGGGTGACGAGGTGCCGTTCGGCGGCCAGGACTCGAATGCCCGGGTGGTCGACGGGGTGGTACTGGACCTCGTACTCGGTACCGGCGGAGGTGTAGCGGCGGGTCTGCGGCTGGGAGCGCACGTTGCGCCAGCCGCCGAGGCGGGCGGCGAGGGGTGCGTCCGGAGTGGGGGCGGCCTCGGCGAGGGCCGCGGCGAGGGCGGCCGTGCCGGCGTCCGGGGCGGTCTCGGTGAGGGCGGCGAGGTGGCGGTCGAAGAAGCCCGTGTCGATCTGTGCCGTGGTGAACTCCCGGTGCCGCAGGGAGCCCACGAGGAGTTCGCGGTTGGTGGTGAGCCCGTGGATGCGGGCGCCGGCGAGGGCGTGGGCGAGGCTGCGTACGGCCTCGGCACGGGTGGGGGCGTGGGCCACGACCTTGGCGAGCATGGCGTCGTAGTGGATGCCGACGGTGTCGCCGTCGGTGAAGCCGGTGTCGACGCGGACCTGGCCCGGGATGTCGAGGGTGTGCAGTACGCCGGTCTGGGGGCGCCAGTCCTGGGCGGGGTCCTCGGCGTAGAGGCGGGCCTCGACGGCGTGGCCGGTGGGCTCCGGGGGCGACAGGGGCAGGGCGGCGCCTTCGGCGACGCGCAGCTGCAGGGCGACCAGGTCGAGGTCGAAGACCGCTTCGGTGACGGGGTGTTCCACCTGGAGGCGGGTGTTCATCTCCAGGAAGTACGGGTGTCCGTCGGTGGTGACGAGGAACTCGACGGTGCCCGCTCCACGGTAGGAGACGGCGCGGGCGGCGGCGACGGCAGCGGCGTGCAGGCTGTCGCGCAGGGTGTCCGGCAGGCCCGGCGCCGGGGCCTCCTCGATGACCTTCTGGTGGCGGCGCTGGAGGGAGCAGTCGCGGGTGCCGAGGGCCCAGACGGTGCCGTGGGCGTCGGCGAGGATCTGCACCTCGACATGGCGGCCGCGTTCGATGTAGGGCTCGGCGAACACCTCGCCGTCGCCGAAAGCGGAGGCCGCTTCGGCGGACGCGGCGTGGAGGGCCTCCTTGAGGACGTCCAGGTCGCGGACCACGCGCATGCCGCGACCGCCGCCGCCGGCGGCCGCCTTGAGCAGGAGCGGCAGGTCGGCGGGGGTGGCGGTGGCCGGGTCGACGGGGTCGAGGAGCGGGACGCCGGCGGCGCGCACCAGTTCCTTGGCCCGGGTCTTGGAGGCCATGGCCTCGATGGCCTCGGGGGGCGGGCCGATCCAGATGAGGCCGGAGTCCTGGACCTGGCGGGCGAAGTCGGCGTTCTCGGAGAGGAAGCCGTAGCCGGGGTGGACGGCGTCGGCTCCGGCGGCGAGGGCGGCCTTGATGACCAGGTCGCCGCGCAGGTAGGTGTCTGCGGGGGCGGCGCCCGGCAGCCGGACGGCCGCGTCGGCGGCGCGGACGTGCAGGGCGTCGGCGTCGGGGTCGGAGTGGACGGCGACGGTGGCCAGGCCCAGGTCGCGGGCCGTGCGGAAGATCCGTACGGCGATCTCGCCCCGGTTGGCGACGAGCAGGGAGCTGATCTGAGGGGTCATGTGCGGGCTCACATCCGGAAGACGCCGAAGCCGCCACGGGCGCCCTCGACGGGGGCGTTGTGGACGGCCGACAGGCACAGGCCGAGGACGGTACGGGTGTCGCGCGGGTCGATGACCCCGTCGTCGTACAGCCGCCCGGACAGGAACATGGGGAGGGACTCGGACTCGATCTGCGCCTCGACGAAGGCCCGCATCCCGGCGTCCTGTTCCTCGTCGTACGGGAGTCCCTTGGCGGCGGCGGACTGCCGGGACACGATGGAGAGGACTCCGGCGAGCTGCTGGGGGCCCATGACGGCGGACTTGGCGCTGGGCCAGGCGAAGAGGAAGCGGGGCTCGTAGGCGCGGCCGCACATGCCGTAGTGGCCGGCGCCGTAGCTGGCGCCGATGAGCACGGACAGGTGCGGGACCCTGGAGTTGGAGACGGCGTTGATCATCATCGAGCCGTGTTTGACGATGCCGCCCTGCTCGTACTCCTTGCCGACCATGTAGCCGGTGGTGTTGTGGAGGAAGAGGAGTGGGATGTCGCGCTGGTTGGCGAGCTGGATGAACTGCGCGGCCTTCTGGGACTCGGCGCTGAACAGCACGCCCTGTGCGTTGGCGAGGATGCCGACGGGGTAGCCGTGGAGGGTGGCCCAGCCGGTGACGAGGCTGGTGCCGTACAGCGGCTTGAACTCGTCGAAGTCGGAGGCGTCGACGATGCGGGCGATGACCTCGCGCGGGTCGAAGGGGGTCTTCAGGTCGGGCGGGACGATCCCGAGGAGTTCCTCCGGGTCGTAGAGGGGCTCCTCGGCCTTCGGCGGGTCCTGGTGGGGCTTGCGGTGGTTCAGGCGGGCCACGATGCGGCGGGCCTGGCGGATGGCGTCGTACTCGTCGAGGGCGTAGTGGTCGGCGAGCCCGGAGGTGCGGGCGTGCATGTCGGCCCCGCCGAGGGACTCGTCGTCGCTCTCCTCGCCGGTGGCCATCTTGACCAGGGGCGGGCCACCGAGGAACACCTTGGAGCGGTCCTTGATCATGACGGTGTGGTCGGACATGCCGGGGACGTACGCGCCTCCGGCGGTGGAGTTGCCGAAGACGACCGCGACGGTCGGGATGCCTTCGGCCGAGAGCCGCGTGAGGTCGCGGAAGATCGCGCCGCCCGGGATGAAGATCTCCTTCTGGGAGGGCAGGTCGGCGCCGCCGGACTCCACGAGGCTGATGACGGGGAGGCGGTTCTGGCGGGCGATCTCGTTGGCCCGCAGCGCCTTCCTCAGTGTCCAGGGGTTGCTGGCGCCGCCCCGGACGGTGGGGTCGTTGGCGGTGACCAGGCATTCGACGCCCTCGACCGTGCCGATGCCGGTCACCATGGAGGCGCCGACGGGGTAGTCGCTGCCCCAGGCGGCGAGCGGGGACAGCTCCAGGAACGGGGTGTCGGGGTCGAGGAGCAGCTCGACGCGCTCGCGCGCCAGGAGCTTGCCGCGCTTCTTGTGACGGGCCGTGTACTTGTCCCCGCCGCCCTGGAGGGCCTTGGCGTGTTCGGCGTCGAGGGCGTCGAGGCGCTCCAGTGCGGCCGTACGGGCGCTGGTGTGCTCGGGGGCGTGGGGGTCGACGGTGGTGCGCAGGCGGGTCATGGGCCGGTCCCCTCCGGGGCGGATACGGGTGCGGGGCCCTGGGCGGGCTGCGGGGCGGATACGGGTGCGGGGCCCTCGGCGGGCCGCGGGGCGGCTGCGGGCGCCGCGGCGGTCGCGGTGCGGGCCTGGGGTGGCAGGAGGTCGACGGGGATGTCGAGGTGGCGGGCGCGCAGCCATTCGCCGAGGGCCTTGGCCTGCGGGTCGAAGCGGTGGCCGGAGGCGACGCCGTCGCCGAGAATGCCGGTGACGGTGAAGTTCAGGGCGCGGAGGTTGGGCAGTTCGTGCCGCTGCACGGCGAGGCCGCGGGTCTCGGGGAGCAGGGCCTGGAACCGGTCGACGGTGAGGGTGTCGCGAAGCCAGTGCCAGGCGGGGGCGGACTCGGTCCAGACGCCGACGTTGGCGTCGCCGCCCTTGTCTCCACTGCGGGCCCCGGCCAGCGCCCCGAGGGGGGCGCGGACGGTCTCCCGGGGCTCCGCCCCGGGGCCGGCGGGGGCTGCGCCCCCGACCCCTTCGGGGGCTCCGCCCCCGGACCCCCGCGCCTCAAAAAACGCCGGCGAGGCTGGAAAAGCGGCCGGCTCCGCCGGCCGGGCTGGAGGTGCGGCTGGCTCTGCAGGGGAGGCTTGAAAAGCGGCCGGCTCCGCCAGTGGGGCGGGAGCAGCGGGGGCGGGCATCGGGGCGCGGGTGCCGTCCGGGAGGACTGCGGTGTGGGGGACCTCCGTTGCCGGGGCCAAGGTCGAGGCGAAGACGCCGTAGGGCTGGGCCGGGCCGGGTGGGGTGGTGAGGTGGAAGCCCGGGTAGCTGCCCAGGGCCAGTTCGACGGCCGTCGAGGTCAGGGCGCGGCCGACCCGGTCCGGGGACGGGTCGCGGACCACCAGGCGCAGCAGGGCGCTCGCCGTCTCCTCCGTGTCGGCGTCGTCGTGGTCGGTACGGGCCAGGGTCCAGGCGGCGTCGGCGACACCCTCCAGGGCCTCGGCGAGCTGGGAGCGGACGAGGTCGGCCTTCTCCTCGATGTCCAGGCCGGTCAGGACGAAGACCACCTCGTTGCGCCAGCCGCCGATCCGGGTCACGCCCACCTTGAGGGTGGACGGCGGCTGCTCCCCGCGCACTCCCGAGATCCGCACGCGGTCGGCGCCGTCGTCGTCGAGCCGGACCGTGTCCAGGCGGGCGGTCACGTCCGGGCCGAGGTAGCGGACGCCCTGGGTCTCGTACAGGAGCTGGGCGGTGACCGTGCCCGCCGAGACCACCCCACCCGTCCCCGGGTGCTTGGTGATGACCGCCGAGCCGTCCGCCGAGATCTCCGCGAGCGGGAAGCCGGGGCGGCGGACGTCGTGGGCGGTGAAGAACGAGTAGTTGCCGCCGGTGGCCTGGGTTCCGCATTCCAGGACGTGGCCCGCGACCACCGCTCCCGCCAGCCGGTCGTGGTCCTCCGGCGCCCAGTCGAACCACCAGGCCGCCGGGCCGCTGACCAGCGCCGCGTCCGTGACCCGGCCGGTGACGACCACGTCCGCGCCGGCCCGCAGGCAGGCCGTGATCCCGGCGCCGCCGAGGTAGGCGTTGGCCGTCAGGGCGCCGTCCTCGCGGGCGGTGAGGTCGTCGCCCTCGACGTGGGCCACGCAGACGGGCACGCCCACCTTGGCCGCCAGCGCCCGTACCGCGTCGGCCAGCCCGGCCGGGTTCAGACCGCCCGCGTTGGTGACGATCCGTACGCCCCGCTCGTGCGCGAGCCCGAGCGCCTCCTCCAGCTGGCGCAGGAAGGTCTTGGCGTAGCCGAGTTCGGGGTTCTTCAGGCGGTCCCGGCCAAGGATCAGCATGGTCAGCTCGGCCAGGTAGTCCCCGGTCAGCACGTCCAGCGGGCCGCCGGTGAGCATCTCGCGCAGGGCGCTGGAGCGGTCGCCGTAGAAGCCGGACGCGTTGCCGATGAGGAGGGGGCGCCGGGTCACCGTCGGCCCCCCGGCTCGCGTCCGGCGCCCGCCGGCCCGGCGAAGGCCTGGGCGATGTCCAGCCAGCGGTCCGCGTCGGGGCCGGTCGCGGTCAGGTCCAAGTCGGCGCGGTGCGCCCGCTGGGTCACCAGCAGGCAGAAGTCGAGGGCCGGGCCGGTGATCCGCTGTGCGGCCTGCGGCGGCCCGTACGCCCACACCCCCGCGCCGTCGGGGGCGGCCAGCTCCACCCGGAACTCTCCGTCGGGGGCGGGCAGTCCGCGTACGGCGTAGGCGTAGTCGCGGGCCCGTACGCCGATCCGTGCCACGTGCCGCAGTCGCGCGGTCGGGGTGCGCCGCACGCCGAGCGCGTCGGCGACGTCCTGGCCGTGCGCCCAGGTCTCCATCAGGCGGGCGCTGGCCATCGAGGCGGCCTTCATCGGCGGCCCGTACCAGGGGAAACGGGTGTCGGGCGGGGCCTCGGCCAGGGCCTGCGCGAGGGCGCCCCGCGTGTCCCGCCAGCGGGTGAGCAGCTCGGCGGGCGGCAGCGCCGCGCCCTCCCGCGCGCCGTCGTCGACGAAGGAGTCGGGAGCTTTCAGCGCCTCCTCGACCATGTGGCCGAAGCCGGCGGCGTCGGTGAGGGAGAGCAGCGAGGCCCGGTCGGTCCAGTGCAGGTGGGCGATCTGGTGGGCGACGCTCCAGCCGGGTGCGGGCGTGGGACGGGCCCAGTCCGGGCCGGGCAACCTCTCGACGAGAGCGTCGAGTTCGCGTCCCTCCTCGCGCAGATCGGTGAAGACGGCGACGGCGTCGTCGACGGCGGACGGATCGGGCACGGTGCGCTCCCCTTCTCGGCGTGAGGGGAAGACTGACAGCACCCAGAAAAACAATCAAGCACGCTTGCATGATTTTCTCGGAGGGTGGCACCTTCGCGCCACCCGCACCAAGCCACCGCATCTCAGGGGCAGTTGATCCACACCCGCACGGCCCGCAGGTCTCGCGGCACGCCCACGCCGGGGACCGCGGAGGGCGATTCAGGCCGTAAGCCGGAAACCCGCGATACGTCACCGGATGTCCCGTCGATACTGAACGCTCCGCTCCGGGCCCGGGCGGGCGCCCACGTTCGTGTCACTCGACAAAGAGGATGAACTGACGTGACTGCAGCCGCCCAACCTCCCTTCTCCCTCTATCCCGAACTCGACGCGACCGCCCTCGGCGCCTTCGTCTCCGCGCTGGAGAGCGGCGACGTCACCGGCCTGCCGACCGCCCGGGCCGCCGAGGTCGCCGAGGCGCGCGCCCTCGCCGTCTTCACCCGCGGCAAGGTGACCGGCGCCGACGGCGACCTCCTCGACGCGGCGCTCTGGCGGCACACCGGCGCCCAGCCCCGCCCGATGATCGTCATGCCGTCGCCCTGGACCAGCCTGGGCTGGCTCGCGTACGCCGTCCAGGCCACCCTCTTCGCGGCCCGCGGCTACAACGTCCTCGCCTACTCCACCCGCGGCTTCGCGGGCTCCGAAGGGCAGGTCGACGTGGCCGGCCCGCTCGACGTCGCCGACGGCAGCCGCGCCCTGGACCACCTGATCGAGCGCAGCACCGGCCCCGTGACGAAGATCGGTTTTCTCGGGGGCTCGTACGGCTCCGGCATCAGCCAGCTCGTCGCCGCGCACGACACCCGCGTCGACGCCGTCGTCGCGCTCAGCACCTGGGGCGACCTCGGGGAGGCCTTCCACGAGAACTCCACCCGCCGCGTCGCGGCCGTGCAGGCCCTGCTCAAGGCGGCCGCGAAGGCACGGCTGAGCCCGCAGACACAGAGCGTCCTCGACAACGTCCTCACCGGCAGCGACGTCCGGGGCACCCTGCGCTGGGCCGAGGTCCGCTCGCCGTTCACCCACATCAAGGAGCTCAACCGCCGCCAGGTGCCCGTCTTCTTCTCGCACGCCTGGCACGAGACGCTCTTCCCCGCCAACCAGACGCTGCGGATGTTCAACGAGCTGACCGGGCCCAAACGCCTCGCGATCTCCATAGGCGACCACTCGGGCCCCGAGATGTCAGGCGTCCTCGGCCTGCCCAACCGGATCTGGACGGACGCCCACCGCTGGTTCGACCACCACCTCAAGGGCATCGACAACGGCATCGACGACGAGGGCCAGTTCATCGGCGAGGTCATGTGGAGCAAAACCCTCGAACCCCGCCCCACCTGGCCCTCCGTCACCGAACAGCTGCGACGGCTCTACCTCGCCGACGGCGGCGAACTCGCCCCGGACGCGGAGGCCGGCTGGACGGCGACCGCGCTGTGCGGGATGGACACCCCGGCGACCGTCGCCGACAAGGTCGTCGAGTCCGGTTACGCGGAGATGGCGGGCCGCCCGAAGGTCTACCTGACGGAGGACATCGACCGCACCGTCGCCGCCGTCTGGACCGCCGACCCGGCCGCCGAGACCGTCCGGCTGCGCGGCACGCCCCGGCTCCGCGTGACCTACCGGGCGGCGAACCCCGGGTCCACCTTCGTCGCGTACCTCCTCGACGCGGCCCCGGACGGCACGGCCCACCTCGTCACCCACGCCCCGTACAGCGACCTGGAGTCCCCGCCCGACAGCCTGATCAGCGCGGACATCGAGCTCCAGGCCACGGCGTACGACGTGCGGCGCGGCCACCGCCTGATGCTGGTGATCGACTCCCGCGACCCCTTCTACGCCGATGCCAACCTGCCCCGCGCGACGCTGGCCTTCACCTCCCCGGAGGCCACCCCGTCGTACCTGGACCTCCCCCTCGGCTGATGCCGTACGCCCGCCCAGCCGGTCCCCCGCGGCCGTCCGGGCGGGCGCACGCTCCACAGATGACGCACGGTGGACCGGTCCGGTTGCAGGCGCGGCCCGGCTACCAGTTGTCGTAGTAGCCGAAGATGTCGACGACCAGGTCGGCGCTGTCCCAGCCCTGGTTCCAGAAGTCGACGATGCCGTACTCACCGGAGCTCGCCTGGACCAGGTTGGCGGTGGTCTTGCCCGCCGCCCAGTTCAGGGTGGAGGACACCGGACGCTGCGGGGCGAGGGCGGTCCTGTCGGCGTAGCTGCCGGTGGAGTTGGGGTCCGGTGCGACGGAGAGGAAGCCCGCGCCGCGCGTGTTGGTGACCGTGGTGTTCAGCACCCAGGCCTCCTGTCCGATCGAGAAGGCCTGCCAGAGGTAACCGCGCGTGGGCCACGGTCCCTTGGACCAGCCCTCGCGCGTGTCGATCTGCCGGACCGGCGGGACCGGCACGTAGGCACAGGGGCTCGCGGCGCTGTACGTGCCGACCAGTTCCACGATGACGTCGGACGGGGCCCAGGAGCCGTTGCGGACGGTGATCCGGCCGTCCTTGTCGACCGGCACGATCACCGAGTTCGCAACCGTCTGCCCGGCGGTGAAGTTCACGTTGGACGTGGTCGGCGCCGCCTGCCCGGCCGGGTGGGCGGTCAGGTGACCGGCCTCCTGCGGGTTGGTGGCCGTCACGTTCAGCGCGACGGCGGTGGCACCCGGTTCGGCCACCTTGACGGTGAAGGAACCCTGGCCGGCTACCGGACCGCCCTGCACGCCGGTCCCGTAGCGGGTGTCGACGACCCGGGCCGGCGCCTGCGGGGCGTAACCGCTGGCTTCCTGCTGGCCGAAGTAGCCCGTGACGTCGGCGATCAGATCGACCGGCTCCCAGCCGCCGTTGTACAGCTCGACGTAGCCGTCCGCACCGACCTGCGCGATCACCAGGTTGGGAACGGTCTGACCGGCCTCGAAGTTGATGTTCGACGCGGTCGGCCGCGTGGCGCCGGAGGCGAAGACGCTGACGTGCCCGCCACTGGTGCTGTTGGCGGCGGTCACGTTGAGCGCGACGGCGGTGGCCCCGGCGGGGATGCCGCCGTTCCCCGCGACCTTCAGACGGGTCGAGGAGTACCCCCTGACCTTGCCCTGGACGGCGCCCGTGCCGCTGCGGGTGTCCAGCAGGCGGGTGGGACCGTACGGGGTGAACTCCGAGCCCGCCGTCTTGACCCGGACCTCCCTGGTGTCGCTCGTCCCGAGGACCGGATCGACGACGGTGGCCTTGATCGTGTACTCGCCGAGCTCCTTGTAGGTGTGCGAGGTCCGCGTCTCCGAAGAAGCGGAGGCCGTCACCGTGCCCGTGGTCCCGTCACCCCAGTCGATGGTGGTCTCCAGCGGCGGCGTACCCCTGCCGAGCGAGGTCGTCAGCTCGACGCTGTGCGCCGACCACGCCCGGGCGCTCAGGAAGAGACTCAGCTGCGCGCCGCCGGTGGTGGCGGCACTCGTGAAGGTCTCGAACCCTGCCGCCGGATCCACGGCGGGCGCCCCCGCCGCCTGCCCGGCGGGCTTGACCGGATCAGCGGCCTGAGCCGTGCCGGGTATGCAACCGATGCTTGCCGCCACGATGGCGGCAGCGGACATTACGAGTCGGCGATGACGCACCGATCCCCCTGTTTTCTGCTTTTGAACGCGCTCAGCGTGAGCTCGCGCACAGCCTACAGAGCGGCGCGCGGGCGATCACCGGCGTACCGGGCCAGACGCCGGGAGCCGGCGCGGCCTTGCTCGGGGCCGGCCTCGACCGGAAGCCCAGTCCGCCCCGATCAGCCCCGGACGAGGGCCGGACGCGGTCAGGGAGAAGCGCCTAGCGATCCGGGGCGGCCCGTGCCCCGCCACAGGAACCCGCAGCCGCCGTCGGGCAGGAGCGCGTAGCGATTTACTGACGGGAAACCCCCGGCGCGACTTCGATCCCGCCCCGGCGGATCGGCCTCACCGGTCCACCCCTCAGCACACCCCGCCCCGACCCGCCCGGGCCGTGGCGCGCAGGAGGTCGCGGAGGAGGTCGAAGTCGACCTTGGCGGGGTTGCGGAAGCGGAGGCAGGCCTTGCCCATGTCGTGGCCCGCCAGGCGGTCCGCGAAGGCGTCCCGGACGTCCGTGCGCATCAGGTAGAAGGAGATGTACTGCTTCTGGTTCGCCCAGGCGATCTCCGCGTCGGTCTCACCCGCCCGCACATAGGCCGGCATCCCGTACGCGATGCCCTCTTCGAAGCCCTCCAGCTCCGTCGCGCACAGCTCGCGCAGGCGGGCGAGGGCCGGCCTGCGGGCCTCGGGGGCGGCTTCCAGGTAGGCGGTGACGTCCATCAGGCGGGCTGCTTTCCGATCTGGGAGCGCACCGCGCCCATGCTGGCCGCGATGACAAGGGCGATGGCGAGGGCGTCGAGCCCCGAAAGGGCCTGGTTCAGGACGAGGAATCCCGCGGTGGCGGCGATCGCCGGCTCCAGGCTCATCAGGATCGCGAAGGTCGGGGCGGGCATCCGCCGCAGGGCGAGGAGTTCGAGGGTGTAGGGCAGTACGGAGGACAGTACGGCCACCCCGACGCCCAGCGCGAGGGTGCTCGGGACCAGCAGGTCCGCGCCGGCTTCGAACACACCCAGCGGCAGGGAGAGGACGGCGGCCGCGGCCATCGCGAGGGCCAGGCCGTCGGCCTGCGGGAAGCGGCGGCCGGTGCGCGCGCTGAAGACGATGTAGGCCGCCCACATCGCGCCCGCCCCGAGCGCGTAGGCCGCGCCCAGCGGGTCGAGGGAGCCGAAGCCGAGACCGCCCCCGCCGTGTCCGGACAGCAGCACCACGCCGCCGAGGGCGAGGCCGGCCCACAGGATGTTCACCAGGCGGCGGGAGACGACGACGGACAGGGCGAGCGGCCCGAGCACCTCCAGGGTGACCGCCGGGCCGAGCGGGATCCGGTCGATGGCCTGGTAGAAGAGGCCGTTCATGCCGGCCATCGCCACGCCGAACGCGACGACCGTGCCCCAGTCGGAGCGCGTGTACCCGCGCACCTTCGGCCGGCACAGGAGCAGCAGCACGATCGCGGCGGCCGCCAGGCGCAGGGTCACCACGCCCGCAGCACCCGCCCTGGGCATGATCATGACCGCGAGTGCGGCCCCGAACTGCACCGAGATGCCGGCCGAGACCACCAGTGCGACCGGTCCGAAGCGGGACCGGGCCGCCGCCTCGGCGGAGGGGTCGGTGGGGAGTGCGGCGGCGGCGGTCGTCGGGGACGCGGTCGGTGCGGGCATGCCTCCAGACTAAGCCGCCGTAAGGAGTGTTGCCGCTTCTGTTGCCTTACATGCTCGCTACGGCCGTGTGTCGGGAGCGCTCCGGGGGACTTCCTCCCTCAATCCGTCCGCGAGGAGTTCCACGAGGTGACGGGCCCGGACTCCGCCCAGCTGGGCGATCTGGGTGCGGCAGGAGAACCCGTCCGCCTGGACCAGCGCGTCCGGCGGGGCCGCGCGCAGGGACGGCAGGAGCTGTTCCTCCGCACAGGCCACCGACACCTCGTGGTGACCGGGCTCGAAGCCGAAGTTCCCGGCGAGGCCGCAGCACCCTCCGGCGGGCTCCCCCACGAGTCCGGCGCGTTCGCGCAGCCGGCGGTCCGCCGCGTCACCGAGGACGGCGTGCTGGTGGCAGTGGGTCTGGCCGACCACCGGGCGGTCGAGGCGGGGCGGCCGCCAGTTCGGTGCGTACTCCTCCAAGGTTTCCGCGACGGTGCGTACGGCTGCCGCCAGGCGGGCCGCGCGGGGGTCGTCGGGGAGCAGCGCGGGAAGGTCGGTGCGCAGGGCCGCGGCGCAGCTCGGTTCCAGGACGGTGACGGGGCCGGGGACGTCGCCGAGGGTGTCCAGGGTGCGGCGCAGGACCTTGCGGGCACGGTCGAGGCGGCCGGTGGAGAGGTAGGTCAGGCCGCAGCAGACCCGGCCGCGGGTGCGGGGGACGGACACGTCCAGGTCGGCCGCCCGGAGCACGCGGAGCGCGGCGTGGCCGACCTCCGGGGCGAGGTACTCCGTGAAGGTGTCGGGCCACAGGACGACGACGGCGGCAGCACCGGCCTCCTCCAGGCCGGCGGCCCCCTCCCGGCCCCCGGCCGGGACCGCCCGACCACCGGCCTCCTCCCGGGCCCCGGCCGGGACCGCCCGGCCGCCCGCCGCGCGCCCGCCGACCCCCCGCGTGAACGGCCGCTTCGCGAGTTCCGGCAGGGCGCGCTCCCGGGCCAGGCCCGGCACCGGGAGCGGCAGGAGGCGTGCGGCCGTGTTGACGGCGCCCGCCGCCCGCAGGCGGGCGATCAGGCGCAGCCATCCCGGCAGGCCGCCCAGCGTGTAGTGGGCGAGCGGCCGGATCCGGCCGGCCCAGTGGTGGTGCAGGAACTCCGACTTGTACGAGGCCATGTCCACGCCGACCGGGCAGTCGCTGCGGCAGCCCTTGCACGCCAGGCACAGGTCGAGCGCCTCGGCGACCTCCGGCGAGCGCCAGCCGCCGGTGACGACCTCCCCGGCGAGCATCTCGTGCAGCAGCCGTGCCCGGCCGCGGGTGGAATGCTGCTCCTCACCGGTGGCCCGGTAGGAGGGGCACATCACGCCGGGCCCTCCCGGCTCGCTCGTACGGCACTTCGCGACCCCGACGCACCGGGCGACCTCGCCGGCGAAGGGGGTGGCCGGGAGCACCTCGAAGCGGAGGTTCTCGTCCAGCCGGGCGGGCCTGACCAGCATCCCGGGGTTCATGCCGCCCGCCGGGTCCCACACGTCCTTGTAGGCACCGAAGAGCCGGATCACGTCCTCGCCGTACATCTTCGGCAGGAGTTCGGCGCGTGCCTGCCCGTCGCCGTGTTCGCCCGACAGGGAGCCGCCGTGGCTGACGACCAGGTCGGCGAGGTCCTCCGAGAAGGTGCGGTAGCGGGCCACGCCGGCGGCCGAGACCAGGTCGAAGTCGATGCGTACGTGCACGCAGCCCTCGCCGAAGTGCCCGTACGGGGTGCCGCGCAGGCCGTGTGCGGCCAGCAGGGCCCGGAAGTCCCGCAGGTAGGCGCCGAGCCGGGCCGGCGGGACCGCGCAGTCCTCCCAGCCCGGCCAAGCCATCCGCCCGTCGGGCGTCCTGGTCGCGGTGCCCGCGGCGTCCTCGCGGATCCGCCACAGCGCCCGCTGTTGCGCCGGGTCCGTGAGGACCCGCGCGTCCAGCGCGTCGGCGCCCCGTACGACGGCCCGCGCCCCGCCCTCGTCCGGCATCTCCACGAACAGCCAGGCCCTGCCGCGGGGCAGCCCCGCGACGCCGCCGCCGAGCCCCCCCGCCCCGGCTACCACCCCCGCCGCCCCGGCCACCGGCCCCGCCGGCCCGCCGAGCAGGTCCTCGGCCATGCCCTCGACCGTCAGGGGCCGGTACGGGAGCAGCCCGGCGGCCGCGTCCGCGGCCGCGCTCTCGTCGGCGTACCCGAGGACGGCCAGGGCGGGCGCGGGCGGCAGTTCCACGAGGCGCACCACCGCCTCGGTGACCACCCCGAGGGTGCCTTCGCTGCCGCAGAACGCCTCGGCGAGCCGCACCCCGCGTTCGGGCAGCAGCGCGTCCAGTCCGCCGTAGCCGGAGATCCGCCGCGGGAAACGGGGCGGCATGCCGGTGCGCAGCAGGCCGAGGTGGGCGCCGACCAGTTCGCGCAGGCCCCGGGGGGCGCCGTCCCAGCCGGTGCCGATGCGGTGGGCGGCGCCCGCGTACGTGGTGACGGCCAGCTCTGTGACGTTGTCGGCGGTGGTCCCCCAGGCCACGGAGTGGGCGCCGCACGCGTTGTTTCCGATCATGCCGCCGAGGGTGCAGCGGGAGTGGGTGGAGGGATCGGGCCCGAAGGTCAGTCCGTACGGGCGTACGGCGTCGCGGAGGCGGTCGAGGACCAGGCCGGGCTGGACGACGGCGGTGCGGGCGGCCGGATCCACGGACAGCAGGGCGTCCATGTGGCGGGTGAGGTCGAGGACCACGCCCACGCCGGTGGCCTGCCCGGCGATGGAGGTGCCGCCGCCCCGGGGGACGACGGGGACGCCGGCGTCGGCGCACACGCGCAGTGCGGCGGCCACGTCGTCGGCGTCGCGCGGGGCGACGACGCCGAGGGGTACGCGGCGGTAGTTGGAGGCGTCCATCGTCACGAGTGCGCGTGCCGCGGCGCCGAAGTCCACCTCGCCGCGCAGCTCCGCCCGCAACGTCCGCTCGACTTCACCGGGTGTCGTCACGGCGCCCAGCCTGCCACCGTCCGCCGACGTCCGCCGAGGCCGCGCCGACATCGCGCGGGCGTCGCACCGGGCGTCGCGCCGCGTCTCATCCGGTGGACGCGCTTCCGGAGCGTGGACCCGGACCCGATACGCTCCGCTCGTGGCTGAGATCCAGATTCCCGCTGACATCAAGCCCGCCGACGGACGCTTCGGCGCGGGCCCCTCCAAGGTGCGGATCGAGGCGCTGGACGCCCTCGCCGCCACCGGTACCTCCCTGCTCGGAACCTCACACCGCCAGGCCCCGGTCAAGAACCTGGTCGGATCGGTGCGCCAGGGCCTCCGGGACCTCTTCTCCCTCCCCGAGGGCTACGAGGTGATCCTGGGCAACGGCGGCTCCACCGCCTTCTGGGACATCGCGACCGCCGGTCTGATCGAGCGGAAGTCCCAGCACCTGACCTTCGGCGAGTTCTCCTCGAAGTTCGCCAAGGCCGCGAAGCTCGCGCCGTGGCTGGACGAGCCGTCCGTGATCTCCTCCGAGCCGGGCACGCACCCCGAGCCGGTGGCCGAGGCGGGGGTGGACGTGTACGCGTACACCCACAACGAGACCTCGACGGGTGTCGCGGCGCCGGTCAAGCGGGTCGAGGGCGCGGACGCCGGGTCCCTCGTTCTGGTGGACGCGACCTCGGGCGCCGGCGGTCTGCCGGTGGACATCACCGAGACGGACGTCTACTACTTCGCCCCGCAGAAGTCCTTCGCCTCCGACGGCGGTCTGTGGCTGGCGGCGTTCTCCCCGGCGGCCCTGGAGCGCGCGGCCCGCGTCCACGCGTCGGGGCGGCACATCCCGGAGTTCTTCTCGCTGCCGACGGCGATCGACAACTCGCTGAAGAACCAGACGTACAACACTCCGGCGCTGTCGACGCTGTTCCTGCTGGACCAGCAGCTGGAGTGGATGAACAGCCAGGGCGGCCTGGAGTTCACCACCGGCCGTACGGCGGCCAGCGCGCGCAACCTGTACGGCTGGGCGGAGGCGTCCAAGTACGCGACGCCGTTCGTCGTGGACGCCGACAAGCGCTCCGCCGTCATCGGAACGATCGACTTCTCGGACGAGATCGACGCGGCGGCCGTCGCGAAGGTGCTGCGCGCCAACGGGATCGTGGACACCGAGCCGTACCGCAAGCTCGGCCGCAACCAGCTGCGCGTCGCGATGTTCCCGGCGATCGACCCGGCAGACGTGCAGGCGCTGACGGCCTGCATCGACTACGTGATCGAGAAGCTCTAGCAGTCGTCCGTCCGACACTTCCCGAGCCCCCGGCGACTCCTCGTCGCCGGGGGCTTCTTGTTGTGTGGGGCCGGGACCAGGGCGGGCTCCGGCCCCGGGAATCGGGGCGGAGAGCCGGCGGACGGGACGCCCGGGCCACCCTCGCGGCCTGCGGGTCGCCGGCCCGAGCTGCGCTCCGCAGTGCGGCGGCCATCTCGCGAAGGACCGCCACCGGGACGCGGACGTCGTCGTGTTCGCCCACCTCACGGGCAAGCTCCGACCGCGCACGCGATACCTTCAGGAGTTCCGTGGGGCGATTCTTGGAGGCAGCGGCGTGAGCGTGCGAGTGACGGCGGCCCAGAGCGGCGTGGACCCCTTCGGCACGGCCCGGCTGCGGCGCGGCGTGCTCGATGCCTGGGGTGCCGGCCCGGCCCGGTTCCGCGAGGACGCCAACGCCGAGGAGGACCTCGCCCTCGGCGGGTACCGGGACCGGCTCGTCGTCGAGCTGGCCCAGAACGCCGCCGACGCCGCGGCCCGCGCCAAGGTGCCCGGCCGGCTTCGGCTCACCCTCCACGAGGGCGAGGGCGGCCACGCGCTGCTGGCCGTCGCCAACACCGGTGCCCCGCTGGACGCGACGGGCGTGGAGTCCCTGAGCACCCTGCGGGCCTCCGCCAAGCGGGAGCCCGCATCGGAGAGCGTCGGCCGGTTCGGCGTCGGCTTCGCGGCCGTCCTCGCCGTCTGTGACGAGCCCGCGGTGCTCGGCCGCCACGGCGGTGTCCGCTGGTCCCTCGCCGAGGCCCGCGAACTGGCCCGCGAGGCCGCCGTCGGCAGCCCCGGCCTCGGCGACGAACTGCGCCGCCGCGACGGCCACGTCCCGCTGCTGCGGCTCCCCCTGCCCGCCGAGGGCACCGCCCCCCAGGGCTACGACACCGTCGTGGTGCTCCCGCTGCGCGACGCCGCCGCCGAGGACCTCGTCGAGCGGCTGCTCGCCGGCATCGACGACGCCCTGCTGCTGACCCTGCCCGGGCTGTGCGAGGTCGTCGTGGAGACGCCCGCCGGCTCGCGCACCCTCAACCGCCGCGACGAGGGCGCGTACACCGTCGTCGAGGACACCGCCGGCTCCGGTACGCACACCACCCGCTGGCGCACCGTCCGCCACGGCGGCGCCATCGAACGGGCGCTGCTCGCCGACCGGCCCGTCGAGGAACGGCTGCGGCCCTCCTGGGCGGTGTCGTGGGCGGTGCCCGTCGACCCCGACGGCGCCCCGCTGCGCCCGACCACCGCGCCCGTGGTGCACGCCCCGACACCCACCGACGAGCCGCTGGGCATCCCGGCGCTGCTCATCGCCACCCTGCCGCTGGACACCAGCCGCCGCCACCCCGCGCCGGGGCCGCTGACCGACTTCCTCGTGGAGCGCGCGGCCGACGCGTACGCCGAACTCCTCGGCTCCTGGGACCCGGTGAGCACCGGGCTCGTGGACCTCGTCCCCGGCCCGCTCGGCAAGGGCGAGCTGGACGGGGCCCTGCGCGCCGCCGTGCTGCAGCGGCTCCCCCGTACGGCCTTCCTCGCACCGGCCGCACCGCCCGAGCACGCGGAGGAGCGCAACGCCCTGCGCCCCTTCGAGGCCGAGGTGGTGGAGGGCGCGGGCGCCGACACCGTGCGCGTCCTGGCGGAGGTCCTGCCGACCCTGTTGCCGGCGGGCCTGGAGCGCCGCGCCGAGCTGCGCACCCTGGGCGTGGGCCGGCTCCCGCTGGGCGAGGCCATCGAGCGGATCGCGGGCATCGAGCGGACCCCCGAGTGGTGGTACCGGCTCTACGACAGCCTCGCCGGGGTGGATCCCGACCGGCTGTCCGGGCTGCCCGTGCCGCTCGCCGACGGCCGCACGGCGATCGGGCCGCGCCACGTCCTGCTCCCGTACGCCGAGACGCCCGCGGAACTGGCCCGGCTGGGGCTGAAGGTCGCCCACCCGGAAGCGGCGCACCCGCTGCTGGAGAAGCTCGGGTCCCTCCCGGCGACGGCGCGTGCCGTCCTGACGACCCCGCAGGTACGGTCGGCGGTGGCCGCCTCCCTGGACGCCGGGGAGATCTGGGACGAGGACGCCGACACCCTGGACGCCGACGAACTGGCCGAGGTGGTCCTGGGGCTGGTCCGCGACGCGGAGCTGGCTCCCGGGGACGAGCCCTGGCTGGGGGCACTGGCCCTGCCGGACGAGGACGGGGAGCTGACCCCGGCGGGCGAACTGCTGCTGCCGGGCTCGCCGCTGGCGGCCGTCATCCGTGAGGACGAGGTCCCGTACGTGGACGCCGAGCTGGCCGAGCGCTGGGGCGGGGGCCCGCTGACCGCGTGCGGGGTGCTGGCGTCGTTCCAGCTGGTGCGCGCCACGGACGTGGTCCTGGACCCGGACGAAATGGAGCCGCGCGAGGGTGACTTCGCCGAGCCGGACGACGCCGGGCTGCTGGACGCGGTGGACGTGTGGTGCGAGGACGTACTGGACCAGCTGCCGGAGCTGCCCGTGCCGCCGGTGGCGACCGAGCTGGTCGCCGTCCGCGACCTGGACCTCGTCGACGACGACTGCTGGCCGCAGGCATTGGCGATGCTGGCGCAGCCGCCGCTGCGGGACGCGCTGACCCAGCCGGTGCGGATCCTGCTGCCGGACGGCACGACGCAGTCGGTGCGCCCGTACACGGCGTGGTGGCTGCGCGACCACCCGGTGCTGGACGGCCGCCGCCCGGCGGGCCTGCGTGCGGCGGGCGGCGACCCGCTGCTGGAGGGCCTCTACACCTCGGCGGACGCGACCGGTTTTGCAGACGAGCAGGTGCTGCGGGCGCTGGGGGTACGGACCTCCGTGGCGGCCCTGCTGGACGAGCCCGGGGGCGCGGCCGAGCTGCTGGGCCGGCTCGCCGACCCCGACCGGGAGGTGACGGACCGGCAGCTGCACGGCCTGTACGGGGCTCTGGCCGATCTCGCCCCCGAGGAGGTGACCTTGCCGGAAGAGCTGCGGGCGGTGGTGGACGGCGAGGTGCTCGTGGTGGACGCGGCGGACGCGGTGATCGCGGACGCCCCGGACCTGCTGCCGCTGGCGACGGGCCTGCCCCTGCTGCCGGTGTCCCCGTCCCGGGCGGCCGACCTGGCGGACCTCCTCCAGGTGCGCCGGCTGTCGGACACGGTCCCGGCGGAGGTGACCACGCCGGGCGAGGAGCACGAGGTCCCGGAGTCGGTGCGGGTACTGCTGGGTCCGGCGACCCCGGCGACGTACGTCGAGCACGAGGAGCTGGTCGCGGGCGGCACCGAACTGGACTGGCGGCGCACGCCCGACGGCACCCTCCACGCGTCCACCCTGGAGGGCGTGGCGGCGGGCCTGGCCTGGTCGGCGGGCCAGTGGCCGCGCCGCTTCGAGGTGGCGGCCCTGCTGGAGGACCCGTCCCGCACGACGGAACTGGCCCGGGACCGCTGGTTCGACTAGGGAGTGTCGTCAAAGTGCCGCCGGCCAGGCGGGACTTTGACGACACGGCCTAAGGGCCGTCTCTGTCGGATCGTGCCGGGCCCGCGCTGCCCGGCGAGGTCGGGAAGAGACGACCGAGGCGGTTCCGAGGGCTCGGGCCGGGTCGAGGGCGGTCAGCGCCTTCCGAGGGGGTGCGGTGGACTTGCTCGTCCGTCACCGGCCCGGACCGGCCGGCCCGGCGGCCAGACACACCAAAGACTGACGCCCGGGACGCGGTCGGGTCACCGCTCCCGGGCGGTACCGGTGGTTCCGGTGGCCAGGGGGAGCAGGTCGGGGCGTTTGGCGGTGCGGCCGTCGCCGGAGGAGCGGCCGCGCAGGCGGCGGCCCAGCCAGGGGCCGAGGAAGGCGGTGGCCCAGCGCAGTTCGGCCGCGACGGCGGAGCGGAGCAGCGCGTCCGGCGGCGGCAGCGGCTGCGCCCAGGTGTCGTCGCTGCCGGGGAGGCCGACGGCGTGGGCGAGGGCGGCGGCGATGCGTTCGTGGCCGAGTGAGCTGGCGTGGAGGCGGTCCTCGGTCCACATCCGCGGGTCCGCCACGGCCTCCGGCAGGGCGGTCTCGGCGACGAAGACCCCGTGCCGGGCGGCCGCGGCGCGCACGAACTCGTTGAGTTGGAGCAGGCGGGGGGCCAGCGGTCGGGCGAGGGGCGCGATCCTGCCGATGTCGGGGAAGGTCACGGTCGCCACGTGCGCCCCGGCGGCCGTGAGCGCGGCGAACATCTCCTCCAGGTGGCCGGCGACCTCGGCCGCCACGAAGCGGGGCCGCAGCACGTCGTTGACCCCGGCGACGACGGTGGCGATGTCGGGTCGCAGGGCCAGGGCGGGTCCGAGCTGTTCGGCGCGGACCTGGCCGGCGAGACGTCCCCGTACGGCGAGGTTGGCGTAGAGCAGGCCGGGGCGGGCGGTCTCCAGGTGCCCGGCGAAGCGGTCGGCGAAGCCGCGCAGGCCAGCGGTGTCGTCGCCGTCGCCGAGCCCTTCGGTCTGACTGTCGCCCAGGGCGACGTAGCGCCGGTACTCAGTGCGCGTCGGCACGGGTGGTCAGCCCCTCTCGCTCTCGCAGGACCGCCGCGCTACGGCGGCACCAGTCGCGGTGCCCCTGCTCGAAGGCGATGCCGCGCAGGCCGGTCAGGTACCCGCCGATCGCGTCGCCGCGGAGCAGGAACTCCTCCTCGTCGAGGTCGCCGCGCATCTTGCGCAGCACCCTGCCGAGGAGGTCGATCTTGGCGTCGGCGGCGGCCGCCCGCTCGTCGAGCTGTGCGATCACGGACGCGGTACCGATCCGGTCGGCGTTCTGGACCTTGACGAGGAGGTCGTCGCGGATGACCGAGGGCTTCACGGCCGCCGCCGCGAACGCTTCCAGCTCGGCCCGGCCGGCGTCGGTGACCTGGAAGAGCCGCTTGTTGGGGCGCGCCTCCTGGACCACTTGGCGTCCCTCGACCAGGCCTTCCTTCTCCAGCTTGGCCAGCTCGGTGTAGAGCTGCTGGGGGGAGGCGTGCCAGAAGTTCGCGACGCCGATGTCGAACGACTTCGCCAGCTCGTAGCCGCTGAACTCGCCGTCCAGCAGCGCCGCCAGTACGGCATGTCGCAAGGCCATCGCGGCTGCCCCTTCCCTTTCCTCGTCCTCCACCGCATGATACTCACGAAACTGACTAGTCAATTCCTTGATTATCAGGAGGAGCCGTGGAATCCGTGACGGAGACGACCGCCGAACGCTTCCGTGCCGCCGTGGAGAAGCGCGACCTGTCCGCGCTGGAAGACCTGTTCACCGAAGACATCAGGCTGTACAGCCCGGTGAAGTTCCGCCCCTTCCAGGGCAGGCCGATGGTGCTGGGCCTCTTCGGGGTCCTGCTGCGCGTCTTCGAGGACCTGCGCTACGTCGGCCACTTCGACGGCACGACCGAGACCAGCGCGGACGGCGCCCCGGCCCCGGCGTCGGTCCTGCCCTTCCGGGCCACGGTGGACGGCAAGGAGATCCACGGCATCGACATGCTGCACTTCGACGAGTCGGGCCGCATCAAGGAGTTCACGGTCATGGTCCGGCCCCAGTCCGCGGTCCACACCCTGGGCCAGGCCGTCCTGACCGGCTTGCAGGCGGACGGACTGGCGTAGGGCGCGGGCGACCGGCCGGTCAAGCAAGTCAGGCCGGTCAGGCCGGGAACATGCGGTCGACCCGGCGGAAGGTGAATTCGATGAGGGTCGCGGCGGCCGCCGCGACCGCCACCGCGGTCCACGGCATCGTGGCTCCGACCAGCTTGAGCTGGAAGAAGTCCTGGAGCCACGGCACGATCAGGACGATCAGGAAGGCTCCGCCCATCGTGCCCACCAGGGCCACGCGCCACCAGGTGTACGGGCGGGCGATGATCGCCAGGACCCACATCGAGGTCAGGAACAGCGTCAGCGTCGCCGCGCTCGTCTCCGCGGGCAGGGCGTCCGCGCCCGTGTAGTGGTGGCGGGCGACCAGGTAGGTGACGAAGGTGGCCGTCGCCGCGATCACGCCGCCGGGGATCGCGTAGCGCATCACCCGTTTCACGAAGTGCGGTTTCGCGCGCTCCTTGTTCGGGGCCAGGGCCAGGAAGAACGCCGGGATGCCGATGGTGAGGGTGGACAGCAGCGTCAGGTGGCGCGGCAGGAAGGGGTACTCGACCTGCGAGCAGACCACCAGAATGGCCAGCAGCACCGAGTAGACCGTCTTCGTGAGGAAGAGGGTGGCCACGCGCGTGATGTTGCCGATCACCCGGCGGCCCTCGGCAACCACCGACGGCAGGGTGGAGAAGCTGTTGTTGAGCAGGACGATCTGCGCGACGGCGCGGGTGGCCTCCGAGCCCGAGCCCATCGAGACGCCGATGTCGGCGTCCTTGAGGGCGAGCACGTCGTTGACGCCGTCGCCGGTCATGGCGACGGTGTGGCCCCTGGACTGCAGGGCGCCGACCATGTCCCGCTTCTGCTGAGGGGTCACGCGCCCGAAGACGGAGTTGCCGTCGAGGACCTCGGCCATCTCGGCCTGCTCGGCGGGCAGCTTGCGGGCGTCCACGGTGTTCTGCGCGCCGGGCAGGCCCAGCTTGCCGGCGACGGCGCCGACGGAGACCGCGTTGTCGCCGGAGATGACCTTCGCCCTGACGTTCTGGTCCTCGAAGTAGCGCAGCGTGTCGGCGGCGTCGGGGCGCAGCCGCTGCTCCAGGACGACCAGCGCGGTCGGCCTGACCCCGGTGGCGACGGCCTCGTCGTCCAGCTCGCGGGCGGAGCGGGCGAGCAGCAGGACCCGCAGGCCCTGTTCGTTGAGGTCGTTGATCTCGTCGAGGGCTTGGTCCCCGGCGGGCAGCAGTACGTCGGGCGCGCCGAGGAGCCAGGTGTTGTTCTCCCCGTCGCCCTCGCTGAAGCTGGCGCCGCTGTACTGCCGGGCGGAGGAGAAGGGCAGGGACTCCGTGCACCGCCACTCGGTGCTGTCGGGGTAGGCGTCGATGATCGCCTGGAGGCTGGCGTTGGGGCGCGGGTCGGACTCGCCGAGCGCGCCGAGCACCTTCTTGACGTACGCCGGCTCCGCACCGCCGAGCGGGCGGAGCTCGGTGACGTCCATACCGCCCTCCGTGAGGGTGCCGGTCTTGTCGAGGCAGACCACGTCGACGCGGGCGAGGCCCTCGATGGCGGGCAGCTCCTGTATGAGGCACTGCTTGCGACCGAGGCGGATGACGCCGATCGCGAAGGCCACGGAGGTGAGGAGGACGAGCCCCTCGGGGATCATCGGCACGATCCCGCCGACCGTCCGGGCGATGGCGTCGTTGAGGTTGTTCTCCTTGACGACGAGCTGGCTGATGATCAGGCCGATGGATGTCGGGATCATCATCCACGTGACGTACTTGAGGATGGTCGAGATGCCGGAGCGCAGCTCGGAGTGGACGAGCGTGAAGCGGGAGGCCTCTTCGGCCAACTGGGCGGCGTAGGCCTCGCGGCCCACCTTGGTGGCGGTGAACGCGCCGCCGCCGGCGACGACGAAGGAGCCGGACATGACCTGGTCGCCGGGCTTCTTCAGGACGGGGTCGGCCTCGCCGGTGAGCAGGGACTCGTCGATCTCCAGGCCGTCGGCCTCGCCGACGGACCCGTCGACGACGACCTTGTCGCCGGGACCGAGTTCGATGACGTCGCCGAGGACGATCTCGGAGGTGGAGATCTCCGCGGTCCGGCCGTCGCGGCGCACGCTCGGTTTGGCCTCGCCGATGACGGCGAGGCCGTCGAGGGTCTTCTTGGCGCGCAGCTCCTGGATGATGCCGATACCGGTGTTCGCGATGATCACGAAGCCGAAGAGGCTGTCCTGGATCGGCGCCACGCAGAGCATGACCACCCAGAGGACGCCGATGATCGCGTTGAAGCGGGTGAAGACGTTGCCGCGGACGATGTCGGTGGTGGAGCGCGAGGAGCGCACCGGGACGTCGTTGACGTCGCCGCGGGCCACGCGCTCGGCGACCTCGGCCGTGGTCAGCCCGCCCGGCTTGAAACGGGGCGCCGGAGGCCGCACGGGGTGCACCGGGTCGAGCTCCGCCCCGGCGTCTATGGCCGTCCCGGGCCCGCCGCCCGGCTCCCGCCCGTCATGGTCGATCCTCGCCCGCTCCGTCATGTTTTCGACGGTAAGCGGGGTTGTAGGGCTTCACCTGCCGAGAAGCCGGAAGACGCGACTTCCGGATGACCCGAATCGTCCCCGGGTAGGAGCCGGCGCCGCCCCGCGGAGTGGAGACACTCCGGGACGTGGCCGAGTGACCCCACCACCGCCCGGCAGCCCGGTCGGGCCGCGCCACGACTGTCCGCACGGGCGGGAGCCGAGCCGCTGGGCGGCCGCCGCTCGCCGCCCGGCCGGCACAGGACCGCGGGGCGGGGACACTCCGGGGCGTCCCCGCAGGCCGAGCGAACCCACCCCCGAGACACATGCCGGTCCGGCGAAGGGTTCACGAGCCGAGGAGACGCCCCGCAGGGGCACCGCCCCGCACCGAAGCCGCCCCACGAACCACCACACCGTGCCGATCCGAAGCCCCCGCGAGGGCACCGCACCGCCCCGCACCAAAACCCCGCAAGGGCACCGCTCCCGTCCCGACGAAGCGCAGGGGCGCCGCTCCCGCCGGAGGCGGCCCCGACAGGCGTCCGGGCCGTCTCTTTCGGTGGCACCCGCGCACCGGACGTCCAGGGGGCTCCGACGACTGCCTAGGCCTCCGCGGCTCCGCCCGACTCCTGCCGAGCCTGCGCAGCAGCGTCGGCGGCGTGCCGCTTCAGCGCCGCCTCGCGGCCGCGGACGTACCAGATGCCGATCAGACCGAGGAAGCCGCCGGCCGCGCAGGTCCAGACCCACCACAGCTGGCCGCGGTCGGCGAACCACCCGTAGAAGGGCAGCTGGACCACGAAGAGGGCGAACCACAGGATCGTGCCACCCGTGACCGTCGCGACGACGGGGCCCTCAAGGGGCTCGGGCGCCTCGTGCTTCGCAATCCATTTCGCCATGCAGCCAGTTTAAGCGGGGGCCGGAGCGCGTCCCGTCCGGCCGTTCGGCCCGCCCGGCGCTCGCTCCCGCTGCCCCGCCGCGGGGCCACGCGCTGTCTACGCGCGGAGATGGACGGCCCTTCTCTGATGTGTTCATACTGAAACGGTTTGGGCGCGGCCCATTTTCTTCGTATGAACCACCAATGAGGACCGTATGAGCACCCCGGCCCCCGCCCCCGCACCCGCCACTCCGGAGCCCTCCCCCCGGGAGCCCTCCGGCGGGCTGGACCGCTACTTCAAGATCTCCGAGCGCGGCTCGACCGTCGCTCGCGAGGTCCGCGGTGGTTTCGCGACCTTCTTCGCCATGGCGTACATCATCGTGCTGAACCCGATCATCCTGGGCAGCGCGAAGGACATGTACGGCCACCAGCTCGACAGCGGTCAGCTCGTGACGGCCACCGTCCTGACGGCCGCCTTCACCACGCTCCTCATGGGCGTCATCGGCAACGTCCCCATCGCGCTCGCCGCCGGCCTCGGCGTGAACACCGTCGTGGCCCTCCAGCTCGCCCCGCGCATGAGCTGGCCCGACGCGATGGGCATGGTGGTCCTGGCCGGCTTCGTCGTGATGCTGCTGGTCGCCACCGGGCTGCGCGAGCGCGTCATGAACGCCGTCCCGCTGGGCCTGCGCAAGGGCATCGCCATCGGCATCGGCCTGTTCATCATGCTGATCGGCCTCGTCGACTCCGGCTTCGTATCCCGCATCCCGGACGCCGCGCACACCACGGTTCCGCTCCAGCTCGGCGGCAACGGCCACCTCGACGGCTGGCCCGTCCTGATCTTCGCGATCGGCACGCTGCTCACCCTCGCCCTGCTGATCCGCAAGGTCCCCGGCGCGATCCTGATCTCCATCGTCGCCATGACTCTCGTCGCGGTCGTCGTCCAGCTCGTCGCCGACCTGCCCGCCTCCGGCTGGGGTCTGACCGTCCCGGCGTGGCCCGGCAACCCGGTGGCCGCACCCGACTTCGGGCTCGTGGGCCAGGTGAGCCTGTTCGGCGGCTTCGGCAAAGTCGGAGTGCTCACCGGCGTCCTCTTCGTCTTCACCGTGCTGCTGTCCTGCTTCTTCGACGCCATGGGCACGATCCTGGGCGTCGGCGACGAGGCCAAGCTGATCGACAAGACGTCCGGCGAGTTCCCCGGCATCAACCGGGTCCTGTTCGTCGACGGCCTCGCCGTCGCCTCGGGCGGCGCCACCTCCTCCTCGGCCACCACCTGTTTCGTGGAGTCCACGGCCGGCGTCGGCGAGGGTGCCCGTACGGGCCTGGCGAACATCGTGACCGGCGCCCTGTTCGCCGTGGCGCTGTTCCTCACCCCGCTGGCCACCATGGTCCCGTCGCAGGCCGCCACGCCCGCCCTGGTCGCGGTGGGCTTCCTGATCCTGGCGGGATCGGTCAAGGACATCGACTGGAGCGACTTCACCATCGCCGTCCCGGCCTTCCTGGCCATGGTGATGATGCCCTTCACCTACTCGATCACCAACGGCATCGGCATCGGCTTCATCGCCTTCAGCGTGCTGCGTCTGGCGACCGGCCGGGGCCGCGAGGTCCCGACCGCCATGTACGTCGTGTCGGCGGTGTTCGTCTTCTACTACGCGATGCCCGCCCTCGGCCTCGGCTAGGACATCCCGCCGGGCGTCCTACGTCAGCCCGTAGAACTTCTCCGTCTCGTCGACGGCCGACTTGAAGCGCTCGTCGAAGTCATCGCGAATGAGCGTCCGGACCACATAGTCCTGGACGCTCATTCCGCGTTTGGCGGCATGGATACGGAGCCTGTCGAGGAGCTCCCCGTCTATGCGCATGCTCAGCACATGTGTCCCCATGGCGAAAGAGTCGGGGCAGTGGGTGCGCACGCGTGTCACTTTCGGCCGTCGACTCACCCGTACGAGTGACCTGGCACATACCGGGTGCATGACCGGGAAATCCGGTGTTCTTTAGCGAGAGTAATGAGTTACTCTAAATACATGCCTGACCTCTCCCATGGCGACGATGCTGCCGCCGTGAACGACCTCCGCTCCGCCGTCATGCGGCTGGGGCGGCGCCTGAAGCACCAGCGCGTCGACGAGTCGCTGAGCCCGACCGAGATGTCGGTCCTCGGCACCCTCGCCCGCTGCGGCCAGGCCACCCCCGGTGAGCTGGCGCGGCGGGAGCACGTCCAGCCGCCGTCCATGACGCGCATCGTCGCGTTGCTGGAAGCCAAGGGACTGGTCACGCTGGAACCTCACCCCGACGACCGCCGCCAGAAGGTGGTCCGCCAGACGGAGGAGGCCGAAGCGATGCTCGAAGAGAGCCGCCGCAAGCGCAACGCCTTCCTGGCCGGGCTCGCGGCAGAGCTGACCGAGGGCGAATGGGCCAAGCTGCGCGCGGCCGCACCCGTCCTGGAGAAGCTCGCACACCTGTAGGAACGACGCCAGGAGGCGAACGCTTTTGAGTACGGGAAACGGAGCAGACTCCGCACCCGGCCACATATCCACCCCCACTACCGCCGCGCGACCCGCGGCAAGCGCGGCACCCGCGAGCAGGAACTCGATGTTCAGCTCGCTGAGGATCCGGAACTACCGGCTTTTCGCCACCGGCCAGGTCGTCTCCAACACGGGCACCTGGATGCAGCGCATCGCCCAGGACTGGCTGGTCCTCTCACTGACCGGCTCCGCCTCCGCCGTCGGCATCACCATCGCCCTGCAGTTCCTGCCGATGCTGGTGTTCGGCCTCTACGGAGGCGTACTCGCCGACCGGCTGCCCAAGCGGCCCCTGCTCCTCGCCACCCAGAGCGCGATGGGCCTCACCGGCATCGCGCTCGCCGCCCTCACCCTCGCGGGCAACGTCCAGGTGTGGCACGTCTACCTCGCGGCCCTCCTCCTCGGCCTGATCACCGTCGTGGACAACCCGGCCCGCCAGACCTTCGTCCCCGAGATGGTCGGCAAGGACCAGGTCGCCAACGCCGTCAGCCTCAACTCGGCCAATTTCCAGTCCGCGCGGCTGGTCGGCCCGGCGATCGCCGGCGTGCTGATCACCGCCGTCGGCTCCGGTTGGGCCTTCCTGCTCAACGGCCTCTCCTTCGCCGCGCCCATCGCAGGCCTGCTGATGATGCGGACGAAGGAGCTGCACCCGGTGCAGCCGCGGCCCCGCGCCAAGGGCCAGCTGCGCGAAGGCCTGCGCTACGTCGCCGGCCGGCCCGAGCTGGTCTGGCCGATCGTCCTCGTCGGCTTCATCGGCACCTTCGGGTTCAACTTCCCGATCTGGCTGTCGGCGTTCGTGAGCGACGTCTTCCACGGCGACGCGGGCACCTACGGCCTCTTCAACACCCTGATCGCGGCCGGCTCCCTCGCCGGCGCCCTGCTCGCGGCCCGCCGCGGACACTCCCGCCTGCGGCTGCTGGTGGCCGCGGCCGCGCTGTTCTCCGTACTGCTGCTCGTGACGGCCTTCGCACCCGGCTTCTGGCTCTTCGCCGCGCTGCTCGTACCCCTCGGCGTCTTCGGCCTGACGGTCAACGTCACCGCCAACTCCAGCGTGCAGATGGCCACCGACCCCGAGATGCGGGGCCGGGTCATGGCCCTCTTCATGATGGTCTTCACCGGCGGCACCCCGCTGGGAGCCCCGCTGCTGGGCTGGATCACGGACACTTACGGCGCGCGCGTCGGCATGGCCTCGGGCGCCCTGATCTCCCTGGCCGCATCCGTGGCCATCGCGGTGGTCCTGGCCCGCGTCGGCAACCTCCGGCTGCGGGTCGGCCGCCACGGGGTGGCCTTCGTCCCGGCCGTTTCGCGCCGCCGCGAACTGGTGACGGTGGCGTAGCCCCTCGCCTCCGGCGGGGCCCGGACCGGCGCCTCACGGGGCTCCGCCCCGGCCCCCGCCGGGCTCCGCCCGGACCCGCGCCCCAAACGCCGGCGAGGCTGGACTTGGCTACCCTCGCCGCATGAGACTGTTCGCCGCCGTTCTGCCGCCGGACGCGGCCGTCGCCGAGCTCGCCGCCGCCGTGCACGCGGTGCGCGACGACCGGCTGACCTGGACCGCGCAAGCGGGCTGGCACTTCACGCTCGCCTTCATGGGCGAGGTGCGCGACGACGTGCTCCCCGAGCTGTACGCCCGCCTGGAGCGGGCCGCCCACCGGACGGCGCCCTTCGCGCTGCGCCTGCACGGCTGCGGGCACTTCGGCGACCGCGCCCTGTGGACCGGCGCCGCCGGGGAGCTCGACGCCCTGCGCCTGCTCGCCGACCGGGCCGACGCGGCCGCACGGCGGGCCGGGGTACCCATGGAGCAGCACCGCCGCTACACCCCGCACCTGACCCTCGCCCGCAGCCGCCATGCCACCACCCCGCTGCGCCCGTACCTGGACGCCCTCGCGGACTTCGAGGGCACCGCCTGGCAGGTGGACACCCTCAGCCTGGTCCGCAGCAACCTGCCCGCGAGCGGGGTACCGGGCGAACAGCCCCGCTACGAGACCGTGCGCGCCTGGCCGCTGGCCGGCTGACCGCGTACGCACGGCGAACGCCGTGAGGCGGCCCGTCCTGCAGGGACGGGCCGCCTCACGCGTCTTCACCTCGGGCCGTCGCCTTCAGGTGGTCACCAGCCGCCGGTGCCGATCTCCTTGCGGGCGCCGAGGCCGCCGGCGCCGGTGCCCGGGTAGAGGAAGAGCTTGCCGGTGGAGTTCTGGACGGCGATCAGGTCGTCCGAGAGCTGCGAGTTCAGCAGGTCGCCGCCGATCAGGTCGGACATGCCGTTCCAGCCGCCGGAGCCGATCATGATGCGCGGGCTCAGGTAGCCCTTGTCACCGGGGTACATGAACAGCTTGCCCGTGGACTTCTCCACCGCGACCAGGTCCTGACGGCCGCTGTTGTTCAGGTCCATGCCGGTGAGGTTGGACATCCCGTTCCAGCCGCCGGAGCCGATCTCCTTGCGGGGGGCGAGCTGGCCGCCCGCCGTGCCCGGGTAGAGGTACAGCTTGCCGGTGGACTTCTCCACGGCCGCCAGGTCGGCGATCTTGTCGCCGTTGAGGTTGAGGGCGGTCAGGTTGGACATGCCGTTCCAGCCACCGGAGCCGATCATGATGCGGCTGCCGCCGGAGCCGATCGTCGAGTTGTCGGCGCCCTTGTAGAGCCACAGCTTGCCGGTGGACTCCTCCACCGCGGCGATGTCGTCCTTGCCGTCGCCGTCGAAGTCGCCGCCGGTCAGGTTGGACATGCCGTTCCAGCCGCCCGAGCCGATCAGGACACGGCTGCCGCCGGAGGCGATGGTGCCGTTGGACGCGCCCTTGTAGAGCCACAGCTTGCCGGTGGACGCCTCCACGGCGGCGACGTCGACCACGTTGTCGCCGTTGAGGTCGGCGGAGGCCAGGTCGACCATGCCGGTCGAGCCGGTACCCCCGTCACCGGGGCCCTCGGGCATCGGCTCCGGGGTCTTGGTGGCGCAGTTCTTGCTGGTCAGCGACTTGGACCAGGAGCCGGAGCCGCTGAAGACACTGCCGTTGAAGGTCGGGCGCTGGTCGACCAGGTCGTGGCGCTGCTCGAAGTGCAGGTGGGCGCCGGACGAATTGCCGGTGCTGCCCACGATGCCGATCTGCTGTCCGGCCTTGACCGTCGCGCCGCTCGATACGTTGAAGCCGTTGAGGTGGGCGTAGACGGTGGACCAGCCGCCTCCGTGGTTGATGACCACGTACTTGCCGTAGCTGGAGCCGCCGAGGTCCCTCACCTTGGACACGACGCCGTCGGCGCTCGCCACGACGGGCGAGTTGACCGTCGAGCCGCCCTGCGTCCAGTCGATCGCGTTGGCGGTGGGGCTGTGGTGGGGGCGGGAGGCGCCCTGCCAGGTCTCGCCGCACTTGAACGGCATCTGGAAGTCGGGGCGTTCGTCGCCGGAGGTCGCCGCCATGGCCGTCATCTGCGAGCCCTCGGGCAGGCCGAGGTCGTCCGCCGTCAGCTGGGTCATGTCGCCGTGCGGATCCCCCGGAGCTCCGTCGGCGTTGGCACCGCCGGCCGAGAGGGCCACCGCGGCGACGGTGGCGCAGACGAGGCCGGTGGCGATGCGGACCCGGCGGGACATGAGGCGGGAGAGGCCGGAGGCGGTGGTGGCGGCGGTGGTGGCGGCGGCGGTGGTCTCAACAGACATGGGAGTGCTTCCAAACCGGCACGGAGGTGCCAAAAAAGGGTGTCAGGAAAGGGGAGTTGCGAAAGGAGAGCGGGGAGATGCGTCGAGCGTGGGGCTACCAGCCGCCGGTGCCGATCTCCTTGCGCGCCCCCAGGCCCGTGCCGGTGCCCGGGTAGAGGTAGAGCTTTCCGGTGGCCTTCTCGACGCCGACGAGGTCATCGTTCGCGTTCGAGGTGAAGTCGCCGCCGGTGAGGTCGTTCATGCCGTTCCAACCGCCCGAGCCGATCTCGGTGCGGGCGTTCAGGCCGGTGCCGTTGCTCTTGTAGAGGAAGAGCTTGCCCGTCGACCTCTCGGCCCCGACGATGTCGGTCTTGCCGTCGTTGTTGATGTCCATGCCGACCAGGTCGTGCATGCCCATCCAGCCGCCGGAGCCGATCAGCACACGGGTGCCGCCGCCGCCGATGGAGCCCGCGCCGTTGCCCTTGTAGAGCCACAGCTGGCCCGTCGACTTCTCGACGCCCACGATGTCGGCCTTGCCGTCTCCGTTGAAGTCGCCGCCGACCAGGTCCTGCATGCCGTTCCAGCCTCCGGAGCCGATCTCCTTGCGGGAGCCGACACCGCTGCCCGTTCCCGGGTAGAGGTAGAGCTTTCCGCTGGACTCCTCGGTCGCGACGATGTCGTCCTTGCCGTCGCCGTTGAAGTCGCCGCCGGCGAGGTTGGACATGCCGTTCCAGCCGCCGCTGCCCATCTCCACGCGGGTGCTGCCGGTCGCGATGGTTCCGGCGGAACTGCCCTTGTAGAGCCACAGCTTGCCGGTCGAGGCCTCCACGCCGACCACGTCGTCGACGGCGTCGTCGTTGATGTTGACCGCGACGAGGTCGGTCATGCCGGCGGGCGGGGCCGGGGGTGTGGTCACGTCGTCCACGACGTTCTTGTTGCGCACCGGGACGAAGGGGCCGTAGCCGTCGTAGTAGGGGTAGTCGTAGACGCGGTGGTGGACTCCGCTCGGGGTGAAGTCGAAGCCCCAGTACTTGGTGCGGCTGGAGTCGACCCACTTCTCGAAGAGGACGACGTGGCCGCTCGAACCGGAGTCGTCGTCGAGGAGGGCGTCGCCCGCCTTCAGCTCCCCCTTGGTGATCTGCTCGGTCACGCCCCGGGGGCCGAAGGTGTCGGTGAGCAGCGAGGAGTCCAGGTCCCAGGCCATCGAGACGAATCCGGAGCAGTCGGTGCGGTAGCCGCCGTGGCGGCCGCCCCCGCTGTAGTGCAGGCCGATGCCGACCCAGCTCTTGGCGCGGGCGATCACCGAGCTGCGGGTGATCTTCGTACTGGTCGAGGAGTAGACCGCCGCTCGGACCTCCCCGTCGACCGGCTCCTCCGCGCCCTGGCCGGTGCTGCCGTAGTCGTCTGCGAGGGGGGTTTCGGCTGCGGCGGCCGCCGGAGCGGCGAACGCCGCGGTGTCGACGGCGAGCACGGTGCCTGCGGCGACGGCCCCGGCGATGAGGGCGGCTACGGCGGCATGGCGGGTGTTCAACCCGTATCGGGACATGGCTGTGCTCCGGTTCTGGTCAGGTGAGGTCTGGGGCCGCCGGGAGCGCGGGCTCGACCGGCGGTGGTGCTGCGGGTGTGCGAGGTGGGGCGGACGGACAGCTGTCCTGCAGGTACAGCGGTCCTGTGGGGTGTTGCGGCGGTGTGCGGGGCGGGGCCGGGCCTGACTGGGTGGCTGGCCGGCCGGCTGGCTGGCTGGCTGGCTGGCTGGCTACGGGGCCCTACGGCCGGCTCGTCACCACTGCCGGCGGGGCGTCGACGGGGGCGGACTGGCCGGCCGTGCTGCCCGCCACCTGGACCGGGTGGGCCGGGGCGTGGGCGGAGGCCATCGGTGCGACGGAGGTGATGCCGAGGGTGAGGGCGACGACCGCGGTGGCCCGGAGGATTCCAGTACGCATGGGGGTGGTTCGTCCTTCCGAAACGAATGGGATGGTGGCTTGAACCCGTCGTCCTCGGACGTCCCGCGGTGGCGTCCGTTCAGGGGTTTCAGGGCCTTCGGTGCTTGTCTCCGGGGGGCTGCCCCGCTGACAAGCAATAGATTCGCCGCTGCCCGGGCCGGGCGGAAGAGAGATCGACTGGCCCGAAAAGGCCATGGCCGAACCTGGCCACAGTGGCCTGATCCAGCCCCTCCTTCCGGCCTCCCCACACACGAAAACCGCCCGGCGGGACCACGAGAGTGGTCCCGCCGGGCGGCTTTCGATCGGCCGTGCCCGTCAGGCGCGGGCGGGCAGCCAGCCTTCCTGGACGGCTCGGACGCCGGCCTCGAAACGGCTGCGCGCCCCGAGCCGTTCCATCAGCTCGTTGGCGATACGCCGGGCCGTGCGCGAGGAGACCCCCAGCCGCTTGGCTATCGCGTCGTCCGTGTGCCCCTCCGCCAACAGCCGTACGGCGGCGGTCTGTTGCGCGGTCAGGCCGTCCGGCCCCAGGACCGCCACCTCCGCCAGCGGCTGCGCCGCCGCCCACGTCGACTCGAAGAGCGCGCACAGGGCGACCAACATGCCGTGCCCGGTCAGGACGACCGCTCCCGCCGAGGAGTCGTCGCTCACCGGGATCAGCGCCGTCCTGCGGTCCACGATGAGCATCCGCGTCGGCAGCGACGCCACCGTACGGACCTGACCCCCGAGCTCGGTGAGCCAGTTGGCGTGCTCGACGGAGGGCCGGCTGTTGCGCACGCTGTCCAGGTAGAGGGTGCGCATGCGGACGCCGCGTTCGAGCAGTGCCCTGTTCAGGGGGCGGGAGGCGGCCAGCGCCGACTCGCTCAGCGTGGCATCCGGCGAAAAGGCCAGCAGCTCCTCCTTCGTCTCCCGCGTCAGTGCGACCAGGCGGTCGCGGACCGCGTCGAGGCCGATGAGCTGCTCCACCCCCGGGTGCCTGGCGGCCGGCCGCAGCTCCGAGTATTCCGAGATCAGCCTGGCCGCGGCGGCCCGGGACGCCTCCAGCCGCTGCTGCTGCGCGGCGAGTTCGGCCTGCCCCCGGGCCATCAGGATCTCCATCCCGATGTCCGGGGAGACGGCGCGCAGCCGTCCGCTGTCGTCGGCCGACGGCTGGACCAGGGCCAGCTCGCTCAGCATGTCCAGCGCCTCGCGTACGTCGCCCTCGCCGATCCCCACGGCGTCGGCGAGCGCGGTCACGCCCGAACCGGGTTCCATGAGCATGGCCCGGTAGACGGCCTCGGCTCTCGCGTCGAGGCCCAGTTCGGTCAACATGTGTATCCCCCCACCCCGTTGGCACTTCGATGAGGAAGATCATCTCAAAGAAGCACTGTCTGGCCAGATGTGTCCACGGCCACAAACGGCCAGCCGGATCGGTGTCCCGCACGGGCCCGCCGGGGCGACGGTGGAGGCATGTACCTCGTCCATGCCCGTCTGCGGACGGTCCCTCCGGCGGAAGTGCCCGACGATCTGCGCGAGACGGCCCGCGCCGGGCTGCGCCCGAGGGACCGGGTGGAGCACCTGGCCGTGCACCCGCAGTCCGCGGAGCACTTCACGCTCGGTTTCTACCTGCTCTCGGACTCCCTGGAGGAGGCGGAGCGGCACGCCGAGTCCGTCTGCCGCCGCCTGCTCGGCGCGCGGGCGCTGCCCCACGCGCGCCTGCTGGACGTGGGCGTCCCGCTGATGCCGGTGTCGGTGCTGGAGCTCCGCAGCGGCTGACCGCTGCGGCCCGTCAGGCACGGCGGTCCCCCACATACGGCCGGAAGGGGCCGCCGCCCGGCCCCTGTCCTCATCCGTCCACGGACGGTTTGGGCCAGCCGCTACCCCTTCTCCCCCCGCTGAGCTGCGGCTTAGCTGGGTCTCACCGGAAGGGACAGCGCCACCGCGGGGCGCGGGACCGACCGGGAAGCCACCGTCATCACGCCTCACGGCACCCCGAAGGGACACCGGACCTCATGAACACCACTCGCATCTTCAAGGCCGCCGCGGTCGTCGCCCTCGCCCTCGTCCTCGGTACGCCGGCCGTCGCCTCCGCCGCCCCGCTCACCGCCGCGAAGCCCCCGGTCGCCGCCCAGAACGGTGACATGAGCTGGCAGTGACCGCTCGGCCACGGCCCGCAGCGCACCCACCACGGCACAGCCCCTGCGTCCACGATGCAGGGGCTGCCGCGTTAGGCTCGACGGGTGGATCCCAAGACCAGAAACCGTGTGATGGCCGGTGTGCTCGTGCTGATGTTCGTCGTCGTCGCCGTGGCGGCCGCCGTCGGCCAGTAGCCCCTACGCCGGCCGCTGACCGGCCACGCGGCCGCCCGCCACCGGCGGCGACTGCCGCACGACTACCAGGCGAAGGCCTCCGGCGAGGGCCCGGGACCGGGGAAGATCTCGTCCAGCCCGGCCAGCACCTCCTCGATCAGCTCCAGCTCCACGGCGCGCAGCGCCGAGGCGAGCTGCTCCGGCGTACGCGGCCCCACGATCGGCCCGGTGACCCCGGGACGCGTCAGCAGCCAGGCCAGTGCGACCTCGCCCGGCTCCAGGCCGTGCTTGTCGAGCAGGTCCTCGTACGCCTGCACCTGCGCCCGCACGGCGCTGTTGGCCAGTGCCTCCGCGGACCGCCCGGAGGCCCGCCGCCCGTCGACGGCCTCCTTCTTGATCACGCCGCCGAGCAGCCCGCCGTGCAGCGGGGACCACGGGATGACCCCGAGCCCGTACTCCTCGGCGGCCGGGATGACCTCCATCTCCGCGCGCCGCTCCGCGAGGTTGTAGAGGCACTGCTCGCTGACCAGTCCGAGCCTCCCGGTGCGCGCCGCGACCTCGTTGGCCTGGGCGATCTTGTAGCCGGGGAAGTTCGAGGAGCCGACGTAGAGGATCTTGCCCTGCTGGACGAGGACCTCCACGGCCTGCCAGATCTCCTCGAAGGGGGTCCGGCGGTCGACGTGGTGGAACTGGTAGACGTCGATGTAGTCGGTCTGGAGCCGCTTGAGGCTGGCGTCGACGGCCCGCCGGATGTTCAGCGCCGACAGGCGGTCGTAGTTGGGCCAGGTCTCGCCCTCGCGGGACATGGAGCCGTAGACCTTGGTGGCGAGGACCGTCTTCTCGCGGCGCCGGCCGCCCTGGGCGAACCAGGTCCCGATGATCTCCTCGGTGCGGCCCTTGTTCTCGCCCCACCCGTAGACGTTGGCTGTGTCGAAGAAGTTGATCCCCGCGTCGAGGGCGGAGTCCATGATCGAGTGGCTTTCGGGCTCCGTGGTCTGGGGTCCGAAGTTCATGGTGCCGAGTACAAGTCGGCTGACCTTGAGGCCGGTGCGTCCGAGCTGTGTGTACTTCATGGGGCACTAGCCAACTGCTTCGAGCGCACTCGAAGCAAGACCCCCGCGCACAGGGCGTGTTACGGGGTCCGGGCCGCGCGGTAGGGGCCGCCGAGGCCCCACGCCTGGTGGAGGACCGCGGCGAATTCGCCCGCCAGGCGGTGCTCGCCGGAGGCGTTTGGGTGGGTGCCGTCGTAGGTGTCCCGGTGGATGTCGTACGAGGCCGGGCGCGCGGCCAGCAGGATCGGCGAGGCGTCCGTGGTGAGGTCGGCCACCGCCTTCGCGAGGAGGTCGTTGAAGCGGTCGACCTCGGCCGCGAAGGGGGCGTCCTCCTCGGCCCGGCTGTTCGGGATGACGGGCAGCAGCACCATGCGGATGCCGGGGCGGGCGGCGCGGGCGCCCGCTGTGAAGCGGCGGACGTTGGCGACGGTCTGCTCGGCGTCCGTGTAGAAGCCGAGGTCGATCAGGCCCAGGGAGACCAGCAGCACGTCCGGGCGGTGCGCCGCCACGGTCTCGCCCATGACGGGGGCCATGTGCTGCCAGCCCTCGCCCCAGCCGGCCAGGTGGCGGCGGGCGTGCTCCGGGAAGGCCGGGTCGGCGTACTCGTGGCTGACGGCCGCGTCGGCGCCCGTGTCGTAGACCTCGCAGCGCGGGCCGACGATCCGGTAGGGGCCGCCGAAGGTCGAGTTGAGGTGCTGCCACATCCGGTAGCGCCAGGTGTAGTCGCCGGCGCGTCCGATGGTCATGGAGTCGCCGACGAACATGAAACGCATCCGGTCATCATCGCGGATCGCGCGACAGAAGCATCTGTGACGCCGGACACGCGGAACGTACTGGCAGGCTGGGAGGATGCGCCCGTCCCTGCCGTCCGCCGCCGCCCGCGCGACCGCCGCCGCCACCGTCCTCGCCGCCACCGTCCTCGCTGCCACCGCCCTCGCCGGGCTGCCGGGCACGGCCTACGCGGCGCAGTCCCCCGGGACCGCCTCGTTCACCATCTCCGATCCGCGGATCAAGGAGTCGAGCGGGCTGGCGGCCAGCCGGGTCCATCCGGGCGTCTACTGGACGCACAACGACAGCGACGACGGCCCGTACGTCTACGCCGTGGACTCGGCCACCGGCGCCACCGTGGCCCGGGTGACGCTGACGGGCATCGGCAGGCCGCGCGACGTCGAGGCGATCTCGCTGGGCCCGGACGGACAGCTCTACGTCGGTGACGTCGGCGACAACCGGGGCGGCACCTGGGACCACGTGTGGATCTACCGCTTCCAGGAGCCGCGGCAACTGGGTGATGTCACCGTCAAGGCGACGCAGTTCACGGTGCGGTACGAGGACGGGCCGCGCAACGCCGAGTCCCTGATGGTGCATCCGGTGACGGGCCGGGTCTACATCGCGAGCAAGGACGAGAGCAGGGGCGGCCTGTACGAGGGCCCCGCGCAGCTGTCGGCCGGCGCGGACAACGTCTTCCGGCGGGTCGGCGACGTTCCGTGGGTGACGGACGGCGCCTTCTCCCCGGACGGGAACCGGCTGACCCTGCGCGGCTACTTCACCGCCCGGACGTACCCGTGGAAGGACGGCCGGCCGCAGGGCGAGGGCGAGCGGGTGGACGCCCCGTGGCAGGGGCAGGCGGAGTCGGTGACGTACGCCGCGGACGGCTCCACGCTGATGTTCGGCTCGGAGGGCGCGAGCAGTCGGGTGGTCGCGGTCCCGGCGGCGGCCACCTCGCCCGGCGGTTCGGCCTCGCCGCAGCCGGGGTCACCGCCGGACGCGGCGACCTCGCCGGAGCCGACCGGCAGCTTCGGCAAGGGCGCGCTGGTCCTGGCGGGCGGCCTGGTCCTGGTCTTCGGTGCGAAGCGGCTCTTCCGCCGCCGCGCACGGAACTGACCGTACGGGGCCGGACCGCACGGGGCCGGCGGCGCGGGGGCGCCCGCGCCGTCCCGCCGACAGGGCCGTACGGGTTACGAGTGGCCGAGGTCCAGGTCCGCGGCCTGGGCGTCGGGGGCCGGGACCGAGCCGGTGTCCTGGGCCGGCCGCAGGACGAACTCGTCCGAGGCCATCGAGTCGAGGACCGGCGGGGCCGGCCGCAGCGGCGCCGGCATGACAGCGGCCTCGGAGTGGCCGCCGCAGCCGTAGGACAGCGACACCAGGCGGCCGTCGGCCGGGCTGAACTCGTTCGCGCAGACGCCGAAGGCCTGGCCCAGCGAGCCGCCGACGGCGACGAGGAAGCCGCACGAGACGCAGGACGCGGGCGCGGCCTGCGCCATCTGGGTCTTCGCGCCGAAGGCTTCGTCCCAGCGGTCGGCGGCGCTGTGCAGCCCGTACCGGGACAGCACGCGCGCCCGGCGCATGCCGAGCTCCTCGGCGACCGACGAGATGGAGCCGCGAGCGGGAACCGTCACACGGTCGGTGACGTCGGCGTCCTCGGCCTCGACCAGTTCGGCCATCTCGGTGGAGACCACGGAGTTCGGCGGCGGGGCGTCCTCGCCCGACCAGCCCGGCTCCAGCCGCAGGTCGTCGGCCTCGGTGGGCAGCAGGTCGCCCGGGCCCATGTCGCCGGGACGCAGCCGCTCGCTCCACGGCACCCACTCGGGGGCCAGCAGGGCGTCGTCGCCGGGGAGCAGCACCGTTTCGTCGAGGGTGACGTTCTTGGCGCGGGAGGCGCGGGCGACGGTGACGGCCCAGCGCCAGCCGCGGTAGCCCGGTTCCTTGGACTCGAAGAAGTGGGTGACGACGCGGTCGCCCTCCGCCACGGCGGAGACGTGCGCGCCCACCACGCCGGGGAAGGCTGCCTCCTCGGCGGCCGCGCGGGCGAGTTCCACCGCCTCGACACACAGGCGGTCGGGGGTACGCGGGGTACGGCTTCGCGTCGTCGCAGCACTCACTGGTCTCGTTCTCTCCTACGCCGTCTCACGTGTGCGCCGTCCGTACTGTCGTCCACAACGACCCGGTGGTGCTGTCCGTACGAGGCGCGGGCGGAGCGGACCAGAGGGCCGCGTCGACGTCCGCACCCGATCGGACTCCGGGCGCACCTCACTGCGATCCATTCTGCGGGATCACGAAGAGGCGCGCGGCCAGGAGCAACCGCCGGTGGCGCGCTACGCACGCTACCTCCTCTTAAGCCCTGGGCACACATGCAAGGTCCGATTCGCGGACAAGCCGCCGGTTCCGCGACGCGCCGGGAGGCGCACCGCGGGGGCCGGGTGGGGCACTATGTCGAGTGTGGCACCCGTACGGTCGTCCGACGACGGCTCGGGACCGGCCAGGCGGGCCGGCCGGGCTGTCGGGCGTGCCCTGCACCGTCCGATCACCGGTCCGGCCAAGGGGATCCGGCGGGCCACGCACGCGCACGGGGCGGGCGAATCGGGTCTGGGCAAGCTGATCGAGCTGCACGCGATCAACGGCGCCGGCGACATGATGATCACGGTGGCGCTGGCGTCGACGGTGTTCTTCTCGGTACCCACGGACGAGGCACGGGGCCGGGTGGCCCTGTACCTGGCGATCACGATGGCGCCGTTCACGGTGCTGGCCCCGGTGATCGGTCCGCTGCTGGACCGGCTGCCGCACGGACGGCGGGCCTCGATGGCGGCGGCGATGCTGGCGAGGGCGGTCCTCGCGCTGCTGATGTCGGCCGTGGTGGCCACGGGGGGTCTCCAGCTGTATCCGGAGGCGCTCGGCGTGCTGGTCGCGTCCAAGTCGTACGGGGTCGTGCGCAGTGCGGTGGTGCCGCGGCTGCTCCCACCGAAATTCTCACTCGTCAAGGCGAACTCGCGGGTCACGCTGGCCGGTCTGCTGGCCACGGGCGCGGCGGCGCCGGCGGCCGCCGGGCTGAACTCGATCGGGCCGCAGTGGCCGCTGTACGGGGCCTGCGTCATCTTCCTGGGCGGCGCCTTCGCGGCGTTCACGCTGCCGCACAAGGTGGACGAGGCGAAGGGCGAGCGCCGTGCCCGGCTCTCGACGCACGAGGCGCACTCGAAGCGGCCGGGGCTGCGGACGGTGAGCCGCAGCGTGCTGTGCGGGCTGCTGGCGAACGCGGCGATGCGCGGGCTGTCCGGGTTCCTGATCTTCTTCCTGGCGTTCCTGCTCCGTGAGCATCCCCTGGCGGGGCAGAGCGCGGCGGTGTCGCTGGGCATCGTGGGCGTGTCGGCCGGCGTGGGCAACGCCTGCGGTACGGCGGTGGGCGCGTGGCTGCGGGCGCGCGCCCCGGAGGCGATCGTCGCGTCGGTGCTGTGCGTGACGCTGGGGGTGGCGGTGCTGGCGGCCGTCTTCTACAGCGGGGTGTTCGTGGCCGTGCTGGCCGCGACGGCGGGCTTCTGCCAGGCGCTGGCGAAGCTGTCGCTGGACGCGATGATCCAGCGGGACGTGCCGGAGGCGGTACGGACCTCCGCGTTCGCCCGTTCGGAGACGCTGCTGCAGGTGGCGTGGGTGCTGGGCGGGGCGATCGGCATCGCCCTGCCGCTGAACGGCGTACTGGGCATGGCGGTGGCGGCGGCGATCGTGGCGCTGGGCGCGACGATGGCCGTCCGCGGCGCCCTGTCGGCCCCCCGCCACCAACCGCAGCAACACACGTCCCGCACCCGAGTCGCCTGACGCTCCGGCCCCCGCATCCAGCCCCGCCGGCGCTTGAGGCCCGGGGTCCGGGGCGGAGCCCCGCTCTTTCAGCCCCGCCGGCGCTTGAGGCGCGGGGGCCCGGGGGCAGCGCCCCCGCAGCGGCGCCGCACCGGCACGCGCACGGTCACCCCGGCGGGAGCCGAAGGGCGGCGCGCCGCAGGCCCGCGGTACCCCGTGCAGCGGCGCAGCCCAGGGGCCCGATAGCCTTCGGCTCATGACCGCACCGCTTTTCTCGGGTAGGGCCCGCCGCAGCGTCGCGGCCCTCGGAGCCGTGTCCGCCGGCCTCCTCCTTCTCTCCGCCTGCGACAAGCCGACCCCGCTCGCGACCGTGACGGTCGGCAGCTCGTCGGTGTCCGCGGAAGCCTCTTGCCACAACGACGGCAAGGAGCTCTCCATGGACGAGGTCCAGGAGTGCCTCACGAACCTCAAGAACCCCAAGACCATCAAGTACGGCCGCGGCGAAACGCTGCGCCTCGGCGTCGAGCCGGAGGTCGTCGAGGACGGCAAGCGCTGGTCGGCGGTCCTCGACGGCCAGCCGATCACCGAGCCCTCGTCGAGCACGTACCGCAGCTTCCCGAACGCCGACGTCTTCGCGACGGGCGGCCAGGGCGAGGCGCCGACCTCGAAGAAGCTGGCCTTCCTGCAGATCGGCGAGGACGGCAAGCCGCTCGCCGTCTGGTCCTTCAACCTCAAGCTCAAGTAACCGGACGACACCGGTGCGCGTGCTCGTCGTGACGGCGGTGGGGGCGGAGTCGGACTCCGTCCTCACCGGTCTGACCCCTCATCCGGACAGTCCCGGTCCTGAGCCGCGCACGCTCCCCGGCGGGTACCTCATCACCCGCCGGGACCTTCCGGGCATCGCCTTCGACGTGCTCGTCGGCGGCGTCGGTCCGGCGGCGGCCGCCGCGGGCACCGCCACGGCGCTGGCCCTCGCCGGAACCGAATACGGGCTCGTCGTCAGCGCCGGCATCGGCGGCGGGTTCGCTCCCGCCGCCCCGCTCGGATCCCTCGTGGTCGCGGACGCGATCGTCGCGGCCGACCTGGGGGCGCAGACCCCCGACGGGTTCGTCGACGTGTCGGCGCTGGGCTTCGGGCGCAGTGTGCACCTGCCGCCCGCCGAGCTGGCCGCCCGGGCCGCCGAAGCGACCGGGGCGCTGCTGGCGCCCGTGCTGACCGTCTCCACCGTGACCGGGACCGCCGACGGGGCGGCCGGGCTCGCGGCCCGGCATCCGATGGCCGGGGCCGAGGCCATGGAGGGCTTCGGGGTCGCGGAGGCCGCCGCCGCGCACGGGCTGCCCGTACTGGAGATCCGCGCCGTGTCCAACACCGTGGGGCCGCGCGACCGTGCCGCCTGGCGGATCGCGGACGCGCTGGCGGCGCTCGCCGAAGGCTTCCGCGTGCTGGGGCCCGTACTCGCGAACTGGGGAGAACGCCATGAGCCGCACCGTGGTCGACGGTGAACCGCTGAAGATCGCCTATTCGCCCTGCCCGAACGACACGTTCGTGTTCGACGCGTGGGCGCACGGACGGGTGCCCGGCGCGCCGGCCCTGGACGTCACCTTCGCGGACATCGACATCACCAACGGCATGGCCGAGCGCGGCGAGCTGGACGTGCTGAAGGTGTCGTACGCGGTGCTGCCGTGGGTGCTGGAGGAGTACGCGCTGCTGCCGTGCGGCGGGGCCCTCGGGCGGGGCTGCGGGCCGCTGGTGCTGGCGGCGGAGCCGGGCCTGGACCTGGCCGGACGGACGGTCGCGGTGCCGAGCGAACGCTCCACCGCGTACCTGCTGTTCCGGCTGTGGGCGGCCGACGTGCTGCCGGAGGGCGTCGGCAAGGTGGTCGTCCTGCCGTTCCACGAGATCATGCCGGCGGTCCGGGACGGCCGGGTGGACGCCGGACTGGTCATCCACGAGGCCCGGTTCACCTATCAGGACTACGGCCTGCACTGCCTTGCCGACATGGGCGAGCACTGGGAGTCCACGACCGGTCTGCCGATCCCGCTCGGCGCGATCATCGCGAAGCGGTCGCTGGGTGGGGAGCGGCTGCGCCGGCTGGCCGAGTCGGCGCGCGCCTCGGTCCGGATGGCCTGGGACGACCCGCAGGCCTCCCGCCCGTACGTACGCGCGCACGCGCAGGAGCTGGACCCGGCCGTCGCCGACCAGCACATCGGCCTGTACGTCAACGAGTTCACGGCGGACCTGGGCGAATCCGGCTACGCGGCGGTGCGCGGCCTGCTGACGCGGGCGGCGGCCGAGGGGCTCGTACCGGCCATCGCGCCGGGCGCGCTCGCCTTCCCGTAGGGGTCCGCGCGCCGCACACGGCTGCGCCCCGCCGCTCGTACGAGGGGCGGGGCGCGGGTGTGCGTACGCGGGTCAGACGTCGAGCTGGTCGGCCACGGCGCGCAGCAGGCCGGCGATCTTCGTGCCGTGCACCTTGTCGGGGTAGCGGCCGCGTTCGAGCATCGGGGTGATGTTCTCCAGCAAGGTCGTGAGGTCCTGCACGATCGAGGCGAGCTCGTCGGGCTTGCGGCGCTGGGCGGCCGCGACGGACGGCGCCGGGTCCAGGACGGTCACCGAAAGTGCCTGGTCACCGCGTTGTCCGGCGACGACGCCGAACTCGACCCGCTGACCGGGCTTGAGGGCATCGACCCCGGCAGGGAGCACCGACGAGTGGACGAAGACGTCTCCGCCGTCGTCGCGGGAGAGAAAGCCGAAGCCCTTCTCACTGTTGAACCACTTGACCTTGCCGGTAGGCACGTCCGTCCTCTGTCCTTGTGCTCGTCGGGGGTCCGGAGTGCCGCGAACGGCTCCGGACAACAGCGCAGCGGGCCATGTGTGACCCGCCACCTCAAGGCTAATGGTCGGGGGCCGGGTGACAAGACGTTCCCCGGTCCTTCACGGTCGGTGCTTCGGCCAGGGAACTACCCTGGTGAGGTGACTGTTACTCCTCATTCAGACGAAGCGCGGCCCGGCGACGGACTGGTCAGGGCCGGCGGCATCGTGTTCATCGCCGGGGCCGTGGCCACGCTGGCGACGATGGCCCCGCTGTTCCTCGACGTCGACCCGTTCCCGTCGTACGCGTGGGCCGTGTGCATGCTGATGGGCGTCGGCTTCGCCATCTCCGCCGCGGGCGTGCTGCGCTCGGCGGCGGCGCAGCGCAAGGCGGCGCGGGCCTCCCAGGCCTGACCCGGGAGGCCGGGACCGGGAGGCCGGAAGGCCCGGGGCAAACCGGGTCAGACGGGCTGTGCGGCGAGGTACTGCGTGAGCCACTCGGGCAGCGCGGTGAGGTCGGGCAGCACCACGTCCGCGCCCGCGGCGCGCAGTTCCGGTTCCGGGCAGGGGCCGGTCGGCACGGCCACGGACAGTGCGCCGGCCGTGCGGGCGCCGCGCACGTCGCCGATGTGGTCGCCGACGTAGACCTGCGCGCCGTGCTCGCGCAGCGCGCCCGCCTTGGCCTCCGCCCACAGCCAGCCGATGACCGCGTCCGGCTCGATGCCGAGGTGTGCCAGGTGCAGGCGGGCGTTGGGCTCGTGCTTGGCGGTGACGACGATCGCGCGGCCGCCCATCGCCTGGACGGCCGCCACGGCCTCGCGGGCGCCGGGCATCGCGGGCGTCGGAGTGATGGCGTGGTCCGGGTAGATCTCCCGGTAGCGGTCCGCCATGGCCGGAATCTCGGCCTGCGAGAACCAGTGCGCGAGCTCCTCCTCCAGCGGGGGTCCCAGGCGGGTGACCGCCATGTCGGCGTCGATGTACGTGCCCGTCTCGGCCGACAGCGCCCGGTAGGCGGCCCGGATGCCCGGGCGGGAGTCGATGAGGGTCATGTCGAGGTCGAAGCCGACGGTGAGGTTCATACGGCCATTGTGCCGAGGGGGGCGGACTGCGGTGGACGGTGTGGCGGACCTCTCCGGAACTCGTGTTCAACCTTTTCGGTGCGGGAGCGCTCAGGACAGGGGTGACGGACACGATGTGAGAGGGAGGGCGCATGCCACCAGGCGCCGAACACAACGCAGCGCGGGACTTCGGGCCCGATGACGGGCATGCGTACGGTCCCGGGTACGTGCAGCGGTACGGGCCCGGGCGAGCGGAGGCCGAGCGGGACGCCGCGACCGGCGGCCTCGACTTCGAGACCTTCGCCCGGGCCGCCCAGCGGGGGCTGTACCGGACGGCGTACCTGCTGTGCGGGAACGCCGACGGAGCACGCGATCTGACCCAGACGACCCTCGCCAAGCTGTTCCAGCACTGGCGGCGCGTGGCCGCCGCCGACAACCCGCAGGCGTACGCGCGGACCGTGCTGACCCGGACCTTCCTCGCGGAGCGGCGCCGGCGCCTGCGGGACCTGCTGGCCCACCGGCGGATCGATCCGCCGCAGGCCCCGCACCACGCCGACCTGCGGGTCACCCTGCTCGCCGCGCTGGCCGAGCTGCCGCCGCGGTCCCGCGCCATGGTCGTCCTGCGCTACTGGGAGGACCTGAGCGTCGAGACGGTCGCGGAACTGCTGCGCTGCAGCGAGGGAACGGTCAAGAGCCAGTGCTCGCGCGCGCTGGCGAAGCTGCGCGTGCGGCTCGGCGACGCCCACGTCTACGCCACCGACTACGCCATCGAGAGCTGAGGAGACGTCAATGGGTACCAACGAGGACACTGCCGACGCCCGTACCGCTCTGCTGGTCCGTGAGGCGATGGAACGGGCGACCGGGGAACTGCCCGCGCTGATGGACCTGGCGGGCCCGGCCCGTGCCGAGGGCGGCCGCCGCAAGGCGCGCGTCCGGGTGGCGATCGGCGCAGGGGTACTGGCCGTCGCGACACTCGGGGCGGTCACCGCGTCCATGCTGCCGGGCGGCGGCCCGCAGCGCCCGGTCGAGGCCGTGGTGGCCGCGCCGCCGCAGTCGTCGGCTCCGCCGCAGCCGCTGCACATCGAGCCGACACCGGGCGAATCGTCGATGGCCGACCTGCCGGCCGCGGAGCGGACCCGGCAGGAGAACTTCCAGGACGAGGCCGTCGGCGTGCTCCAGCGCCTGCTGCCCCCGACGGTCGGCACCGTGCAGCGCACCGACCTCAGGGTGAACTTCTACCAGGCCACCAAGGACGGCAAGGCGTTCCCGCTGATCTTCTCGGTCCGGCCGTCGAGCGAGCAGCCCCAGCCCTGCCGGGAGGTCCGGGGCCGCGTCTGTGCGAAGGCCACGCTGCCCGGCGGCATCGAGGCCCACGCCTCGACGATCCCGACCGGCGCCGTCGCCGAGACGGAGGTCTCCTTCCGCTACGGCACGTGCAACGTCAGGCTGTCGGTCTTCCCGCACGAGGCGTCGAACACGTCGGCGCCCGTCAACCCCGCCCAGCTGCTGGAGGTGGCCAAAGCACCCGCCTTCCTCGACCTGGTCAAGGCCGCCGCGGCGCAGCCGATGGAGAAGGAGCAGCGCAGCATCCCCGGCGGCTGAGGCCCGCGGCGCGCGCCCTCAGCGCCGGCGTGCCCGCCACACCAGGTACAGCACGGACGCCAGCGCGGCGCCCCGCAGCAGCCACGGCCACATACCCTGGACCGCGCCGCCGACCTGGTCGTCGGCGAGGGTCTCGCCCCACTTGCCGTTGGTGCGGCCCCACAGCCACACCGCGGCGCCCGCGAGGACCACGCCCGGCGGGCCGAAGACGGCCCACTTGCGTTCGGCGGGCCGCAGCACCCGCGAGGCGTACGGCAGGAGCCAGCCGATGACGAGGAGCAGCCAGTGGCCGCTCACGACGCCGACGACGAGGACCGCGGCGGCCAGCAGCAGGAAGGCGTTGGGCCGCGGGCGGGCCGGGGCGGCGGCCGCCTCCGGCTGCTTCCCGGCCTTCCCGGCGGCTTCCGCCTTCGCGCGCCGCCGTTCGCGCAGGAACCGTACGAGGGTGCGTGCGCGCGAGTCCGGCGGTCCGGGCGGGGCCCCTTCCGCCTCCTCCTCGTCTTCGTCCTCCGGCCGCTTCTTGAACAGGTCCGGGATCTCGATGCCGCCCGCGAAGCCCTCGACCTGCGGGCCGTCCCCGTACGCGCCGGGGGTCGTCCGCCACCAGTCGGGCTCGGCGCCGCCGGACGGGCCGAGCTCGTCCAGCCCGGCCAGGTGTGGCGGTACGTTCTCCGGCTCCGGCTCCCGCTCGGGGGCCGGCCGCGGCGGGGGGACCCCGGGCAGCCGCAGACGGCCCGGAGCCCGCTGGGCGGGCACCGCCGGGACGGGGTCGGCGGCGCCGGCGGCGGGGGCCCGGCCCTGCCGGGTGCCGAGGGTGTCCAGGACCTCCTCCGGCGTGCCGATGCGCTCCAGGATGCGGCGTACGGCCGCCGGGGTCTCCGGGTCGTACTTGGCGCGCCGACGGTCGATCTCGTCCCGCAGGCCCGCCACGAGCCGCATCCGGTCGCCGGAGGAGAGGTGCCGGCGTTGCGCCAAGTCCCCGACGGCGCTCAGATATTCGTAGACCAGGTGGTCGCTTTCGATCCCCACGCGCAGGCTCCTCCCGTACCGCCTCTCCCGAAGGTAGCGCGTGCACCCGTGGAGCCGCCCCGGGCGCAGCGGATACCGTTGGCCGGATGGGGACCGGCCGACACGACCGGCCGACGCGACCGGGAGGCGACTGTGCCCGAGCCAAGCACTGCTGCGGCAGCTCCGGAGAGCGGGACCGGGGCCACTTCCCCGCGTTCCCTCGCCGAGGCGCTGCGCGCCCGAGACGACGCCGCGCTCTCCGCCCTCCTGCACTCCCGGCCCGACCTGCTGAACCCGGTGCCCGGTGACGTCACCCAGCTCGCGACGCGCGCCGGTACCCGGGCCTCGGTGGTGCGGGCGCTGGAGCGCCTGGACCGGTTCACGCTGCAGACGGCGGAGGCCCTCGCCGTGGCCCCGGATCCGTGCCCGTACCCGGTGCTGGAGGGGCTGCTGACCGGCGGCGAGGACGAGCGGGCCCGTGCCGCGCTCCCCCGGGCCCTGGGCACCCTGCGCGACCAGGCCCTGGTGTGGGGCGACGAGGACCGGCTGCGCCTGGTGCGCACCGCCCGCGAACTGCTCGCGCCGTCCGCGCAACGCCCTTCGCCGACGGGGCTCGGGCCGACCGTCGCCGAGGCCACGGCCGGGATGTCGCCGACCCGGGTGCAGGAGATCGTGGCGGCGGCCGGGCTGCCCGCGACGCACGATCCGGTGTCCGCGGTCACGGCGCTGACCTCACTGTTCACCGACCAGGAGCGGATGTCGGCGCTGCTGGACGAGGCCCCGGCCGAGGCGCACCAGGTGCTGGGGCGGCTGGTGTGGGGGCCGCCGTACGGGGAGGTGACCCCGAACCCGGCGCCGCCGGTGCGCTGGCTGCGCGACCGGGGGCTGCTGCTGCCCGCGACGGCGCGGACCGTGGTCCTGCCCCGGGAGGTGGCGCTGCACCTGCGCGGCGGGCTCGCGCACCGGGACACCGCCCCGGTGGCTCCGCCGGTGCCCGCGCACCGCGAGCACCGTCCACAGCTTGTGGACGCGAACGCCGCGGGTCAGGCGCTGGCCGCGCTGGCCACCGTCGAGGAGCTGGTGAAGTCCTGGGAGCACGCCGGTCCGCCGGTGCTGCGGGCGGGCGGGCTGTCCGTACGGGACCTGAAGCGGGCCGCGGCCGTCCTGGACACCACGGAGGCGTCGGCGGCGTTCTGGATCGAACTCGCCTACGCGGCCGGGCTGCTGGCCGGCGACGGGGAGGCGGACGAGCGGTACGCGCCGACCCCGGCCTTCGACGACTGGCGCGAACTGCCGCCCGCCGAGCGGTGGTCGGTACTGGCGGCCGCCTGGCTGCCGGCCACCCGTACGGCCGGCCTGGTCGGCGAGCAGGACGCGAAGGGGCGCACGCTGTCGGCGCTCGGCCCCGAACTGGACCGTTCCGCGGCGCCCGAGGTGCGCCGGCGCGTCCTGGAACTCCTGGCGGACCTGCCGGAGGGCGGCTCGCCCGACACGGAGGCGGTGCTGGCACGGCTCGCGTGGGAGCGGCCCGTGCGTACGGCGAGCGACCTGCGGGCCCGTCTCGCGGGCTGGGCGCTGACCGAGGCGGAGGTCCTCGGCGTGACCGGCCGGGGCGCGCTGTCGGGGCCGGGCCGGGCCCTGCTGGAGCACCGGGATCCGGCGCCGCTGCTGGCGCCGCTGCTGCCGGAGCCGGTGGACCACGTACTGCTCCAGGCCGACCTGACGGCGGTGGCGCCGGGACCGCTGCGCCGCCCGCTCGGGGACACCCTGGCGGTGCTCGCGGACGTGGAGTCCAAGGGCGGGGCGACGGTGTACCGGTTCACGCCGGGCTCGGTGCGGCGGGCGCTGGACGCCGGTCACGCCGCCGCCGATCTGCACGCCTTCCTCAAGGAGCACAGCCGCACGCCGGTTCCGCAGCCGCTGGCGTACCTGATCGACGACGTGGCCCGGCGGCACGGGCACCTGCGGGTCGGCGCGGCCTCCTCGTACGTGCGCTGCGACGACGACGCGATGCTCGGCGAGATCCTCGCGGACAAGCGCTCGGCGGGACTGGGTCTGCGCCGGCTGGCGCCGACGGTGCTGGCCGCGCGGGCCGAACCGACCGCGCTGCTGGAGGGCTTGCGGGCGATGGGGTACGCGCCGGCCGCGGAGTCGGGCACCGGCGACGTGCTGGTGGCGCGGGCCGACGCCCACCGCGCACCGGCCCGTTCGGCGCCCGTACCGGTGCCGGACGGCCCGCCGGTGCCGGACGCGACGCTGCTGGGGGCGGCCGTACGGGCGATCCGTGCGGGCGACCTGGCGGCGACGGCGGTCCGCAAGGACCCGGGGCCGGCGGCCGGGGTGCCCGGCGAGCTGCCGCGCACGAGCGCGGCGGAGACCCTGGCGACGGTGCAGGCGGCGGCGCTGACCGGGTCCGCGGTGTGGATCGGCTACGTGAACGCGGACGGCGCGGCGAGCCAGCGGGTCATCGCACCGGTACGGGTAGAGGGCGGCTTCGTCACGGGCTACGACCACACGGCGGACGAGGTCCGGACGTACGCCCTGCACCGTGTCACGGGCGTGGCGGAACTGGCGGACGACCACCTCTAGGTCGTGTCGTCACTCGCCGGGCACTCCAGCCCGCCGGGCACTCCAGCCCCGGCCGCACATCCAGCCCCGCCGGCGTTCGAGGCGCGGGGGCGCGGGGCAGTGCCCCCGGCGACGGCGCCGCACCCGCACGGAAAACGGCTGGCGGCGCGGCCCCGGCGCCGGAGACCCTGAGGCCATGCAAGCCGTACCGCACCGCCAGATCCGCGCCACGCACACCGACACCACGATCACCGTCTACCAGGCCTACGCCCCCCGCCTCGGGCTCCCCGCCGCCCGCGACGGCCGCTTCCCGCCCGCCTGGAAGCGGGAGCGGATGACGTGGATCAAGCCGTCGTTCCTGTGGATGATGTACCGCTGCGGCTGGGCCACCAAGGCCGACCAGGAGACGGTGCTGGCCGTCGAGATCACCCGCGACGGCTTCGACAGTGCGCTGCGCGGGGCCTGCCTGTCGCACTACGAGGCGGGCGTGCACGCCGACCGGGCGGCCTGGCAGGAGTCGCTGCGCGGGGCTCCCGCCCGCGTGCAGTGGGACCCGGAGCGCGACCTGCACCTGAACCCGCTGCCGTACCGCTCGCTCCAGCTGGGCCTGTCGGGTCCGGCCTCGCGGGCGTACGCCGACGAGTGGACGGTCTCCATCCGCGATGTGACCCCGTTGGCGCGGGAGGTCCACGGCCTGCTCCGGTCGGGCCGGGACGACGCGGCGCACGCTCTGCTGCCGGTGGAGACGCCCTATCCGTCGGGCCCGCTGGGGCACCTGGGGGCGTGAGCCCGTCAGTCGCGGACGAGCAGGACGATGAAGCCGACGACGGCGCCCGCCAGCAGTGCGAGCACGGAGTAGCGGGGCCGTGATGCGCGCAGCACCGGCAGGTAGTGGTCGACGGCGTAGCGGCCGGGCCCGGTGAGCGTGAGGGCGATGACCGAGGCGAACAGCACGACTTCGAGTTCGATGCCCTTGGGCGGGAAGTAGGCGTCGAAGCCCCGGACGTCGAGGATGTTGATGAAGACGCCGGTCAGGGCCGCGCCGGCGAGCGGGGTGAGCAGGCCGAGGGCGAGTCCGAGGCCGCCGAGGGTCTCGGAGAGTCCGGCGATGACGGCCATGGCGTCCCCGGCGGGGTAGCCGGCCTTCGTGAATCCCTTGCCGGTCGCGGTGAGGCCCGGGCCGCCGAACCAGCCGAAGAGCTTCATCGTGCCGTGGCCGGCCATCGACAGGCCGATGACGAGCCTGAGGACGAGCAGGCCGATGTCGTGGACGGGCGTGTGGGCGGGGGCGGGGGCAGGGGAGTCGAAGAGGAGCGAGCGGTCGTAGCGTGCTTGCGTCATGAGGTTCCCGTTCGTGAGGAGCGTCCGGTCCTACGTCGCCTGGGAGCGACGGCCACCCTATGACGCCCCTCGGCGATCACCCGGCCGCAACGTCGTCGGCCGCCGACCTCGACCCGTTCGGCCCCGGCCCACCCCGCCCGGCTCACCCGCCCCGTCTCACCCGCCCGCCCGTCTCACCTGGGCGCGTAGTCGATGCGCGTCGCGTCGAAGGGCCACTCGGTCCGGAGCCACGCCAGTACGGCGTGGTGCAGCGGGGCGTCCAGGTGTGCGCGGTCGGCCCGGACCCATGAGGACACCTGGATCCGGCCGGGTGCCTCGCGCGCGGGGTGCACGTAGAGGCATCCGACGACGTCACCGCTGCCGGGGCCGTCGTCGTCGCCTTCCAGCACGGTGTACGCGAAGGCGACCCGCTCTTCGAACTCCCGTGCGTGCCGGACGAGGTCGGCGCGGTTCGCCTCGGCGGACATGCCCTCGACGGGCGGCCAGCCCCGGCCCACGAACCCGGGTGTGGCCCTGATGTGGTCGATGCCGGCGGTCCAGGCGGCGAGGTCGCGGGCGTTGTGCTGCGGACCGAGCGGCTCCAGCCGGAAGCCGTCACCGACGAAGGTGCGCGGCACGGTGAATCCGGCGGGGACGAAGGCGTGCTGATCATCGGTCATGCCCGGACCGTACGCGCCCGCCGCGCGAGCGTCAGCAGCTTTTCCACCGGCCACTGGTCGTCGACGTGCTCGCCGTACGACGAGCGGGGGGGGACGGGAGCGGATCGTCGCCCTGCGCGCCCTGCTCGCCTACGTGATCGGCGCGATCCAGCAGGAACACCTCGGCGCCCTCTCCGGCGCGGGCACCACCGCGATCGCCGGGCTCCCGGCGGACGAGTACCCGTACCTGACCGAGGCCGCCCGCGGCGCGCGCTCCCTCACCCTCGACCGGGAGTTCCGGGGCGGCCTCGCCCTGCTGCCGGCGGGGCTGGCACGCTGACCCGCCCGCCGCCCCGTCGCAGCGCCGTGTTCCCACCCCCCGCCCCGTACGGCACACTGGAGGTTTGACCTGAGTGAAACGGGGCGCCGCGCGTGAATGGTCCACTAATCGTCCAGAGCGACAAGACCCTCCTGCTTGAGGTCGACCACGAGCTCGCCGGAGCAGCGCGCCGCGCCATCGCTCCGTTCGCCGAGCTGGAGCGGGCGCCCGAGCACATCCACACCTACCGGATCACCCCGCTCGGGCTGTGGAACGCCCGGGCCGCCGGGCACGACGCCGAGCAGGTCGTCGACGCGCTCGTGGAGTACTCCCGCTACCCGGTGCCGCACGCCCTGCTGGTCGACGTCGCCGAGACCATGGCCCGCTACGGCCGCCTCACCCTCTCCAAGCACCCCGTGCACGGCCTGGTGCTGACCAGCACCGACCGGCCGGTTCTGGAGGAGATCCTGCGGTCCAAGAAGATCACTCCGCTGGTCGGGGCGCGGCTGGACCCCGACACCGTGGCCGTGCACCCCTCCGAGCGCGGGCAGATCAAGCAGACGCTGCTCAAGCTGGGCTGGCCGGCCGAGGACCTCGCCGGCTACGTCGACGGTGAGGCGCACCAGATCGACCTGGCCGAGAACGGCTGGGCGCTGCGCCCGTACCAGCAGCAGGCCGTCGAGGGTTTCTGGCACGGCGGCTCCGGGGTGGTCGTGCTGCCCTGCGGCGCCGGAAAGACACTGGTCGGCGCGGGCGCGATGGCGATGGCCAAGGCGACCACGCTGATCCTGGTGACGAACACCGTCTCGGCCCGCCAGTGGAAGCACGAGCTGGTCAAGCGGACCTCGCTGACGGAGGAGGAGATCGGCGAGTACTCCGGCACCCGCAAGGAGATCCGGCCGGTCACGATCGCCACGTACCAGGTCCTGACGACGAAGCGGAAGGGCGTCTACCCGCACCTGGAGCTGTTCGACTCGCGGGACTGGGGCCTGATCGTCTACGACGAGGTGCACCTGCTGCCCGCGCCGGTCTTCAAGTTCACCGCGGACCTGCAGGCGCGGCGCCGGCTGGGCCTGACGGCGACGCTGGTGCGCGAGGACGGCCGGGAGTCGGACGTCTTCTCGCTGATCGGGCCGAAGCGGTTCGACGCCCCGTGGAAGGAGATCGAGGCGCAGGGCTACATCGCGCCGGCCGACTGCGTGGAGGTGCGGGTCAACCTGACCGAGTCGGAGCGGCTCGCCTACGCGACCGCCGAGACGGAGGAGAAGTACCGCTTCTGCGCGACGACGGCGACGAAGCGGAAGGTCACCGAGGCGCTGGTGCGCAAGCACAAGGGTGAGCAGACCCTCGTCATCGGCCAGTACATCGACCAGCTCGACGAACTCGGCGAGCACCTCGACGCGCCCGTCATCAAGGGCGAGACCTCCAACGCGCAGCGCGAGAAGCTCTTCGACGCCTTCCGCCAGGGCGAGATCAGCGTGCTGGTCGTGTCGAAGGTCGCGAACTTCTCCATCGACCTGCCGGAGGCCACCGTCGCCATCCAGGTGTCGGGCACCTTCGGCTCGCGCCAGGAGGAGGCGCAGCGCCTGGGCCGCGTCCTGCGCCCGAAGGCGGACGGCCACGAGGCGCGCTTCTACTCGGTCGTCGCGCGCGACACGATCGACCAGGACTTCGCGGCGCACCGCCAGCGCTTCCTCGCCGAACAGGGCTACGCCTACCGGATCATGGACGCCGACGAGCTGCTGGCCAACGACTGACCGACCGGCCGTGCGCCGCCCGGACCCGGGCGACAGCCACGGTGAGCAGCGGAACGCACCACACCCACAGGCCCGGCCCGTCCAGCACGAGGGCGCGGCCGGCGGCGGCCAGGTGCCCGGACCAGAACGCGGCGGACTCCTCGGGCAGGACCAGCCGTCCGAGCAGGGCGGTGCCGGCGAGCGCGGCCAGCGCCGTCAGCCCGGCCCGCACCCGGCGGGTGGCCAGCAGGTACGGGACGAGGACCGCCGGGGTCAGGGTGATCCCGGCGGCGACCCCCACCGCGAAGCCCTTGCCGAGGGCGGCGGCGGAGCGGCCGAGGTCCCACAGGACCAGGCAGGCGAGGGCGAGGTTGATCTGACCGGGCAGGGGGGCCTGGAACAGCGGCTCCAGCCACAGCCCGGCGATGGTGGCGGCCAGGACGGGACCGGTCCGGGCCGGCAGGCCCGCGAGGCGGCAGGACAGGGCGATCAGCAGGGCGAGCAGGCCGGCGTTGCCGAGGACGAGCACCGCCTTCAGCAGCCCGGTCGGCAGCCAGGCGGCGGGCGTGAACAGGATCGCCGCGAACGGCGGGTACCCGGCGGGCGGGTGCCATTCGGCGGCGGAGAAGCCCTCGACGAGGGCGTCGGCCATCGGGACGCGCAGGGCGATGCAGAGCACGCCCAGCACGAGCAGCGAGCCCGTCACCAGCACACCGGCGAGGGAAGACGGCGAGCGGCGCGGGGCGGGGCTCAGGGTCACGCGCGAGACCCTAGTGGATCAGTCGCCTCGCCGCTCCGGACGCACGGGCGGCCTGCGCCGCCACTCCTCCATGACCTGCCGGAGCGTCCGGCTCATGAGGAGCAGGAACTCGGCGGAGGACCCGAAGCGGGCGCCGGCCGGGGTGTCGGCCCCGAGGATCTCGGCGCCGCGCCGGGACTCGCCCGCCAGGACGTCGTTCATCCGCACCGCCGCGAGCGTGGAGCGCAGCCAGACCGCGTCGTCGATGACGTAGCGCTCGCGGCGCCCGCCGGAGGCGCGCTGCCGGCTGAGCATCCCCTGCTGTTCGAGGAAGGCGACGGCGTGCGAGACGGACGCCGGGCTGACGCGGAGGCGCTGGACCAGCTCGGCGGCGGTGAGGGCGCCCGAGTCGGTGACGTACAGGCACATGAGCACCCGGGCGGCCATGCGGGGCAGCCCCTGCTGGACGAGCAGCTCGGTGAAGGAGTCCGTGAAGTCCCGCACGGCCCCGGGGTCCCGGCCGCCGGCGTGGCCGCCGTCGGCGACGGGCGCCGGCTGCGTCCGGTCATGCGGGCGCCGGCGGGCCCGGTCACGGGTGGCCTCCTCGGCCCGGTCGGCCCCGTAGCCGTCGGGTCCGCCGTTGCGGGCGACCTCGCGCATCACGGTCGAGGCGGGCCGCCCGAGCCGCCGGCCGATCTCGGCGTAGCCGAGTCCTTCGGCCAGCCCCGTGGCGATGGACCGGCGTTCCTCACTGGTGAGCCTGCCTCCGGGCATCTGTGCTCGCTCCGCTCTGTCGACGCGTCGTACCGTCCCGTCGGCAGTATGCATTCACCCTCAGGTCATTGCAATGCAGGCATCAACCACCCATTGCATTCAGCCACATATCCATTGCAACACAGGGCTGAGTCCCGCGAAATACAAGGCAGTTTCAGCCTCCATCCTTGTTGACCGATCTCTGAACGCAATGTAGCTTCGAAGTCGTTCAGCAAATGCCGAACACGGATCACGGGGAGATTCATCATGGACAGGACCAACGGCGGCTTCTCCGAAGCAGGCCTGCGCACCATGCGCGACGTGCTGACGCGCCACGTCGACTCCGGGAAGATCCCCGGCGTGGTCGCCCTGGTCAGCCGCGGCGAGGAGACGCACGTCGAGGCCATCGGGACGATGCGCCACGGCGGGGGCGCGCCGATGAGCCGGGACACGATCTTCCGGATGGCGTCCACGTCCAAGCCGGTCACCATGGCGGCCTCGATGGCTCTCCTCGACGACTGCCGGCTGCGGCTGGACGACCCGGTGGACCAGTGGCTGCCCGAACTCGCCGGCCGCCAGGTGCTGAAGCGGATCGACGGCCCGCTCGACGACACCGAGCCCGCACGGCGCCCGATCACCGTCCGGGACCTGATGACCTCCACCTTCGGCCTCGGCATCGACCTCACCGCGGTGGGCTCTCCGATCTTCAACGCGATCTTCGAGAGCGGCGTCTTCAGCCAGGGCGCGGTGCCGCTGCCGGAGCAGGACGAGTGGATGCGCCGCCTCGGCACCCTCCCGCTGATGCGCCAGCCCGGCGAGCACTGGCAGTACCACCTCAGCCACGACGTGCTCGGCGTCCTCGTCTCGCGGGTCACGGGCCGGCCGTTCGAGACCTTCCTGGGCGAGCGCGTCCTCGATCCGCTCGGGATGGAGGACACCGCCTTCCACGTGCCTGCCGACAAGATCGACCGGCTGCCGCCCAGCTACGCGCCCGACCCGCAGACCGGTGAGTTCACCGTCTGGGACGAGGCGAAGACCGGGCAGTACAGCGCGCCCCCGGCGTTCCAGGCGGGCGGCGGCGGGCTGGTCTCCACCGTCGACGACTACCACGCCTACTTCCGGATGCTGCTCGACCACGGCATGCACGGCAGCCGGCGGATCCTGTCCCGGCCCGCCGTCGAGCTGATGACCACCAACCGCCTCACCCCCGAGCAGGAGGCCGCGCGCTCCGCCCTCGCGCGGAGCGCCGTCCACGTGTCGTTCGGCCAGGGACAGCAGGGCGGCTGGGGCTTCGGAATGGCGGTGCGCACCTACCGCGGCGACTACGCGCCCCCCGGCCAGTTCGGCTGGGACGGCGGAACCGGCACCTCGGCGTACGCCGACCCGGAGAACGGGATCACCGGCATCCTGCTCACGCAGGTCGGGCTGACCACTGCGGCTCCGGCGCAGCTCATCCACGACTTCTGGACCACGGTCTACCAGGCGGTCGACGCCTGACACCGAGGGCGGGCCGTCAGCGACGTATGACGCCCGCGTCCTCGGCGTACTCGCCCAGCACGACGACGCTCACCGCGGCCGTCACGAACACCTTCGCGGCGTGCAGCACGCTGCCCAGGCGGTGGCGGGGAGTGGAGTCGGAGATGGCGGTGGCGCCGCTCGGGCGGCCGCCCTGGATCGGGGTGAAGGTTGCGGTGCTCATACATCCATGGTGCGCCGCCGCCACCCGATCCACATCGCTCTGCGGAGCCAATCCCAAGGCCCCCCGCCTCATCCTCCCGTCGCATGCCGTCCCCTAGGGAGTTCCGGCCTGATCGACAAGACACTCCCTGCCGGACCTCCCGAAGGCCTGATACTCCCGGGTACGACACCCGTACGGAGGTCCCGCCCGGACGGACTTCGGGCCCGTTGAATTCGTTCGCGCGGACGCGCCCCGCTGACTACAATCTCCGCTCTTGCCGCCTCCCACCGCCTCATCGGGGAGAGCCGCCCGCCGGCCGGAAACCGGGGGCATCTGTTCCGTACCAGCAGCTGGAGGCAGTCCCGTGCCCGCGCACGCTCCCGACACCACCCCCGACGACGCGACCCCGCCCGCCGACCCGCTGGGCCGCGAACGGGCCCACCTCGCCGCCTCGCGTTCGGCCCTGCGCGCCATGCGCGAGGACGTCGAGGCCCTCGACATCCGCGACGTCACCGCGAACTGGGTCAACGCGATCGTCCTCCAGGCCCAGATCGACGACCGCATCAAGGCCCTCGCCGACCTCGCCCACACGCCCCTCTTCTTCGGCCGCCTCGACTACCTCCACTCCCCCGGCGCCGAGCTCGCCGAAGGCGCGGGGGGCGAGCAGTTCTACATCGGCCGCCGCCACGTCCACGACGCCGACGGCGACCCGATGGTCATCGACTGGCGCGCACCCGTCTCCCAGCCGTTCTACCGGGCCTCCAAGAAGGACCCGCAGGACATCGCCCTGCGCCGCCGCTTCGGCTACACGGGCGGCGAACTCACCGCGTACGAGGACGAGCACCTCTCCGACCCCGCCGAGGCCGCCGCGGTCAGCAAGCTGCTCCAGCAGGAGATCGAGCGGCCGCGCGTCGGCCCCATGCGCGACATCGTCGCGACGATCCAGCCCGAGCAGGACGAGATCGTCCGCTCCGGCCTGTCCGGCTCCGTCTGCGTCCAGGGAGGCCCCGGCACCGGGAAGACCGCCGTCGGCCTGCACCGCGTGGCGTACCTGCTCTACGCCCACCGCGAGCGCCTCGCCCGCACCGGCACCCTCGTCATCGGGCCGAACCGTTCCTTCCTGCACTACATCGAGCAGGTCCTGCCGGCCCTGGGCGAGCTGGAGGTCAAGCAGGCCACCGTCGACGACCTGGTCGCCCGCGAGGGCCTGGAGGTACGCGGCACCGACCCGGCCGAAACCGCCGTCGTCAAGGGCGACGCCCGCATGGCGGAGGTGCTGCGCCGCGCGGTCCGCTCGCACGTCGGCCGCCCCACGGAGCCGCTGATGGTGGTCCGCGGCTCACGCCGCTGGCGCGTGCCGGCCTACGAGCTGGAGGAGATGGTCGAGGAGCTGCAGAACCGCGACATCCGCTACGGCGCCGCCCGCGACGCCCTCCCCCAGCGCATCGCGCACGCCGTCCTGGTCCGCATGGAACAGGCCGGCGAGGCTCCCGACGACCGCGTACAGGACGCGGTGGCGCGCAACGCGGCCGTGAAGGCGGCGGTGAAGGAGATCTGGCCGCCCGTCGAACCGGCGAAGCTGGTCCTGCGCCTCCTCTCCGACCCGGACTTCCTCGCCGTCCACGCGCAGGACGTCCTGACGGCGGACGAACAGAAACTCCTGCTGTGGCCCAAGCCGTTCCGGAGCGTGAAGTCGGCGAAGTGGTCGGCGGCGGACCTGGTCCTCATCGACGAGGCCGCCGACCTGGTGGAACGCACCCCCTCGCTCGGCCACGTCGTCCTCGACGAGGCCCAGGACCTCTCCCCCATGCAGTACCGGGCGGTGGGACGGCGCTGCACGACCGGCTCGGCGACGGTCCTCGGCGACCTCGCGCAGGGCACCACGCCGTGGGCCACGCGCAGCTGGGACGAGGCACTGGCGCACCTGGGCAAGCCTCAGGCGGTGCTGGAGGAGCTGACGGCGGGCTTCCGCGTGCCGCGCGAGGTGATCGCCTACGCCTCCCGCCTGCTGCCGGAGATCTCCCCGGGCCTGGCCCCGGTCTCCTCGGTCCGTGAGACTCCGGGCTCGCTGCGGGTGACGGCGACGGACGACCTGACCGCATCGGTGGTCCGGGCCTGCCGCGAGTCCCTGACCCATGAGGGCTCGATCGGCCTGATCGCGGCTGACGCCCGCATCCCCGTCCTGGCCGAGGCCCTGCTGGCGGCGGACCTGCCGTACCTGTCGCCCGGCGAGGAGACGACCGCCGAGTCCCGCCTGACGCTGGTCCCGGCATCGCTGGCGAAGGGCCTGGAGTACGACTACGTCGTACTCGACGAGCCGGCCGCGATCGTCGACGGCGAACCGGACGAACGGACCGGCCTGCGCCGCCTGTACGTCTGCCTCACCCGAGCCGTCTCGGGCCTGACAGCCCTCCACGCCACCCCCCTCCCCCCAGCCCTGACCTGACCCCGGCCCCCGCCCCTCAAACGCCGGCGGGGCTGGATTCGTCCAGTGCAGCGCGCCACTCGGCGACCGCCGACGCCGAGACCGGCCGGCCCCAGCCGTCGGGCCGCGCCGCCCCGCCGATGTGGAACGCGTCGACCCCGCCCGCCCGCAGCACCGGCAGGTGGGCGAGCGTCAGGCCGCCGCCGACGAGGATCCGCGCCCCGTACCCCGGCTCGCCACCCCGCCCCGCCTCCGCGAGCAGCACCGCCAGACCCTCGTCGACCCCGGCCGCCGAGCCCGCCGTCAGGTAGGTGTCGAGGCCGGGCAGGTCGGCCAGCGCCTTGCGCAGCTGGTCCCGGTCCGCCGCGCGGTCGATCGCCCGGTGGAAGGTCCACGGGCAGCCGTCAAGTTCCGCGACGACCGCCTCGACGGCGGCCAGGTCGGGGCTGCCGTCCGCGCGCAGGAAGCCGAGGACGAACTCCTGCGCGCCCTCCGCCCGCAGCCGACGCGCCGTCGCGGCCAGGACCGAGACGTCCCCCGCGGCGAAGCCGTCCGCCGTGCGGATCATCACGCGCAGCGGGATGTCGACCGCCGCCCGGATCGCCGCGAACGTCTCGCGCGCCGGGGTGAGCCCGTCGGCGGCCATGTCGGTGACCAGCTCCAGTCGATCGGCCCCACCGGCCTGGGCCGCGACCGCGTCCTCCACGTCGAGGGCGATCACCTCCAGGAGCGCACGGTTGCTCATTCGATCCCATCCTTCGAGAAGTCACACAAAATAGGTCTAGTCCAATATCCAGGGTACGTTCCTCCGGCCGCGCTCCACCAGCACAATCACGCCACCCCCACAATGTGCGCATGGACATAGGCACCCCGCACACCGACACGACGGACCTCCGCGCCCGCTGGCGGGCCGCCGTCGCCGAGGCCGGCGCCCCCGCCGACCGCGATCCCGACCCCTACGCCGACCGCCTCCTCGCCGCCTGGGCGGAGCCGCAGCGCCGCTACCACACCACCGCGCACCTGGCCGACGTACTCGCACGGATCGACGTACTGGCCCCCTACGCCGCCGACCCCGCCGCCGTCCGGCTCGCCGCCTGGTTCCACGACGCCGTCTACCGTCCCGACCGCTCCGAGAACGAGGAGCGCAGCGCCGCCCTGGCCGAGCGCGCCCTCCCCGAGCTGGGCGTCGACGCCGCCCGCACCGCCGAGGTGGCCCGCCTGGTCCGGCTCACCATCACCCACGACCCCGCCCCCGGCGACACCGACGGCGAGGTGCTCTGCGACGCGGACCTGGCGGTGCTGGCCGGCTCCGCGCAGGCGTACGCCGCCTACGCCGCCGCCGTCCGCGACGAGTACGTCTTCGTCCCCGACGACGCCTTCCGCGCCGGCCGAGCCGCCGTACTGCGCCAGCTCCTCGACCTGCCGCGGCTCTTCCGCACCCCCTACGGCACGGCGCACTGGGAGGCCCCGGCCCGCGCGAACCTGGCCGCCGAGCTCGCCGCCCTGACCGCACAGCCGTCACAGGAATGACACACCCGGGGGAATTCAAGCGCGTTCGCACGGGTTGGTGACAGTCATGCCCGCAGTCGCCGCACGCCGCCGCATGCCCGTCGCCGTCTACGTCCTCGGCCTGTCCGTCTTCGCACTCGGCACCAGCGAGTTCATGCTCTCCGGGCTGCTGCCGCCGATCGCCGACGACATGGGCGTCAGCATCCCGCAGGCGGGTCTGCTCATCTCCGCGTTCGCGATCGGCATGGTCATCGGCGCTCCCCTGCTGGCCGTGGCCACCCTGCGCCTCCCCCGCCGCACCACCCTCATCGCCCTGATCAGCCTCTTCGGCCTCGGCCAGGTCGCGGGCGCGCTGGCCCCCTCCTACGAGCTCCTCTTCGCCTCCCGCGTGGTCGCGGCCTTCGCCTGCGCCGGCTTCTGGGCCGTCGGCGCGGCCGTGGCCATCGCCATGGTCGACAAGGACCAGCGCGCCCGCGCGATGGCCGTGATGATCGGCGGCCTGTCCATCGCCAACGTCCTCGGCGTCCCGGCCGGCGCGTTCCTCGGCGAGCACCTGGGCTGGCGCTCCGCGTTCTGGTCAGTTGCCGCGGCCTCCGCGGTCGCCCTCGCCGGCATCCTCGCCCTGATCCCCCGGATCCCGCTGCCCAGCGAGAGGCCGACGCTCCGCCGCGAGCTGCGCATCTACGGCGACCGCCAGGTGTGGCTCGCGATCGGCATCACCGCCCTGGGGGCGGGCGGCGTCTTCTGCGCCTTCAGCTACCTGTCGCCGCTGCTCACGGACGTGGCCGGGCTGGACTCGAAGTGGGTCCCGTGGATCCTCGGCCTCTTCGGGATCGGCGCGCTCGTCGGCACGACCATCGGCGGCCGGGTCGCCGACGCGCACCTGTTCGGCGTGATGATCTGGGGCATCACCGCCTCCACCGTCTTCCTGACCGTACTCGCCCTCCTGGCCCCGGTCGCCGTCGCCGCGATCACGCTGTCCTTCCTGCTGGGCGTCTCGGCGTTCTTCACCGCCCCGGCGCTCAACGCCCGCATGTTCAACGTGGCCGGTGCCGCGCCGACGCTGGCCGGAGCGACCACCACGGCCGCCTTCAACCTCGGCAACACCGGCGGCCCCTGGCTCGGCGGCACCGTCATCGACGCGGGCCTGGGCTTCTCCGCGACCGCCTGGGCCGGCGCCGCCATGACGGTGACCGCGATCGCCCTCGCCGTGACCGCCCTGCGCCTGGACCGCCGTACGCCGCCGCGGGCGACCCGCGTCGTGGCCGGGAGCAGCGCCACCGCCCCGGTGACCACCCGCGCCTGACGGCGCCCGCTACCCGCCCCCGAAGATCGCGTCGGCCGAGGGCGCGGTCACGGCCCGCCGGAGCCAGCGGCCCAGGGTCTCGGCGTCACCGCAGCCGGTGATGTGGTCTGTCGCGCTGAGCGTAGATCAGGCAACCCGCCCCGAAGCCAGTCAAGTTGGCCTTTTTCACTCAAGCGAGTGAGTGCGTGCCACGGGCGGGAGGGGTGGGGTGGGGTGTCGTCCTTTCTCTCGTGTTCTTGGGTCCTGGGAGCGTCCCCGCCACCGGCGTCCCAGCGCACGGGCGCCGGTCCCGGTCGCCGCCCCGGACCCGCCTTCCTACGATGGGAAGGTCGGCTCGGGGACGTGCGTCAGAGGTGATCTGCATGGGCCGGTACCGCACGCCCACCGTCTTGGCCGCCGCCTCCCTCCTGCTGACCGCGCTGTGCGCGGGTCAGGCGCCCGCCGCCGCCCCGCCGGGCCGGGTCGGCATCGACGACGTGATCGCCGAGAAGCTCGACGACGCGATCACCGCGGCCATGCGGGAGGCCGGCATCCCCGGCGTGGGCGTCGGCCTGTGGATCGACGGCGACGAGGCCTACGTGCGCGCCTTCGGCACCTCCGACAAGACCACCGGCGCGCCCGTCAAGACCGACATGCACACCCGCATCGGCAGCGTCACCAAGACCTTCGCCGTCACCGGCGTCCTCCAGCTCGTCGACGACGGGAAGGTACGGCTCGACGCGCCGATCTCGACGTACCTCGACGGCGTGCCCGGCGGCGACCGCATCACCGTCCGGCAGCTCGCCGAGATGCGCAGCGGCCTCTACAACTACACCGAGGACCCGCGCTGGATGGCCGCCTTCAAGGCCGACCCGTACCGCGCCTGGACCCCGCAGCAGCTGCTGGACATCGCCTTCCGGCACCCGGCCGACTTCCCGCCGGGCGCACGCTGGGAGTACTCCAACACCAACACCATCCTGCTCGGCCTGCTCGTGGAGAAGGTCAGCGGGCAGCCCCTGCACACCTACCTGGAGCAGCACGTCTTCGCGCCCGCAGGCCTGGACGCGACGTCGCTGCCGACCGGCGCCGCGATCACCAGCCCGTACGTGCACGGCTACACGAACTTCACCCCGGACGGCGCGACGGTCGACGCCTCCCAGTGGAACCCGTCCTGGGGCTGGGCGGCCGGCGCGATGATCTCCACCATCGACGACCTGCACAGCTGGGTCCCGACCCTGGTCAGCGGACGGCTGCCGGACGGCGACCGGCTCCTGGAGCGGGACACCCAGGCCCAGCGGCTGCGCATGCTGCCCACCGGGCACCCCGACGTGGGCTACGGGCTCGGCATCGCCGAACTCGACGGCTGGATCGGCCACAACGGCGAGCTGCCCGGCTACGAGACCGTCGCCGTCCGGCTCCCGCAGGCCCGCGCCACCATGGTGATCGTGGTGAACTCCGACGTCGACGGGAAGTTCGGCAGCCTGAGCTCCCTCATCGCCAACAGGATCACCAAGATCGTGACCCCGGAGCACGTCTGGGACCTCCCGGCCGCGGCCCAGCCCGACCCGGTACCGTCCGCGTCGCCCGCACCGCCCGCACCGCCCGCCTCACCCGCGTCGCCCGCGTCGTGAAGCCGTAGGTCCGTCGGCCCGGTCCTAAGCCGCCGGCCGGCCCTTCGGGCGGCGCAGGCCGGCCGCGGTGAGGCGGCGGACGAGTTCCTTGCTGCCGACCTCCACCGCACCCGCCCCGACCGCGTCGGCGTACCGGTACGAGGGCACGTCGTAGTGGTCCCGCTCGAAGGCCCGCGGCGGACAGCCGATGCCCGCTGCGAAGGCGTGCAGCTCCTCGTACGAGACGTCGCTGACCAGGTGCGACCACATACGGCCGTGGCCCGGCCAGGTCGGCGGGTCGATGTAGACGGTCATCGGCGGCTCACCTGAGGCCGAGGACCGGGCCGAGGCCGCCGACCGCGGCCACTCTCACGCCCGCCTCCGAGCACACCCAGTGCGGGTCGGGTCCCAGCTCCGGCTCCACGTCCAGCGCGTGCGGATCGCCGTGGTGGCAGACCGGGCACAGCGGCCAGCGCCCGTACTTCTCCAGCAGCGAGTCCTGCACGTCCTGGGCGACGAGCCCCGGGAGGTAGTCGACGCCCTCCGGCCACTGCTCCACCCACCACCGGCGGTGCGTGACCGAGTCCTCGACGAGGGAGACGACATCGGCATCGGCGACCTCACCTGCGGCGAGATCGGCGAGCACGAGTGCGCGGGCGACGTGCAGCGCCTGTTCCAGGGGGGTCGTGTGGTCCATGGGCCCATTGTGAACCTGCCGGGCGCCGGTGAAGAAGGCCCGCCTGCCGTGGGCCCAATGGCGGATTGACCCCCACCCCGCCTGAAAATAGCTTTCAGGCGTGACCAAGGAGCCGAAAGGAACTCCCGGCCGCCCGCCCGGAGGCCCACCCCGGGCCCCTTCCCACGCCCGCAGGACCACCGCCGCAGACCCCCGGGCCGAGGGCGGGCCGCCCGCGCGGCAGCCGACGCGGAGGCCGCCCCGGCGCCCACCAGGGCGGTGCGGCACGGCGGGCTGCCGCGGGAGCTGCCCAGGACGCCGCGCCGGCCTCCCTGCCACAGCGCCAACGCCACGAGCGCCCCCGCGGCGGAAGCCACCACAGCACCCGACGCCCGGCGGCAGGCCGCCCGTCCCGAGGAACCGCCGCCCCCGCCACCGACCGGCACCGCACTCGCCCGCCGGACCCCGCCCACACCCCCACCGCCGAACCGACCAACCGCCGGAGGCCCCCGCCCATGACCGCGTACGCCGAACTCCGCGCCCAGCTGGAGACGCTGACCACCGAGGCCTTCCGTCCCGAACTCGCCGAGATCGACCGGCTGTCCACCCTCGACATCGCCCGCACCATGAACGCCGAGGACGCCACCGTCCCGGCCGCCGTCGCCGCCGAGCTGCCGCGGATCGCCGCCGCCATCGACGCGATCGCGGAGCGGATGGCCCGCGGCGGCCGCCTCGTCTACGCGGGCGCCGGCACCGCCGGCCGGATGGGCGTCCTGGACGCCAGCGAGTGCCCGCCCACCTTCAACACCGACCCGGCCGACGTCGTCGGCCTGATCGCGGGCGGCCCCTCCGCCATGGTCAAGGCCGTCGAGGGCGCCGAGGACTCCCCGCAGCTGGCCGCCGAGGACCTCGCCGCGCTGCGGATCGGACCGGACGACACCGTCATCGGCATCTCCGCCTCCGGCCGCACCCCGTACGCGATCGGCGCCGTCGAGTCCGCCCGCGGCCGCGGCGCGCTCACCGTCGGCCTGTCCTGCAACGCCGGCTCCGCGCTCGCCGCCGCGGCCGACCACGGCATCGAGGTCGTCGTCGGCCCCGAACTCCTCACCGGTTCCACCCGCTTGAAGGCCGGTACCGCGCAGAAGCTCGTCCTCAACCTCATCTCGACGATCACCATGATCCGCCTGGGCAAGACCTACGGGAACCTCATGGTGGACATGCGCTCCTCCAACGAGAAGCTGCGCGCCCGCGCCCGCCGCATCGTGGCCCTGGCCACCGGCGCTCCCGACGAGGAGATCGAGGCCGCGCTGACGGCCACCGGCGGCGAGGTCAAGAACGCCATCCTCGTCGTCCTCGGCGAGGTCGACGGCCCGGCCGCCGCCGAACTCCTCGCCGCCTCCCGCGGCCACCTCCGCGCGGCCCTCGCCCACGCCCGGACCCGCTGACCCACCCCCTACGGCAAGGCGACCACCACCATGTCCACTGAGTCCACTGAGTCCCCTGACAAGAACCGCGCCACGGCCGCCGCGATCCTCCCCCTGGTCGGCGGCCCGGACAACGTCACCTCGATCGCGCACTGCATGACCCGCCTGCGCATCTCGCTGCGCGACCGCTCGCTCGTCCAGGACGAGGCCCTCAAGGCCCTCCCGGCGGTGCTGGGCGTGGTGGAGGACGACACCTACCAGATCGTGCTCGGTCCGGGCGCCGTCGCCCGCGTCACCCCGCAGTTCGAGGCGCTGGTCGAGGAGGGCCGCTCGGCGGCGCCCCCCGCCGCCGCCCACCCGGTCACCGCCGCCGAACTCGCCGCGCAGGGAGCGGCCCTGAAGGAGGCACAGAAGGCACGCAACGCCACCCCCTTCAAACTGATGCTGCGCCGCATCGCGAACATCTTCGTGCCGCTGATCCCGGCCCTCATCGGCTGCGGGATCATCGCCGGCCTGGGCGGCCTGCTCACGAACCTCGACCGGCTGCCCTCCGTCGTCCCGGCGCTCACCGCGATCGCGTCCGGCTTCATGTCGCTGATCGCGGTGTTCGTCGGCCACAACACCGCCAAGGAGTTCGGCGGCACCCCGATCCTGGGCGGCGCGGTCGCCGCCATCATCGTCTTCCCGGGCGTCGCGAAGATCACCGTCTTCGGGACGGAGCTCAGGCCCGGCCAGGGCGGCGTCCTCGGCGCGCTCGCGGCCGCCCTGCTCGCCGTGTACGTGGAGAAGCGCTGCCGGCGCCTGGTCCCGGAGGCCCTGGACGTCCTGGTCACCCCCACCCTCACCGTCCTGATCGCGGGCCTGGTCACCCTCTTCGGCCTGATGTTCCTCGCCGGTGAGGCCTCCGCGGCCATCGGCACCTTCGCCGACCGGCTGCTGTCCACCGGCGGCGCGTTCGCGGGACTGGTCCTGGGCGGGCTCTTCCTGCCGTTGGTGATGCTCGGCCTGCACCAGGCCCTGATCCCCATCCACACCACGCTCATCGAGCAGTCCGGCCACACCGTCCTGCTGCCGATCCTCGCCATGGCGGGCGCGGGCCAGGTCGGCGCGGCCATCGCCGTCCACCGCCGTCTCCCGCGCAACGGCTCGCTCCGCGCCACCATCAAGTCCGCCCTGCCGGCGGGCTTCCTCGGTGTCGGCGAACCGCTGATCTACGGCGTCTCCCTGCCGCTCGGCCGCCCCTTCGTCACCGCCTGCGTCGGCGGCGCGGCCGGCGGCGCCTTCGTCGGCCTCTTCAACCAGCTGGGCATCGCCTTCGGATCCACCGCCATCGGCCCCTCCGGTTGGGCCCTCTTCCCCCTGCTGGACGGCAGCTCGAACCTGGGCGTCACCGTCGCGATCTACGCGGGCGGCCTGCTGACCGGCTACCTCGTCGGTTTCGCCGCCACCTATTTCTTCGGCTTCACCCGCCAGATGCTGGCCGACCTCAACACCGACCCGGACCCGGACGGCCCGGACCCGGTGACCGGCCCTCCGAAGGAACCGGCCCTGGCCTGACGCCCGCCCTCCGCCCGTCTCCGCGAAGCGACGGGCATGATCGGATCATGATCGACTCCATACCCCCCGTGGTCCCGCCCGGCCGGATGCGCGAACTGCCGCACCCGGAGCTCGCCCTCCCCGGCGGGATGTCCCTGCGCCCCTGGACCGCGGCCGACGCCCCCGCACTCGTGGCGGCCCACCACGACCCGGACATCCGGCACTGGAACCGCCCGAGCCACCTCGACCTGGCCGGGGCCGAGGAGCGGATCGCCCTCTGGCGCGACCGCTGGCAGGCGGAGAAGGCCGGAACCTGGGCGATCGCCCCCGACGGCGGCCGGGCCGTCGGCCTCATCGGCATCGCCGACATCGACCTGGCGGGCGGCAGCGGCGAGATCCTCTACTGGCTGCTGCCCGCCGGGCGCGGCACCGGCGTCATGGTGCGGGCCGCCGACCGCCTCACCCGCTGGGCCTTCGACGACCTCGGCCTGCACCGCGTGCGCATCACGCACTCCGTCGCCAACCCGGCCTCCTGCGCCGTCGCGACGAAGGCCGGCTTCCCCTTGGAGGGCACCATGCGCGGCGCCCTCCTCCACGCGGACGGCTGGCACGACGAACACCTCCACGCCCGCCTCCGCACGGACCCCACCCCTTAGGGGGTGTCGCGCCGATCATGCCGGGCCCGCGGCGGCCCGGCTACGGGACGGACCCGTGTTTCACCACCCACTCCACAGACTGACCTGGGACCTCGAACGATGCCGTCGTAGTCGGTGTCGTAGGCCTGCACCTCGATGGCGCGTTCGCCGATCTCGTCGGTGAGCGGAAGCCGGCCGGAGCCTCGGCGTACGGATCGGATCACGTTGCATGCCATCTTGTCGGCGAGCGGGCGAGTCCGCCCCTCTCACGCTCCTGCCTCGTCCGCTCCGCCTGCCTTCCGCAGGAAGCGGGCCAGGTCGTCCACCGAATAGCCGACGTGCGGCCCACGGTCGGCCGCCATCAGCAGCAGCCGCCCGACGTTCAACGCGCCCCGGTCGCCGGGGCCGTCGGCGCCCAGCCCGGACATCAGCAGCCCGTACTCGTCCCGGATCTCGGCACACGTCGCGGCCACGGCGTCCAGCAGCCGCCCGCCGGGCCGCTCGCAGCGCAGCGTGAAGCAGCCCTCGGAGTCGTCCACCACGCAGCCCTGCGGCGGCCGTGCCCGGAGCGCGTCGTGGCGTGGATCGTCCTCACCGCCGTGGACCAGCGTGAACCGCTGCCACCCCGGCGGCGGAGGAGCCGGCGGCCCACCTCTCCACCCGGCGTCGGCGAGGTCCCTTTCCAACCAGCACAGCTTCCAGGCCAGCTCGAACTCCCAGCTCCGCGCCACCTCGAAGAACCCCTCCAGCGCCGCCTCCACCCGGGGCCGGTCGCACCCGCTCACGGGTGGGCCCGCTCGTGGAGCACGGCGGCCAGCCGGAGCGCGGTGTCCAGGTTGCAGCGGCCCAGGTCGACCAGCGGCAGCCCGTACGCACCGGCCGCCGAGACCCGTTCCACACCCAGGGAGGGGAACACGACGCCCACCCCGCCGAGGGCCTCCTTCAGTTCCCGTACGGCCTCCTCGGCCGCCCGGATCCGTTCCGTGGGCGTGAGCACCATGACATGTCACCTTTCCACTCTGAGTGATCTGCTTCTGCACACAGAGTGGTGATCGGCTGGCTAGCCTTTCAAGGAAGCACCGAGAACAACCCCACCTGTTGGCCTTGGAGTTGCCATGGCAGGTAAGAACCTCGACCCGTCCTCCTCACCCCGCGCCCTGCTCGGCGCCGAACTGCGCGTGGCGCGCGAAGCCGCGGGACTGAGCCAGGCCGAGCTCGGCGAACCGCTTTTCGTGAGCGGTTCGTTCATCGGCCAACTCGAAGCGGGCACGCGCCGGATGCACATCGAATTCGCCCGCCAGATAGACGACATCCTCAGCACGAACGGCTTCTTCGTCCGCAACTGCGGCGCGGCGGCCAAGTCCAAGTACCCGGACCACTTCGCCGCGGCGGCCGAAGCGGAGGCTCTGGCGAAGGCCATCCGCGAGTACGCGCCTCAGCTGATCCCCGGGCTGCTCCAGACGGAGGCGTACGCCCGCGAGGTGTTCCGCGCGTACCAGCCCACCGCCCCTGAGACGGCCATCGACGAACTCGTCGAGAACCGCCTCGCGCGAGCCGCGCTACTGAGTGATCCAACTACCCCACTGTTGTGGTGCGTCCTCGACGAGGCGGTTCTCCGACGGGTGGGTGAGAACACGGCAGTACTCGCCGAGGCCCTGCGGCACGTGGCGACCCTGATCCGGTCGCACCGAGTCATTGTGCAAGTGCTGCCGTTCAGCGCAGGTCCTCACGCCGGCCTGGACGGTTCGCTCAAGCTGATGGCCTTCGAGGACGCTCCCCCGCTCGTCTACGTCGACGGCATCGGCATGGGCCAGTTGTTCGACGATCCGGCCACGGTCGCGCGCCACACACTGACCTACGATCTGCTCACGGCCAGCGCACTGTCACCGCGCAGGTCGCTGGCCCTGATCGAGTCCGTGGCGGAGGAGTACGAACGTGACCAGCATGCCTGAGTACGACCTGTCAGCGGCCACTTGGCACAAGTCCAGCTACAGCGGCGGCGATGGCGGGAACTGCCTGGAGATGGCCACCTGGCCGAAGTACACCCACTGCGAGGCCGGCGGCAGCGCAACGGTGCCCGTACGGGACTCAAAGGTGCCCGGCGGGCCGAACCTCACTTTCAGCGGGCCCGCCTGGAAGGCGTTCCTCACCAGCCTGTGACCCGCTTCAGGGCCACATACGACGGCAGGTCTCCCGCCGGGTCGAGGTTCACGAACGTGTAGCCCTCGGTGCCCGTCGGGTAGATCTCGAACCGGCGGCCCAGCGGGACGTCCCGCAGGATCGTGGGCTCGGCCTTCGCCCTGCCCGTGGTCCCGTCCAGGTGCCACAGTTGCGTCCGCGCGGCGGTCGACGTCACCACGTCGGCCCCGCCCCGGGCGCGGCCCTGCGCGAGGCCGAGGACGGTGGCCCCGTCGAGCCCGGCGTGCCATACGCGGCGGCCGTCCAACAGCGAGTACGCCGAGATCCCCGGGACCTTGCCCTTCACCGGGAGGACCAGCAGATCACCGCTGACCAGCGGGTCCGGTTCCGCGAGGAGGTCCTCCTCCGGTCCCGACACCGGCACCGCGCCGCGCTCCCGCCCCGCGTCGTCGAACAACCGCACCGAGTCGCCCGCGCGCAGCGCGATCGGCCGTGCCGACAGCACCCGCAGCTCACCCGAGGGGTTCCGCAGCGGGGTCTGCCAGGCCGGGGTGCCGGTCCGCGCGTCCAGGGACGTCAGCCGCGCCGTGCCGGCGCCGGGGCAGTCCTCCACGTACAGGATCCGGTCGGCGGTCCCGTCGAGCGCGCGGACCCGGCAGCCGGACGGCACCGGCATCCGCCAGCGTTCCTCGCCGCCGCGCAGGGCCAGGCCGAGCAGGGCGCCGTCCGTGACGACGGCGGCCGTGCCGTCCACCACCGCCACCGGCGGTGAGTCCACGTCGGCTGAGGGCGCCGCGGGGAGGTCCTTGGCCCACAGTTCGTCGTCCTGACGCAGGTCCACGGCCGACACCCGTGTGCCGCAGCCGCCCGGGGTCCGCGCGGCCGCGACCAGTCCGACGCCGTCCGCGACCGTCCGGCTCAGGGCGCAGAAGACGGTGCCCTCGGGGGCGGCCTGCCCGCCGGCCGAGCGGCCCTCGCCGTTGTAGATGCGCAGGCCGTCCGTGCGGGCCCGTACGAGGCCCGCCGAGGGGAGCTGCCAGGCACCCACGGGCCGGGCCGGCTCCGGGTTCTCCGCCTGCCACCAGGTCCACGCGTACGCCTGCGGGCCGCGCATCCAGGCGTACCCCTGCCAGGCGGGCCACAGCGCGACCAGCGCGACGGCCGCCGCCACCCAGCGGATCCACCCACGTCGGCCGTCACGCCCCCGGGCCAGCAGCACGTACGCGAGGAGCCCCAGGGCGGGGGTGAGCAGCAGCAGCCAGCCCCTGCCCCGGGTCCACTCGACGAAAGCCATCCGCCCGAGCAGTACCAGGTACAGCACGGTCACGGCGGCGACCGCCACGCCGGAGACGAACAGGGCGGGCGGTAGCCACCGCACGCCCTGAGATGTGTGCTTGTCCATGATCCCCCCTGGCCACAGCCTAGTCGGCGTGCCTGTCGGGGGGCCGGTCACCGAGGTCCGGGCCAGCGCTCGGGCGCGCCTGCTCGCAGCGGGCGGCGACGCCCTCGACGTGCGGGGCGGCCATCGACGTGCCGTCGGGCCTACGGCCCGGCCGCACGGCCGTCGGCCGCCCCGGCAAGATCACCCGTACGGTCCGCCGCCACCTCAGGGGGCGCACGGGCGGCGCGCCCCGCGTGCACCCGCCACGCCCGCGGAGGTCTTTGACCGGCCCGGCCGTGCGTGATGCCCTCCACCCATGCGCATCCTCCTGAGCCGAGCGGGCCGCACCCTGCCCGCTGCTGTCGCCGTCCTTGCCGCCCTCACCGCCCTGCCCGTGGCCGCGGCCACCGCCGCCGTGGCCGCGCCCGTATCCCGTGCGGCCGCCGCCGACGAAGCCCCGTACATCGTCACCGTCCACCAGGACATCGATCCGGCGAGGGTCGCCGGGATGGTCGGGGCCTCCCCGGACTACGTCTACAGCACCGCCCTGCACGGCTTCTCCGCCCGGCTGAGCCCCGGGCAGGTCATGGCCCTGCACGTCATCCCCGGGGTGGAGTCCGTACAGGAGGACGGCGGCGTGTCCTCCTTCGACACGGCCGACTGACCGCACCCGACATCCGCCCGGCCCGCCCCCGGCCCGCCCGGCCGCACCGGATCCCCGGCATCGCCCCGTACCCGCCCGGCGCTTAGGGTTACGTGGATCAACTCATCGGTTGGTCCGGTAGGGATCGGGGGGAGACCGATGAACAGCGCGACCGAGGTGTTCCAGCCGCTGCGGGCTGACGATCCGCAGACCGTGGGCGGTTACCGCCTCGCCGCCCGGCTCGGGTCGGGGGGCATGGGCCGGGTCTACCTGTCGCACACCCAGGGAGGCCGCCCCGTCGCCCTCAAGGTGGTGCATCCCGAGCTGGCCGAGGACCCGGCCTTCCGGCGGCGCTTCCGCCGGGAGGTGGAGGCCGCGCGGCGGGTCCGGGGGGCGTACACCGCCGAGCTGATCGACGCCGACGCGGAGGCGGCCCCGCCCTGGCTGGCCACCGTGTACGTGCCCGGCCCCTCGCTGTCGGAGGCCGTCGCCCGGCGCGGGCCGCTGCCGGACGCCGCCGTGGTGTGGCTGATGGCGGGCGTGGCCGAGGCCCTCGTGGCCGTCCACGCCGCGGGCGTCGTGCACCGCGACCTCAAGCCGTCGAACGTACTGCTGGCCGCCGACGGGCCCCGCGTCATCGACTTCGGCATCTCGCAGGCCTCCGGCCTCACCGCCACCGCCACGGGCAACACCATCGGCACGCCCCAGTACATGGCCCCCGAACAGGGGCTGGCGGGCGAGACCACGCCGGCCACCGACGTCTTCGCGCTGGGCCAGACGGCGGCGTTCGCGGCACTGGGCAAGCCGCTGTACGGGGACGGCCCCTCCATGACCGTGCTGTTCCGGATCGTCCACTCCAAACCCGACCTGACCCAACTGCCGGAACCGCTGCGGCCGCTGTTCGCACTGTGCCTGGCCACCGCCCCGGAGGAGCGGGCCACCCCGGCGGAGATCCTGGCGTGGTGCCGCGAGTACCTGGGCGACGAGGCCGTCGCGGGCGGCGGACCGGCCGTCTGGCGGGAGGTCGCGGGCCTGGAGGAGGAGATACCGGATCCGGTCGCCCGGCCCGCCGCGGCGACGACGTGGGGGGACGAGGCGCCGGGGGCCGGCGCGGGTCACGTGACGGCCGCCCCGGCCGGAGCCCCGGCACTGGCACCGGGGCACGCGACGTCGTCGGGCGCGTCGGCGGAAGCGGACGCGCAGGCACAGGCACCGGCACCGGCTGGGGCGCAGGCGGGGGCGGGCGCTCCGGCGGCGGTCCACAAGCGGCGGCGCACCGCGCGGGTCGCCGGCGTGGTGGCGATGACCGGCGCGCTGACGCTCGCGGGTCTGGGCTGGAAGCTGATGGACGGGACGGACCGGGCGGCCGGACGGGAGGGCGCCGCGACCACGTCGTCCGGCCCGGCGGCGACGCCGGCCGGCACCGCCCCCACGCCCACCCCCACTCCGACGCCGAGCGCCTCACAGCCGCCCAAGCCCGTCCCGTACCCCGGGCTGGAGCTGAACGAGAAGAACTCGATCAGCTTCAAGGAGCCCGTCCAGCACGAGGACGGTGACCGCACCGGGGACATCCGCATGAAGTGCGGTCTCGCCAGCGGCTGCCGCATGGAGAGCGACGCCAGCGTGTTCTCCATGCCCCAGAAGGCGGGCACCGGCAACCTCGAAACGTGCCGCGAGGAGCTGGAGTTCGCGAAGAAGAACGACCTGACGCTGCACGTCCTGGCGGCCGGCAGCGAGGTCTGCGTCAGGCACCCCTCGGGGGACATCGCGCTGTTCGTCATCGGGATCAAGTCCGCCCCGGGCCTGTCGAAGGACCCCAGCTGGCTCAGGGCCGACATGACGATCTGGCGCGCGGCTTCCTGACGCACTCCCCCGCGGCGGCGGGCGGTGTCACACCGCCCCGTGCGGCGCCTCAGCGTCGAGGGCCACGACGAGGAAGGCGTCCCTGTCGAGGTCCATCACGACGGTCGCCCGCTGCCCGCGCTCCCGGCACCTGGCCGCGTACTCCTCGGCGGGCCAACTGCCGTAAGGGTCACCGGCGGGAAAGGAGTTCAGCACCTTCGTACGGCGCACCGCTTCCACCTCCTGAACGACGAAGCGTCCTCACCGCCCTGGTGCCCCGTGCGCCGGATCCCATGCGGCGCGCCCGATCCCGTGACCGTGCCGATCGCCCGCACGGGGCCACAGCCCTCAGGGAGTGTCGTCAAAGTAGCGGCGGCCGCCCGAAGGGCCGCCGGCCGGGCGGGACTTCGACGACACGACCTAGGCTCCGCGCACCGCCTCGACGAAGGCGCGGATCAGCTCCGGCGACTTGACGCCGCGCTCCCGCTCGACGCCGCTGGACACGTCCACGCCCCACGCCCCGGTGACCGCGAGCGCTTCGCGCACGTTGCCCGGGTTCAGCCCGCCTGCCAGCAGCCACCGCCCCTCGGGCGCGATGAAGTCGGCCGACCCCCAGTTCCACGGCTTGCCGGAGCCGGGGTCGGGGGCGTCGAGCAGCAGGAGGTCCTCGCCGTACTCGCCGCAGCGCTCCACCCGCTCGGCGGTGGCCCGCAGCAGGGTGCGGCCCTCGGCCCGCAACGCCGCGAAGTCGCCCGGGCCCTCCTCGCCGTGCAGCTGCACGCCCCGTACGCCGCTCTCCTCGGTGAAGCGGCGCACCTCCTCGACGGACTGGCCGCGGAACACCCCGACGGTCAGCACCGAGTCCGGGACCCGGGCCGCCAGCTCGCGCGCGGTCGCGGCGTCGACCGTGCGTGGGCTGCCGGGGGCGAACACGAACCCGACGGCGTCGGCCCCGGCCGCCACCGCGGCAGCGACGTCCGGCGCGGTCCTGAGCCCGCAGATCTTGACGAAGAGGTCAGCCATGCGTCCAGCCTATGCGGACCGGCCCGGCCCCGGTCAGCGGCCGATCTGCACGGGCCCGAGCACGGTCCCGCCGACGAGGGCCGCGAGATGGGCGGCGCCCACGTCGTCGGCGGTCGCGAAGTGCACGTAGACGGTGTGCCGCCCGTCGGGATGCTCCTCGTTGAGGTCCAGCTCCACCCGCTGGTTCGTCGGATCGGCCGACGAGGACGGTATCCCGGGCACGTCCGGCCAGGCCCCCCGCCACAGCATCGTGGCCGCCCCGCCGCGCAGCGCCCGCAGGAACGCCTGTTCCACCGGCCCGGGAGCCGCGTACGCGTCGACGGTCAGCGGCAGCGCCGCCGCCAGCTCCCGGTCGTCGCGTGGCAGTTCGGCACCCAGGTACCAGGTGTCCGCCGCCGCCCAGTAGTCCGACGGATCGAACATGCCCGTCGGCAGCAGCGCCGCCATCCCGCGGGCCTCCGCGACGCTCTCCGTCCGCGCGCACAGCCACATCTCCGGTTCGAGCGGCCTCATCCGCCCGCACAACAGCCGGGCCCGCCGGTACGCCTCACCGAGGTCGTCGGTCCGGTACACGGGGTACGCCCGCGAACTCCCCATCCCCCGTTCAGCCCCGCCCTGGATCGACGGGATCGGTGGTGCGCGGGACGGGAGAAGCGACGGATTGGCCCATGGGCCGTACGGTCACACAGCCCGACCCACCCCGGCCAGCGGTTTTCCCGCCTCCGGGCCGGCGCGGGAACGCCCGAGGGCGGCACCCCCGTGGGGGTGCCGCCCTCGTTCGAGAACAGCCGATCAACCTTCAGGTCGATCAGAAGTCCATGTCGCCGCCCGGCATGCCGCCCGGGGCGCCGGCGCCGGCCTTCTCGGGCTTGTCGGCGATGACGGCCTCGGTGGTGAGGAACAGCGCGGCGATGGACGCGGCGTTCTGCAGGGCAGAGCGCGTGACCTTCGCCGGGTCGATGATGCCCTCGGCGATCATGTCGACGTACTCGCCGGTCGCGGCGTTCAGGCCGTGACCGATCGGAAGGTTGCGCACCTTCTCGACGACGACGCCGCCTTCGAGACCACCGTTGACGGCGATCTGCTTCAGCGGGGCCTCCAGCGCGAGCTTCACGGCGTTGGCGCCGGTCGCCTCGTCACCCTCCAGCTCCAGCTTCTCGAAGACCGCGGAGGCCTGCAGCAGGGCCACGCCACCACCGGCGACGATGCCCTCCTCGACGGCCGCCTTCGCGTTGCGAACGGCGTCCTCGATGCGGTGCTTGCGCTCCTTGAGCTCGACCTCGGTCGCGGCACCGGCCTTGATGACGGCCACGCCGCCGGCCAGCTTCGCGAGGCGCTCCTGGAGCTTCTCGCGGTCGTAGTCCGAGTCGGAGTTCTCGATCTCGGCGCGGATCTGGTTCACGCGACCGGCGACCTGGTCGCTTTCACCGGCACCGTCGACGATGGTCGTCTCGTCCTTGGTGATGACGACCTTGCGGGCGCGGCCGAGCAGGTCCAGGCCCGCGTTCTCGAGCTTGAGGCCGACCTCCTCGGAGATGACCGTGCCGCCCGTGAGGATGGCGATGTCACCGAGCATGGCCTTGCGGCGGTCGCCGAAGCCCGGGGCCTTGACGGCGACGGACTTGAAGGTGCCGCGGATCTTGTTGACGACCAGGGTCGACAGGGCCTCGCCCTCGACGTCCTCGGCGATGATCAGCAGCGGCTTGCCGGACTGCATGACCTTCTCCAGGAGCGGCAGCAGGTCCTTGACCGAGCCGATCTTGGAGTTGACGATCAGGATGTACGGGTCGTCGAGGGACGACTCCATGCGCTCCATGTCGGTGGCGAAGTACGCCGAGATGTAGCCCTTGTCGAAGCGCATGCCCTCGGTGAGCTCCAGCTCCAGACCGAAGGTCTGGGACTCCTCGACGGTGATGACGCCTTCCTTGCCGACCTTGTCCATGGCCTCGGCGATGAGCTCGCCGATCTGGGTGTCGGCGGCGGAGATGGAGGCCGTGGAAGCGATCTGCTCCTTGGTCTCGACATCCTTGGCCTGGGCGAGCAGGGCGGCGGAGACGGCCTCGACGGCCTTCTCGATTCCACGCTTGAGGGCCATCGGGTTGGCACCGGCGGCCACGTTGCGCAGGCCCTCGCGGACGAGCGCCTGGGCCAGGACGGTGGCGGTGGTCGTACCGTCGCCGGCGACGTCGTCCGTCTTCTTGGCGACTTCCTTGACCAGCTCGGCGCCGATCTTCTCGTACGGGTCCTCGAGCTCGATCTCCTTGGCGATGGAGACACCATCGTTGGTGATCGTGGGGGCGCCCCACTTCTTCTCAAGGACGACGTTGCGACCCTTGGGGCCAAGGGTGACCTTGACGGCGTCGGCGAGCTGGTTCATCCCACGCTCGAGGCCGCGACGGGCCTCCTCGTCGAACGCAATGATCTTGGCCATCTGAAGTGGTCCTCCCGGACAGCGGTGGATTGCTCCCAGGACCGCGCCCGCGCCCGCGACGGACGGCCTGCGTGCCCGGCGGTTCCTTCCCACCGGACCCTGCGGGCCTCACCGACCCGGTCCTCGTTTCAGTAGCACTCTCACTCGTAGAGTGCTAACGCCAATGATTAGCACTCGACCCCCGAGAGTGCAAGCGGCTTCGAAGAAGCCTCGATGAGGGGTGGCGGTCGGGTGACGGGTGCGCGCAAGCGGCTCGGGGGGACGATCCCGGCGCCGTCGGGCGCACACGCGAGGGGCCCACATCCCGTGTCCGGGATGTGGGCCCCTCGTGGATCTTCCGGGTCTTCGACGGAAGACCGAGCGTCGGTGGTCGATGCTCCGGGACTAGCCGAGCGCGAGCTTGACCATGTCCGCCTGCGGACCCTTCTGGCCCTGCGAGATCTCGAACTCGACCCGCTGACCCTCTTCAAGGGTGCGGTACCCGTCCATCTGGATGGCGCTGTAGTGGACGAACACATCCGCACCACCGTCGACCGCGATGAAGCCGTAGCCCTTCTCCGCGTTGAACCACTTGACGGTGCCCTGAGCCATGCCTAACTCCCCTATTACTGGCCCTTGCGCGGGAACGCACTTCGCGTTCCCGGGTCAGAACTTGCGTCGGAACGCGTCGACCGAGGCTGAATGTATCTGCGCGAGTGCTGTCTGCAACAGGTCAATCCGACGAGAAATCTGGACACCGAGAAACATTGAAATAGAGTGAAAATTTGGCATATTCCAGGGCAACTCGGGCCCCGCATATCTCGCCAAAGCCCCATACCGCGCCTGCACATTGACCCGATGTCGACCCTCACGCGACCCGTTCATATGCAGCGGGCAAGTCCAGCGGAGGGGACTTCCCCAACTCTACCGTGCCCAATCAAGCAGAATTACCCCCTCCACTTTTAGCGGAGGGGGCAATTTCGGTTTTCGGCCGGGGTTCAGCCCCGGATCAGCAGCCGCCCGCGACGGCCGGGATGATCGAGACGCCGGCGCCGTCCGGCGTCACCGCCTCCAGCCCGCCCTCGAAGCGCACGTCGTCGTCGTTGACGTAGACGTTCACGAAGCGGCGGAGCTTGCCCTGGTCGTCCAGGACCCGCGCGGCGATGCCCGGGTGGTTCTTCTCCAGGGACTCGATGACCTCGGCGAGGGTCGCACCCTCGGCCGGGACCTCGGCCTGACCGGCGGTGTAGGTGCGCAGGATGGTGGGGATGCGGACGTTGACGCTCATGGCGCTACTGCCTTTCCGGTAGTACGTGGAGGGTGGTCAGGCCAGGCCGGCGGCGCGGAACGCGTCCAGGCTGGGGCGGATGGTGGCGGTCTGTCCGCTGTCCGCGGCCACCGCCTCCAGGGTCTTGAGGCCGTCACCGGTGTTGAGGACGACTGTGGTCAGCGCCGGGTCGAGCTGCCCGTTCTCGATGAGCTTCTTCGTCACGCCGACGGTCACGCCGCCCGCGGTCTCGGCGAAGATGCCCTCGGTCTGGGCGAGGATCTTGATGGCCTCGACGACCTGCTCGTCGTTGACGTCCTCGACGAAGCCGCCGGTGCGGCGCGCGATGTCCAGGACGTACGGGCCGTCCGCCGGGTTGCCGATCGCGAGGGACTTGGCGATGGTGTTCGGCTTCTGCGGGCGGACCACGTCGTGACCGGCCTTGAAGGCGGTCGACACCGGGGAGCAGCCCTCGGCCTGGGCTCCGAAGATCTTGTACGGCTTGTCCTCGACGAGGCCGAGCTTGACCAGCTCCTGCAGGCCCTTGTCGATCTTCGTCAGCTGCGAGCCGGACGCGATCGGAATGACGATCTGGTCGGGCAGCTGCCAGCCGAGCTGCTCGCAGATCTCGTACGCCAGGGTCTTGGAGCCCTCGCCGTAGTAGGGGCGCAGGTTGACGTTGACGAAGCCCCAGCCCTCGCCCAGCGGGTCGCCGATGAGCTCGGAGCAGAAGCGGTTGACGTCGTCGTAGTTGCCCTCGATGCCGACCAGGTCGCCGCCGTACACACCGGCCATGACGACCTTGCCCTGCTCCAGGTCGTGCGGGATGAACACGCAGGAGCGGAAACCGGCCCGGGCGGCCGCGGCGCCGACGGCGCCGGCCAGGTTGCCGGTGGAGGAGCAGGACAGGGTGGTGAAGCCGAAGGCGCGGGCGGCCTCGACGGCGATGGCCACGACGCGGTCCTTGAAGGAGTGCGTCGGGTTGCCGGAGTCGTCCTTGACGTACAGCTTGCCGGTGACGCCCAGCTCCTTGGCCAGGTTCGCCGCGTCGACGAGCTTGGTGAAGCCGGGGTTCAGGCTGGGCTTGGACGCCACGTCGGCGGGGACGGGCAGCAGCGGCGCGTAACGCCAGATGTTGTTGGGGCCGGCCTCGATCGCGGCGCGCAGGGCTTCGGGGTCACCGGTCGGGAGCTCGTAGGCGACTTCCAGCGGTCCGAAGCACTCGACGCACGCGAAGATGGGGCCGAGCTCGAAGCGGGTACCGCACTCGCGACAGGAAAGGCCGGTGGCAGGTCCGAGATCGACAGAGGTGGCGACAGTCTGTGCAGCCATGATGGCGAGGCCCTTTCTCCTCATCTTCCCCATGGCGCATTTCGCCATGAGACGGAATTGGCACCTTCCCTAGCCGGGGACCTCGCTGACGAGCGCTGCTGCGCGATCGCGAGAACCGACTGGAGGGTTGCCGGGGCTTCAACGGGCCGTGTCCCTCTGCCCCTCTGGATGAGCGGTATGGCACCGGCACACGCGCTCTGTGGCGCGCCGGTGCGTTTGTACGCGGGGGACCCCGGCATGCGGTGGTCCTTCGCGTTGTTCAAGACTGTAACCGAAGGGCCGGGCGGTTGAGACAGCCGTCCGAACCGCGAGATGGATCACATAAAGGCCGATAACGCCGACACGCAGGGAGTGCTGAGAGTGCTGGAAGAGGTGGAGCGCTGGCTGGCCGACCGCTCCTGGTCCGCCGCCGACCGACCGCTCGACCAGCTGCTCGACCTCAAACGGGCGGCCGGGACCACGGTCAGCGTGGTGCTGCCCGCGCTGGACGAGGAGGCGACGGTCGGCGCGATCGTCGAGGTGATCCGGCGTGAGCTGATCGAGGGGCTGCCGGTCCCCCTCGTGGACGAGCTGGTCGTGATCGACTCGGGCTCGGCCGACCGGACGGCCGAGGTCGCGGCGAAGGCCGGCGCCCGGGTGGTGCACCGCGACGAGATCCTGCCGCGGATCCCGGCGCTGCCCGGCAAGGGCGAGGTGCTGTGGCGCTCGCTGCTGGTCACCGGCGGGGACATCGTCTGCTTCGTCGACGCCGACCTGCGGGACTTCTCCGCCTCCTTCGTCTCCGGGATCGTCGGCCCGCTCCTGACCGACCCCGGCGTGCACTTCGTCAAGGCGATGTACGACCGCCCGCTCGGCGACGCACCGGGCCAGGGCGGCCGGGTCACCGAGCTGGTCGCCCGCCCTCTGCTGAACCTCCACTGGCCGCAGCTGGCCGGCTTCGTCCAGCCGCTGGGCGGCGAGTACGCCGTACGGCGCTCGCTGCTGGAGCGCCTGCCCTTCCCCGTCGGCTACGGCGTCGAGCTGGGCCTGCTGGTCGACGCGCTGCACACGGTCGGACTGGACGCGCTGGCCCAGGTGGACGTGGGCGTACGGCTGCACCGCCACCAGGGCGGTCAGGCGTTGGGCCGGATGGCCGCGGCGATCTACCGGACGGCTCAGGTGCGGCTCTCGCGCGGGCACCTCGTACGGCCGGAGCTGACGCAGTTCGAGCGGGGACCGGAGGGCTTCGTGCCACGGACGTACGCGGTGGACACCGAGGAGCGGCCGCCGATGCTGGGCGTTCAGGAGTACGGCCGGCGCCACGTCGCCTGACCGTGTCCATACGTTTGAGCGAGCGCAGGCCGGGCTAGGTTCGCCGCATGGCTTCTCAGGTACTCGTCGCGGCGAACCGCGGCCCGCTCTCCTACGCCCTCTCCGACGACGGCACCCTCAGTGCCCGGCGCGGCGGGGGTGGTCTCGTGTCCGGACTCTCGGCGGCCCTGGCGGAGCAGCCGGGGGCGCTGTGGATCTGCGCGGCGCTGTCGGACGCGGACCGGGAGGCGGTCCGGCGGGACGTCTCCGAGCCGGGCGTCCGGATGCTGGACATCGATCCCACGATGTACGACGACGCGTACAACGGCATCGCGAACTCGGTGCTGTGGTTCACCCACCACCACCTGTACGACGTGCCGCGCGAGCCGGTCTTCGACGCGGAGTTCCGGCGCCTGTGGGGCTCGTACGTGGCGTACAACGAGGCCTTCGCGCGCGCCCTCGCCGAGGAGGCGGCGCAGGGTGCCCGTGTGCTGGTGCAGGACTACCACCTGGCCCTGGTCCCGGGGCAGCTGCGGGAACTGCGGCCGGACCTGCGGATCGCGCACTTCACGCACACCCCGTGGGCTTCGCAGGAGGTCCTGGGGATGTTGCCCGACGGCATCCGCAGCGAGCTGGTGTGGGGGATGCTCGGCGCGGACGTCGTCGGCTTCCACACCTGGGCCTGGGCGGACGCCTTCATGAGCGGCACGCACCTGGACGACGAACGGGGCGTCGCCGAGCCGAAGTCCGCGGCCGGGACGGAGCCGCCGCACGCGAGGTACGTCCAGAAGAACCCGGCGAGTCCGGTGCGGCACAAGCGGACCGAGGTGGCCGTGTACCCGTTGGGCGTGGACGCCGACGAGCTGCGGGCGCTCGCGCACCGGCCGGAGGTGGACGCGAAGCTGGCGGAGCTGCGGGCGGAGGTCGGGGACCGGAAGACGATCGCCCGGGTGGACCGGACGGAGCTGTCGAAGAACGTCCTGCGCGGCCTGCTGGCCTACCGGGAGCTGCTGGCGGTCCACCCCGAGTGGCGCGGCCGGGTGGTGCACCTGGCCTCGGCCTACCCGTCACGGCAGGACCTGAAGGTGTACCGGGACTACACGGCGGCCGTCTCGGAGCTGGCGGCGGAGATCAACGCGGAGTTCGGCACGGAGGACTGGCAGCCGGTGCTGGTGTCGGTGAAGGACGACTTCGCGCGGTCGTTGGCGGTCTACCGGATGGCGGACGTGGCACTGGTGAACCCGGTGCGGGACGGGATGAACCTGGTGGCGAAGGAGATCCCGGTGGTGTCGGAGGCGGGGTGCGCGGTGGTGCTGTCGACGGGCGCGGGGGCGTACGAGGAGCTCCGCGAGGACGCGCTGACGGTCAACCCGTACGACGTGTCGCAGACGGCGGAGGCGCTGCACGCGGCGCTGGCCATGCCGGTGGCGGAGCGTGCGGAGCGCACCAAGCGGCTGGCCGCCGCCGCGACGGCCCTTCCCCCGGCCCAGTGGTTCACGGCCCAGCTCTCGGCCCTGGAGGCCTGACCCCCTTCAGTCCCGCCGGCGTTCGAGGCGCGGGGGTCCCGGGGGCGGAGCCCCCGACGGCGCCGCTGCCGGGGGGGGCGCCCCCCCCCCCCCCCGGGGGCCCCCCCCCCGGGGGGGGGGGGGGGGGGGGGGGGCGGGGGGGGGGGCGGGGCGCGGCGCGCCCGCCCCCCCCCGGGCGTGGGGGC